>JAICKX010000115.1 GCA_025927685.1 Thermoleophilia bacterium | reverse complement strand
GGCCGCTTCGACCGCCAGGTCGTCGTCGACCGGCCCGACCGGGTCGGCCGCAAGAAGATCCTCGAGGTGCACAGCCGCGGCAAGCCGATGTCGCAGGTCGTCGACATCGAGGCGCTGGCCGGGCAGACGCCGGGCTTCACCGGCGCCGACCTCGCCAACCTCGTGAACGAGGCCGCCCTGCTCGCCGCCCGCAAGGGCAAGAAGCAGATCGAGAACCTCGAGCTCGAAGAGGGCATCATGCGGGTCATCGCCGGGCCCGAGAAGAAGACCCGGCTGCTCTCGCCCAAGGAGCGCGAGATCACGGCCGTCCACGAGATGGGCCACGCGCTGGTGGGGCACTACCTGACCCACAACGACCCCGTGCACAAGATCTCCATCGTCGGCCGCGGCATGGCGCTCGGCTACGTGGTGACGCTGCCGAGCGAGGACAAGTTCATGCGCTCGCGCGCGGAGCTGCTCGACGGCCTGGCGAAGAACCTGGGCGGGCGCACGGCCGAGGAGCTCGTGTTCGGCGAGGTCACGACCGGCGCCGAGGACGACCTCAACAAGACGACCGACACCGCCAAGCGGATGGTCACCCGGTGGGGCATGTCCGAGAAGCTCGGGCCGCGCACCTTCGGCCGCGACTCCTCGCAGCCCTTCCTGGGCCGCGACTTCGGCCACGAGGCCGACTACTCCGAGGAGATCGCGCGCGAGATCGACGACGAGATCCGCCGCATCGTCGAGGCCGCCCACGAGCGGGCCCGCGAGGTCCTGACGTCGCACATCGACGAGCTGCAGTCGATGTCGAAGATCCTGATCCAGTACGAGACGTTCGACTCCGACCAGTTCCAGCGCCTGCTCTCGGGCGAGGCCCCCGAGGAGGTCTTCGCCGACCAGCAGCCGAACGAGTCCGAGCCGCCCGTCGCCGAGCAGCCGCGCAAGGAGCCCGGCCGCGCCCGCGGGATCGGCCTGCCGCTCCCCGGCAACATCGCCTCCGGCCAGCCGCCGGAGTCGCCGCAGCCCAGCTGAGCGGAGGCCGCCGCGGCGGAGGCGTTCACGTTGAGCGGCCCGGCTAGGTGGCGGCGCCGGCGCCCGTGAACATGGAGTCGAACATGCTGGCGGTCGGGACGCCGATCGACGCGTGCGTCTGAACGGATCGCCATACGCCGTCCTCGCGCCGGGCAACGTCGGTGATCCGCACCGGTACCGTCGCGCCGTCGTGCTCGAAGTGGCCGGTTGCGTCCGACCAGCCGATGTCGCCTTCCTCGTAGCCGTGGATCTCGTCGAGTGTGACCCGAATCTGCGGACCGGCGTCGGCGGTCGAGTCCGCCATCAGCCGCATGATCGTGTCGAAGTCGCGGGCGTACTCTGCCGGGTCGCTGCCGATCGCGACCGTCCCGTCGGCGCGAGATGTGTGCTCCTCGATGAACGCCAGGTCGCTCCGTTCCAACGCCGCGACCGAGGCGCGCATCAAGCTCTCGATCTCCGGTGAGTGCTTCACTCCGACCTCCTTGTGATGATCGGCGCGATCATACGCCTCGCCCAACCAGCCTGCACCTCCGAGGGATCAGGTGCGTCGCTCATCGAGCTCGGCTCCGCACGGAGCGTCAGACCCGGCACGCGCTCGTTGCACACCACGGTCCGGGCCAGGCGCAGCCCCGCCCATCTGTGCCGAGGCCGTCACGAGCATGCGCCCTCGCTCGATGCGGGGTCTGACCCCGGTGGTTCGCCGCCCGCGGCTCGGGGTTCACCGCTTCGGGTGGGTGACCCTCCCCCCGACGGGGGCACATCCCGTCCCCCTCGCGCCGATAACCCTTGTAACGCATCGGCTTTCAGCAGGGGGTTCCTGGCGTGTCATCCAAAGTCTTCACCCGCGTCGTCGGGATCGGCCTCGTTGGCCTCGTGGCCCTCTCCGGCGCCGCGACGGCGTGGGCGAGCCCCGTCACCACGAAGGTGCTCATCTCGCGCAAGACGCTGAAGCCCGGCCTCACGCTCGTGCACTCGCGCATCACGGTGCGCGGCGTGTTCGGCGCCCAGGAGGTCTACAAGCTCGCCTGGAAGATCGGGAACCCGCACGTGAGCCTGCACTCGTCCCTGCTCGGCCCGTACGACGGCGGGACGACCTGGATCACCGACCACGTGATCTCGCATCTCGCCTCCTCCGGCGGGCCTCCCGGCCTGGTCGCCGCGATGACCGGCGACTACTCGATCTACAAGAGCTGGAGCCCGACGCGCAGCGTCACGAGCGGCATCCTCGTCCAGAACCGGCGCGTCTTCCGCTTCGGCACGGGCAGCCTCGCCGTCGGCTACAAGCCCGGCGGGCGGTTCGTGTTCGGCCACCCGATCGTCCGGCCGATGAAGCTCGACTTCGCCGGCGGCACGTCCGCGACGGTGGGCGCGTTCAACCCGAGCGCGTGGACCCTCGCGAGCGCGATCCGAAGCGACCAGGTCGCGGTCTACACACGCACCGGCCAGACCGTCACCGTCCCGGCCGGCGCGATCGGCGTCGCCCTCGATTCGGACGCTCTCGCGACCGAGCTGCGCGGCAGGCAGGCCGGCTTCACGAACGTGAACGGCGTGAACAAGCCCGAATCGGTGGTCGCGTTCCGGATGACCGAGCCCACCGCCGAGCGCCGGCCGGTCTCCATGCCGATCGCCGCTCCGGGAACCTGCGCCCAGAACGTGTGCCAGCCGGGCGAGTCGGTTGCGGTCCCCGCGGGCGGCGTCGTCGCCCTGGCCCGGACGGACACCGTGAACCACGTCGCCGCGGACGGCCTCGAGGCGGGCGCCCAGTCGGGCACGCCGGCCGTCGACACCGCGATCGACGACGCCGGCTGGGGCAACGTCACCGACATCGCCGGCGGCAAGCCGATGCTCGTTGACGCCGGCCACGCGATCGCGCGCCGCCCCGACTCGGTCGACCCGTGGCAGTGGGACTGCGGCGGTGGCTGCTGGCGCCCAGCCCTCGTCCGCTCCGGTGGCTCGGCCTGGATGATCCTGATCGGCGGCAAGAACGGGTTCGGCCTCACGATGCCGAAGTTCGCCACCGTGCTGGCCACCATGGGTGCGACGGACGCCATCGGGTTCGACAACAACAACTCCGCCGAGCTGTGGCGGCCCGGCCACCGCCCGATCACCGGGTACGGCTACGAGCGGCTGCTCCCGACCGCGACGTCGCTGTCGTACCGGGGGTAGGCGCGCGGCCAATTGGCCGCCGCTGCGAGCGTCAACCGGCCGGCGCGTCGCGCCGGTACCACGCGACGATCGTCGAGCGCAGCCGCGCCGGCAGGGCCCGTTCGATCCCGCGCAGGAGCGCCGCGGCCGCCCGCCGCTCGCCGGCGTAGCGGTGGAGCGTGGCGACCGGGACGACACGCACCGGCTGGAACCCCGCCCGGACGAGCTGCGCGGTGAGCGCCGAGGGCGTGTTGGCGCGGTAGCGGGCGGGGAAGACGTCGCGGGACTCGGCACCGGGGCCGCGGCCCTTGACCGCCGTCCGCAGCCTCTGCGGCAGGAGCCGCGCGGCCGCCATGAGCGGGTTCGAGCGGTTGCTCGTCACGACCACGGCCGAGCCGCCCGGGCGGAGCACTCGGTGCCACTCGGCGAACGCCCCCGCAGGCCGCTCGAGGTGCTCGACGACGAAGTTCGAGTACACGAGGTCGAACGTGCCGTCGGCGAACGGGAGCGGTCCGCACAGGTCGGCGACGAGGAACTCGTCCACCTCCTCGTTCATCCGCCCGCCGGGCTCGTCGAGGTCGACGCCCACGAGCCGGTCGATCCGGTCGCGGTAGCCGCTGAGGCGGGTCGTGCGCCCGCAGCCGGCCTCGAGCACGCTCGCGCCTGGGCCGAGCGCCTGCCGCAGCAGGTCGGCCTCGACGTCGGTGTGCGAGGTGTGAAACGGCGAGAGCCCCTCCCGGCAGGTGGACGGCGGTCGCCATTCTAGAATCGTGCGGGTGCCTGCGCTTCGCGATCGCTTCCCTGCCCCGGCGGTCATGGGCGTGATCAACGTGACCCCGGACTCGTTCTCGGACGGCGGCGAGTACCTCCATCCGGAGATCGCCGTCGCCCGCGGCGTCGCCCTGGCCGCCGAGGGCGCCGGGCTGCTCGATGTGGGCGGCGAGTCGACGCGGCCCGGGTCGGACGGCGTGACGGCGGAGGTGGAGCTGGACCGAGTCCTGCCGGTCATCCGCGGCCTGCGCGAGGCGACGGATGTCCCGATCTCGATCGACACCTCGAAGGCCCTCGTGGCCGAGCGGGCGATCGCCGAGGGGGCGGCGTTCGTGAACGACGTGACGGCGCTTCGGGGCGATCCGCGCATGGCGGGCGTCGTCGCGGAGGCCGGCGTGCCGGTCTGCCTCATGCACATGCGCGGGACGCCCAGGACGATGCAGGACGATCCCCGCTACGACGACGTCGTGGCCGAGGTGGCCGCGTTCCTGGCCGAGCGCGCGCAGGCCGCGGAGGCGTCCGGGATCGCTCGCGGGGCGATCTGCGTCGACCCGGGCATCGGCTTCGGCAAGACCGGCGAGCACAACCTGTCGCTCCTGCGCCGCCTCGACGCCATCGTGGCCGTGGGCCCGCCGGTGGTCGTGGGCGTCTCGCGCAAGCGGTTCCTGGGCGCGATCATCGGCGATCCCGACGCGCCCCGGGCCGTGGCGACGGCGGCGGCGAACGTCGAGGCCGTGCGCCGCGGCGCCTGGATGGTGCGCGTCCACGACGTGCGCGAGACCCGTGAGGCGCTCGCGGTGGCGGCGGCGGTCGAGGCGGCGCCGTGAGGGGAGTCGCCATCGAGATCCGCGGCCTCGCCGTGTTCGCCTACCACGGCGTCCACCCCGAGGAGCGCGAGAACGGCCAGAACTTCGTCCTCGACGTGTGGCTCCAGTGCCCGCCGTCCCGGGCCGACGAGACGGACGAGCTCGCCGACGCGGTCAACTACTCGGCCGTCTGCGACCGGGTCGTGGAGCTGGCGACGGGTGGCCCCTACCGGCTGCTGGAGCGGCTCGCCGCGCTGATCGCCGACGATCTGGTGGAGCGGTTCGGCGTGACGCACGCCAGGGTACGAGTCGCCAAGCCGGACGTGCCGATCAGCCACAGCCTGGATGAGGTCGCGGTGGTCGCCGAGTCTTCCGCTCGGCCCAATTCCGCCGTATAACGGGAACATGACGCAGGTGCGCATCCTGGTCGTCGACGACCAGCCGCTGTTCCGCCGTGGGCTCATCGCGGTGCTCGAAGCCGGCGGGCTCACGGTGGTCGGCACCGCATCCAGCGTCGCCGAGGCGGCCGAGGTCGCGAGCCGGACGCAGCCCGATCTTGTCGTGGCCGACCTGCGCCTCGCCGACGGCAGCGGCATCGACCTCGTGCGCAGGCTGGCCGACATGGACGGCGCGGCGCCGAGGGTCGTCATCCTGACCGAGTCGCGCGACCCGAGCGACATGCTGGCCGCGGTGCGGGCCGGCGCCGCCGGCTACCTGACCAAGGACCAGCCGCCGGAGCGGCTCGCCGCCGCGCTGAACGGCGTCCTGGCCGGCGAGGCCGCGCTGTCGCGCACGATGGCCGCGCACCTGATCGAGGACGTGCGCGAGTCGCAGCGGCGCATGCTGCTCGCGTCGAAGCTGCCGCACCGCGAGCGCCTGACGCCGCGCCAGCTCGAGATCCTCCAGCACATCGCCGCCGGCGAGACGACCGTCGAGATCGCCGACCGGCTGTACCTCTCGCCGGAGACCGTGCGCTGGCACGTGAAGGCGATCCTGCGGAAGCTCAAGGCGCGCACCCGCGCGGAGGCGGCCGCCGCCCTGCGCGAAGTGATGGTCTGAGCGCTACCGGCCTTCGCGGACGGTCTCGGACGCGAGCCGCACGATCCAGACCGACACGGTGAGGCAGTACGTGATCACCGCGCAGGCGGCGAGGAGGGCCGTGGCCTTGCCCGTCGGGCCGGAGAGCTCGGCAGCGATGGCGGCCAGGATCGCCCGCATGCCGAGGAAGGCCAGGAGGCCCCCGATGCCCAGGTGGACGGTCGTGCGCTTCACCTCGCGCGGGCGCAGGTTCGGGTAGCGGGCATCCGCCCAGATGGCCAGCGCGGCCGGGCAGAGCACGAGCACGACGGTCAGTTCCATGAGGGTCGACATGGCACCATCCTTGGTCAGAGCCGGGAGCGGATACGGCCAACGCGAATCACCCGTACCCTGATCAGGACATCGGCAAATGTGAGCGATTCGTTAAGGGGTGATGTGGAAAGTGCACCCGACCGGGTGAGCCGGGCGTACGTCGGATTCGGGGGCAACCTGTCCGATCCTGCCGTGACGCTGCGCGCGGCGGCCGCCGAGCTGGGCCGTGAGGCCGGCCCGATCGCCGCCGCGTCGCCGGTCTACCGCTCGCTTCCGGTCGGCGTCACGGATCAGCCGCCGTTCCTGAACGCCGTCGCCGCGCTCGACACCGCGCTCGGCCCCGACGAGCTGCTCGACGTGCTGCTCGCCGTTGAGGCCGCACACGGCCGCGTGCGCGAGGTGCGCTGGGGCCCGCGCACCCTCGACCTCGACCTGCTGTGGTTCGAGGGCGTCCTCCGCGCCGATCCGCGGCTCACGCTGCCGCACCCGCGCGCCCACGAGCGCGAGTTCGTGCTGCGGCCGCTGTGCGACCTCGCGCCTGACCTGCCGCTGCACGGCCGCCCGGCGCGCGAGTGGCTGGCGGCGCTCGAGCCGCAGGGCGTCGAGCCGGCCGGGCTTTCGCTCATGTAGCGGGGCCGGAACGCCGATGACCGGAGGGTGACCGACTACGTCTCCCGCGCCGGCCCGATCCCGGACGTGCTCACGCTCCTCGGCGCGCGCGCCATCCCGACGCTGCTCTTCACCGTCATGGTGGTCGTGCAGGTCGAGGCGACGGCCCGGGCGTCGTCCGCGTCGGCGGCGGCGTTCCACGTCCTCTCGGGCGCGCTGTGGGTGATGTTCACGGTGCTGATCAACATCCGGCCGGCGCCGCTTCGGCGCGACCGGGCGCCGCTCGGCGTGGCCGTGGCGCTCCTGTCGCAGCTCACCATGATCTCGGTCGGGCTCTTCGGCGCCGACGCTGGCAGCGGCATCCGCGTCGTCGTGTCGGACGTCCTGCTCGTGGCCGGGCTGGCGTTCTCGATCGCATCGGTCGCCTTCCTCGGCCGGTGCTTCGGCATCCTCCCCGACGTGCGCGGGCTGGTCGTCCGCGGGCCGTACCGGCTCGTGCGCCATCCGCTCTACCTCGGCGAGCTCACGGCCGCCGTTGGCGTCGTGGTCGGCTCGCGCCATCCCTGGGCCGCCGCCGGAGCCTGGCTCGTCTGCCTCGGGCTCCAGATCGCGCGCACGCACTACGAGGAGTCCAACCTGCGCGCCGAGTTCCCCGAGTACGCGCAGTACGCCGGCCGCACGAAGCGGATCCTGCCCGGCATCGTGTAGCACTAGGATCGGCGGATGCCCGCCGAGGTCTGGGACAACGCCGAGCGGCTCGAGCGGTATGTGGGCCGGTGGAGCCGGCTCGTCGCGCGCGAGTTCGTCGCGTGGCTCGACGTCTCGTCCGGCGGCCGCTGGCTCGACGTCGGCTGCGGCTCGGGAGCCCTGACGGAGACGGTGCTCGCGCATGCCGAGCCGGCCTCGGTCGAGGGCGTCGACACGTCGGAGGCCTTCGTGGCGTACGCGGCGGAGCGGGTGCGCGACCCGCGCGCATCCTTCGCGGTCGCCGACGCCCAGGCGCTCGACCGCCCGGATGCCTCCTTCGACGCGGTCGCGAGCAGCCTCGTCCTGAACTTCCTCCCCGACCCTGCGCGCGGCGCCGCCGAGATGCGGCGGGTCGTGCGGCCGGGCGGCGTGGTCGGCGGGTACGTGTGGGACTACGCCGGCGAGATGCAGCTCATGCGCCGGTTCTGGGACGCCGCGTCCGAGCTCGACCCGGTGGCCGCCGAGCTCGACGAGGGCATCCGGATGTCGGGCTGCAACGCCGCCGACCTGGAGGCGCTCTGCTCCGGCGCGGGCCTCGCCGGCGTCGAGACCCGGGCGATCGACGTGCCGACGGTCTTCGCCGACTTCGACGACTACTGGAGCCCGTTCGAGGGCGGCCAGGGGCCGGCGCCCGGCTACTGCGTCTCGCTCCCGCCCGATCGCCGCTCCGCGCTGCGCGAGCGGCTCCGCGAGACGCTCCCCGCCGAGCCGGACGGCTCCATCAGCCTGATCGCGCGGGCCTGGGCGGTGCGCGGCACCCGACGGATCTAGACTCCCGCCATGTCCTTTATCGAAGACCTCGAGGAATACGACGCGGAGCTCGAGATCCGGCTGAAGAAGGAGTACGCCACCGTCTTCGGCCTCTTCAAGTACTGCGTGCTCACGGCCGAGGCGACCTACCTGTGCAACCGCCTCGAGATGGACACGGCCAACCAGCCCGCCTACCCGCTCGTGCACCTGACGATGGAGGACGTGTGGGTGTGGGACAAGAACCGCCCCAGCCGCATCATCCCGCGGGCCGAGGTGCACACGACGCAGGACGTCACCATCGAGGAGCTGAAGCCGGACAGCGCGATCGAGACCACGTTCCCGCCCGGGTTCGAGCTCTCCGACGAGTGACGCATGCTGCTCGCGCTCGACGCCGGCAACACGCAGACGGTCGCCGGCCTCTACGACGGCGCAGAGGCCGTCGAGCACTGGCGCACGACGACCGTCCGCACGCACACGGCTGACGAGCTCGCGCTGGAGCTGCGCGGGCTGCTCGAGCTGCGCGGCCGCTCGCTGGCCGACGTGACGGGCATCTGCCTGGCCTGCGGGGTGCCGGCCCTCACGATCGAATACGAGGGAGTGGCGCGCGACCGGCTCCGCTGCCCGGCCGTCATCGTCGGCCCGGGCCTGGACACCGGCGTGGGCATGCGAGTCGACAACCCCGACGAGGTGGGGCCGGACCGCATCGCCAATGCCGCGGCGGCGTTCGCGCGCTACGGCGGGCCGTGCGTCGTCGTCGACTTCGGGACGGCGATCAACTTCGACGCCGTCTCGGCCGCGGGCGAGTTCATGGGCGGCGCGATCGCACCGGGCGTGCAGGTCGCGACCGACGCGCTGCGCGACCGGGCCGCGCGCCTGGCGAAGGTCGAGCTGCGCGCGCCCGAGCACGCGATCGGCACGAACACCGACACCAACATGCAGTCGGGCGCGATCTTCGGGTTCGCCGGCCTCGTCGACGGCCTCCTGCGCCGCTTCCGGGCCGAGCTGGGCGACGGGGCCGTGGCGGTCGCGACCGGCGGGATGGCGGCGCTGGTGGCGCCCCACTGCGAGGCCGTCGACCACGTCGAGCCGCTCCTCACGCTCCAGGGCCTGCGCCTCATCTGGGAGCGCAACTCGGCCGCCGGCTGACCCGTTCAGGTGATGCGGCACCCCCCGGGGTGCTGACACCTTTTGGGTGTGGGCACTGAACGCGGCATCCTGGTGAGCGAGGGCGGGCCGCGGCCGTCGAAGGTGTTCGTGCACGACGACCCGCGGTTGTGCGCCGCGCTCCTCTGGTGGCGCGAGCTGGCCAGGGCCGCCGGTGCGCTCTTCCTGCCGTTCGCCGGGCTCGGGGGGCTCGCAGCCTGGCTCGCCCGGGCACCTGCGAGCGCCTACGTGGGATGGCTGGCGGCGGCGGCGGCGAGCGCCGTCGGCCTCCACCTGCTCCGCAGCGCCCGCCTGCGGGGACGGGTCGTCTATCGCGAAGCTGCGGCGGGCGTCGAGCTGGTGCCGCCGGCCAGGGTCTCCCGCCTGCGCCTCGGGGCGGCGTTGATCGCGCGGATCTGGCCGGCGGTCGCCGTCGTGCTGCTCTTCAGCGGAGATCACGGCGGCACGAGGGTCCTCACCGCCGTGGCATGGGCGCCCGCGATGGTTGCCGCCTGGACGGCCGCCTCGGCGATGTTCGTCGTGGCGGTCACGGCGCGCTGGGAGCGCAGGCGCGGTCTCTGCATCCTGTTCCCGGCCGGCGTCCGGCAGCGCGCGGCGGACCCCCACGTGCTCTATACGGCGCCCCGGTGACGTACGTCCGCGCCGTCGACGACGCCTCCGCGCGGTGGCGGATCTCGCTCGCGGGCGTCGTCGCCGCCTACGTCGTCGCTGCCCCGGGCCTGCGCCTGTGGCCGTTCCTCGGTGCGTTCCTGCTCGTCGGGTTCTGGCTGGGATTCGGCGCCGGGCGCCCCCAGGGGCGGGCCTGGCGGGGGGGGGGAGACGCCCCCCGGGGGGGCGGCGAGGCGGTGGGTGGCGGATAGGAAAGGGGGCCTGGGCCGCCCCTGGCGCCGGGAGCGGCG
>JAICKX010000033.1 GCA_025927685.1 Thermoleophilia bacterium | reverse complement strand
GGGGATATGAACGACGAACAGTCACCGCAGATCGCCCGCCTCGAGCGGACCGTGCAGGCACTCACCGAGCGGGTGTGGCGCCTGGAGCAGGCCGCGGCGGAGGTCCACGAACGCCGCGTGGCGGCGCCCTCCCCGCCAACCCTGTTTCGTGCGCCGGCCGTACCCGCGCCGGCCAAGCCGAGCCTCCCGCCCCCTCCGCCCACGCCGGCCAGGCCGGCCAGGCCGCCGTTCGACTGGGGGAAGCTCGCGGGCCAGCTCTTCGCCGCCCGCACGCTGGCGTGGGCCGGCGGCGTGGCGACGGTGCTCGGGATCGTGCTCCTCTTCGTGCTCGCGGCGAGCCGAGGCTGGATCACGCCGACCATGCGTGTCGGCATCGGCACGGCCGTCTCGCTCGCGCTGCTCGCAGCCGCGATCGAGCTCGACCGCCGCTCGTGGCGCTCCGACGCCATCCTGGCCGCCGCGGGGGTCGGGATCGGCGGCCTCTACGCCAGCCTGTGGGCCGCCACGTCCGTCTACCACCTGATCGCATCCGGAGCGGCGGCGCCGCTCGCCGCACTGATCGCCGCTCTGGCGGTCGCAGCTGGGCTTCGCATCCGCCAGGAACCGCTGGCGGTCTTCGGCGTCTCCGCCGCGATGCTCGCGCCGCTCACCGTGAGCGAGGACGTCACCACGGGCGGCGTGCTCTTCGGCGCCGTCATGGTCGCGGCCGCGCTCGTGCTCCTCGTCAGCACCGGCTGGCGCCGGCTGGCCGCGTCGGCGTGGGCGATCGGGTTCGCGGAGACGCTGGCGCTGCTCGCGCTCTCGGCCGGGGACGTCGGCTTCGGCGGCCCGGTGGTCGCCGCGGGCGTCATGACCGCCCTGATCGTGTGCCTCACGTTCCTGCTCGAGCTCCTGCCGCGGGAGCGCGGCCGTCTGAGCGGGCTCGGATCGCTCGCCGCGGGCAGCGCCTTCACGATGACGCTCGGCGCCGCGGCGTTGTTCGGCGGCTCGCGCGAGCTCGACGGACACTCGCTGACGGGGCTGGCGCTCGCGGGGCTGAGCGGCGCGTGGCTCCTGCTCGCCGCGGTGCCGGTCGTCGTCCGCCGCCCGCACGCCAACCTGGCCGACCTCCTGGCCGGCTTCGGCCTCACGAGCGCAGCGATCGCCACCGGCCTGCTGGCAGGCGGGCCGGCGCTCGTCTGCGCCTGGACGGCCGAGTCCGCGATGCTCGTCCTGGTCGGCGAGCGCATCAGGCGCCGCAGCTCGACGCGCAGCCTGCGTGCGATCGTCTCGGCGACGGCCTATCTGGTGCTCGGGATCATGGCTGCCCTCGACGTGCTCGAGCCGCTCGAGGCGACGCTCCGGCACGTCGGAACGGGCTCGACCGGCGGCTCCGTCGCGCTGGTCGCGGTCGCCCTGGCAGGGGTCGTCCTCTGCTTCGGGCTTCGCACCTTTGCGAAGCCGGAGCTGGCGCCGGCCTGGCTCGTGCCTGCCCTCGCGATCGGCTTCCTGCCGGTCTGGGCGCTCGGCCCGGAGCAGGCGGTGCTGGCCTACGCCGGGATGGCCGCCGCGCTCCTGGCCTACCGGCGGACGCCGCTCCTGGTGCGCTGGCTGCCCGAGTGGGTCGCCCTGGCGACGGGCGCCGCCTGGTGGGCCGCCGGGGCGGTGCTGGCGCTGAGCCTGACCGCGCCCGTCGACGAGCTGACCGGGGGCTGGAGCCGGCTCGGCGAGCGGCACGGCCTCGAGGGCCTGGCCGCGCTCGTCGCGTCGGCCTGCGTCTGCGCCTGGTCGGCCCGGCGCCCGGCGCGGCCGCTCTTCGAGCACGGCCTGCTCGTGCCCGTGGCGGCGCTCGTCTACGCGGTCGCCGAGGCGCTTCAGGCGCCGTACGCGATCTGGGCGTGGCTCGTCGTCGCCGGGCTGCTGGCGGCCGCCGTCCAGGCCGGCCCGATCCGGCGCCGGCTCACCGGGCAGGCGCTCCTCGTGGCCGGCGGCTCGGTCCTCTCCGCGGGCATCGTGGCCGCGTGGAACCTCGACACGTCGCTTCAGGCGATCGTGCAGCACGGCCGGACCGCCGGCTGGGAGAGCATCGCGCTCGCGGCGGCCGCCGCGTTCCTCGTCGCCCTCGCCTTCTCCGATCGGTCGACGCGGACGCACGCGCTCTGGCTGCCGTTCCTGCTCGCGGCCCAGCTCGCGACGATGCTGCTCACAGGCCAGTATCCACTGGTCGCGGTGGCCGGCCTCGCCGCACTCGTGAGCGCCGCGGTGATGGCCTGGCCGCGGGCGTTCGCCACCCGGCTCGACCGGGAGGCGCTGGCCGCGATCGGCGTCGCCGCCGGCGTCGTCGTCGCCGAGACCGTCGTCGCGATCTACGAGACGCCGCGCATGCTCTTCGAGACGTCGCACGCGCCGGCCGCCGGCCTGGCGGCGGCCGCAGCAGCCTCGGTCGCGCTCCTTCTGGCCGCCGGCGCCGGCCGCAGCCTGCGCTGGGCGGCGGGCCCGGTCCGGGTTTCGGCGCTCCTCGTCTGCGCCGGCGGTGCGCTGTGCCTGTGGACGATCGCGGCGGCCATCCTCGGCGGCGAGCAGCTCGTCGCCGACTACCGCGTCGCGGCCTCCGTCCACGACCACTTCCAGCAGGGGCACGTGCTCGTCTCGATCGGATGGGTCACGGCCGGCCTGGCTCTGGTCGTGGCGTCGCTCCGCGGCGACCGCCGCGGTCTGCGCGCCGGCGGGATCGCCCTGCTCTTCGCAACGCTCGGCAAGATCTTCCTCTACGACCTGGCGTTCCTGACCGCGATGGCCCGGGCCGTCTCGTTCATCGTCACCGGCTCGGTGCTCCTGCTCGCGGCGCTCCTGCTCCAGCGGTTCGCGCCGCAGATGAAGGCCGCGCTGGGCGACGACCCGACCTCGGCCTAGCCGTCTCGCCGATCGCCGGCCGCGGGCCCGTAGACCCGCGGGGCCGCCCGTCACCGAGGACGAGCGGCCCCGGGGTACGCGGCTAGTTCTTGATGGTGACGTAGTCGATGTCGCCGGTGAAGTAGTCGCAGGTCGTCGTGATCTGGTCGCAGTTGAGCTTGCCGCCGATCGAGATCGGGCGGTTGTTCTCAATGTGCCCGGTGCTGCCGTGGGCGGTGTCGACGACCTTGCCGTCGACCACCAGCGTCAGCGCCGTCGCGGTGCGCGAGCAGTGGGCGAGGTGCCACTTGCCGTCGCTCAGCACGCCGGACTCCACCTGCTTGCGCACGAAGTTGCCGGAGGAGTTCACGCCGCGGAAGACGCACGTCAGCTTCCCGTTCGGGTTCTCGATCTTGAAGTACCCGCCCGACGAGCCGGCCTGGCCCTTCTGGATGATGTTGCCGAAGTGCTTCGTCGTGCGATACCGGAGCCCAACGGTGTACGCGCCCGAGCCCGGGTTCAGCGTGGAGCTCGATGCCGTGACGATGCGGCCCGGCTTGGCCGGCGGCTGGGTGGGGCTGGTGAACGGCCAGTGATAGCCCGTCGCTCCGTCGAACGTGAAGCCGGTGACGACATCGGAGCCGATGCTGCCGTTCACGTGGCCGCTCTTGTCGACCATCACGGTCGCGTTCGGCCCCTCGTTCATCTGCCAATTGGCGAGCGTCGCGGCGGACGCCGGCGCGGCGAACGCGACGACGAGCGCGAACGCGGCCGTCAATGACGATCCGAACCTCGTTCTCATTCGATCCCCCTCCTTCTGGCTGTGCCGTCCTCCCATGCCCACATGCGGTGGAGGCGAGCCTCTCAACGGCTCGCCCGGCACGGGCGGGATGATAGCGGCCGTGCCTGCGATCCTCACAATCGGTGCAGCCACTCGAGGAGGCCGGCGGGCGCGAGCCGTCTCGCCCGCTGCTCGTACCGGGCCAGCTCGGCCTCCGACAGCACCTCGCGCGCGGCGCCCGACGTGCCGCGGCGGAAGAAGGCGTTCGGGTCCTTCAGGATGCCGTTTCGATCGGGGAGGAGCGTCTCGGCTCGCGCGCGCATCTCCGCGAAGGAGGCCGCGCGGACGAGCGCCGGCCAGGCCGGGCCCTCGACCTCGATGCCGAGCCGGCCGGCGACCGCGCGCATCGCCCGTTCCAGGTCGCGCTGGAGGTCGTCGTAGTGGACGAGGACCATGTTCGGCTCGGATCGCCGCTCCCAGGCGCCGGTCAGGTGCCACAGGACGCCCGGCAGGGAGTCGAACGACGCCAGCGGCGCCGGGTCGTCCTCGATCCACTCGACCAGCCACTCGCGCACTCCGGGCCGCGGTACCGCAGGCGCGTCGGGCTCGGGCTGCGCGGTCAGCCGCCGCAGCACCGCACGGTCGATGTTGGCGCCCTGATGGTACAGCGACACCGCCGCGTCGAGCGGGTCGCGGGCGACGACGATGTAGGTCACCTCGGGCTCGATCGGGATGCCGTCGAGCGGCGTGTGGGTCTTGATGAAGCGGCGGTGATCCTGGGCGGCCAGGCGTCCGAACAGCTCGGCCTGCGGCTCGGTCAGCCGGTCGAGCCACGGCGAGAGCTCGCCGAGCGGCGCGGGCAGGTCGGGCGTCCGGAAGACGAGGAGCGCGCAGATCATCTGCATCCAGGTCGTGCCGTGCTTCGACCGGGTGCTGATCACGATGTCGCCGGGCCGGAAGGGGAACTCCGCCCACCGGCCGCTGTCCTCCTCGGCCGAGACGAAGCGCCGGGCGGCGGCCGTCACGTGCCCATGCCGAACCACCGGGCCCGCCTTCGGGCGCCGAACGCCGCCTTGTCCGCGATCAGGTCGGCCGACGGCGCGTCGAACGTCCCAGTCGGTTTCTCGCCCGAGAAGAAGTCGACGTTGACGCGCCCCGCCAGGCCGTCGCCCCACTCGATGAAGCACGACCCGATCCCGTCGTAGCGGTCGGACGGCTCGCCGCCGCGCATCCTCGTCAGCAGGTTCCGGCCGACGATCCGCGCCTGCGCCTCGGCGAACACGCCCGCCTTCGGCACTCCGACGGTGGCGACGTCGCCGAGGGCGTAGACGTCCGGGAAGCGGGTCTCGAGCGTGTGCCGATCGACCGGGATGTAGCCGTCCTCGGCCATGCCGCTCTCGATCACGACGTCCGGCGCCCGGTGCCGCGGGACGCCGAGCATGAGGTCGAACCGCAGCTCGCTGCCGTCGTCCAGCGTCGCGACGCCGCGGCCTGCGTCGACGGAGGCCACCCGGCGGCCCGGGACGAACTCGATCCCGCGCTCGGCGCACGCCGCCAGCACCGCGCGCGATGAGTCGGGCGAGGGCGGGATGGGCGTCCCGAACGGCATCACCAGCGAGATCCGCGAGCGCTCGCGAAGGCCGCGCTTCACCAGGTACTCGTGCAGGAGGAAGACCGCCTCGCTCGGCGCGGGTGGGCACTTGAACGGCGCGCCGCACAGGCCGACGACCGCGTGGCCGCCGGTGAAGTCCGGGAGCATCTCGGCCAGCCGCTCCGCGCCGCCCACGGAGTAGAACTCCGTCGAGTCGGCCAGCCCCGGGGTGGCGCCGAGGTCGTAGTCGGCCCCGAGCGCCACGACCAGGTGGTCGGCCTCGTGGACGCCGGCGTCGGTCGTCACCGTCCTGGTGTGCGGGTCGATCGCCTGGATCGTCTCTCGCAGGAGCCGCACGCCCGGCATCTCCACCAGGCCGTAGTCGAGCCGGACGGCGGCGGACGTCGTGCGCCCGAACATGACGTCCAGCTTGGCGTACCCGAAGACGAAGGCGTCGCTCTTGTCGATGACGACGACCTCGGCCTCGGTGCCGAGCTCGGCCGACACCGTCCTGGCCAGCTCCAGGCCCCCGAAGCCCGCTCCCAGAACGAGTATCCGCGCGTTCACCCGGCGATCATACGGGGACCGGCGTGAGGCGCCTCACACGCCGGGCATCCGCCGGCCCCGAAACCGCGTAGGACCCGTATGCAACGCACACCCACAGACAGCGGCGGCCGGCGAAACCCGCTGGTCCCGGTCGGCGTCATCGTCGTCATCGTCGCGATCGTCGTGGTCGTCTATCTCCTGGCCTCCGGTGGCGGAGGCGGCGGCGGCGGCGGCTACTAGGCGCGATCACCTGATCGACACCACCACGCCGCGCCCGCGACCGCTACCCTGGTGGCGGCGTGGTGTGGAGCATCAGACGACGGCACGCGGCGGGAGGCGTCGTGCTGCTCGCACTCGCGGCCGGCCTCGCGCTCGTGGCGGACGCCGGCGGAGCGCCGACGGCGCGGCCGGCCGCTGCCGTGGCCACCGGCGCGCACCCGTGCGGCACCGTCCGGGCCTCGGCGAAGCCGTACAAGCACATCGTCGTCATCATGGACGAGAACCTCTCGGTGCCCCAGTGGGAGGCGACGCCCGACGCGCCGTATACGCACAGGCTCGCGGAGGAGTGCCGCCGCCTTCCCGGTGCGGCCGGCGAGACGCACCCCAGCTTCCCGAACTACATGGCGGTCGTGAGCGGCACGTTTCCGCGGCCGGCGTGCCTGCACTGCGCCTCGGGCGCGAACAACGTCTTCCACCAGATGAACAAGGCCGGCCTGCGTTGGCGCGACTACAACGAGGCGATGCCGGCCAACTGCGTGCCGACGAACAGCCGGGCGCCGCACTACCGCGACAACCACAACCCGGCGTTCTGGTTCACCGACCTCCGGGCGAAGTCCAAGGGCGGCGACGGGTCGTGCGCGAAGTTCGACGTGGCGCTCGCGCCGTTCTTCCGCGCCGTCCAGCGCGGCCGCCTGCCCGCCTTCAGCTGGATCGCCCCCAGCGAGTGCCACAACATGCACTGGCGCTCGCCGATCTGCGAGCAGACCACCGGCGGGACGAAGGCCGACCGGATCAGGTTCGGCGACGACTTCATCAAGCGGGTCATCACGGCCCTGGCCGCGACCCCGGGCTACAGGAAGGGGCGGACGCTCGTGGTCGTCACCTGGGACGAGGCCAACGAGGGGTCGGTGCAGTCGCAGGGGAACTGGGGCATCGACTGCTCCGACCACAGGGTCTTCGTGGAAAACAGGACGACGTGCCGGGTGGTGACGATCCTCGTCTCGGCCCGCCTGCCCGGGGGCTCGTTCCCGGGCTTCTTCAGCCACTACAGCCTGACGCGCGCGATCGAGCACAACTTCGGCCTGCCGTTCCTGGCCGGCGCGAACCGCGTCAAGCGCGCGCCGATCTACTAGGCGCGCGCACCATCGGTGCCTGGCACCGTTGTTGCGCGGTCGAATCCGCGGGCCGGGGGTTCAGCCGGTGGGCGGCGGCTCGCCGAGGAACCCGGCCACCATCGCGCGGACGTTCCAGCGCTCCATCCCGAGGTAGGTCGCGCCCGGAGAGCCGGCCGGGCCGAGGGTATCGCCGTAGAGGTCGGCGTCGACCCGCACTCCGGCCTCCGAGGCGATCTGGCGCTCGAGCGCCGGGTCGAGCGACGACTCGGTGAAGACCGCCCGCACGCGCTGGGCACGGATGCGGCCGACGAGGTCGGCCACGTCCCGGGCGCTCGGCTGCGCCGCCGTCGACAGCGCGGGGAACACCGACCCGACGACGCGGATGCCGTAGTGCGCGGCCAGGTAGCCGAACGCGTCGTGGTTCGTCACGAGCTTGCGGTCGGCCGGCGGGACGGTGGCGATCAGCCGCCGGTTGGCGGCATCCATGCGCGCCACTTGGCGGACGTAGCGGGCGCCATTTCGCGCATAGGCCGCCCGGTGGGCCGGATCGATCAAGCCCAGCCGCCGCGCGAGCGCGCGCGCAGCCCGCTCGACCAGCGTCGGATCGCCCCACCAGTGCGGGTCGTCGCCGCGGATCGGAAGGGCCGCCGAGGCGTCGAACACCGGTGCGGACGTTCCCGCGCTCGCGACGAGCTGGTCGGCCCAGGCGTCGAGCCCGACCCCGGACTCGACGACGAGCTTCGCGCCGGTCAGTGCGACGACCGTGCTCGGCGTCGGTTCGAAGTCGTGCGGATCGACGTTCGGACGCAGGATGCCGACGACGTGGACGCGCCGGCCGCCCACGTTTCGGACGAGATCCTGCATCTGCGTGGTCGTCGCGACCACCGCGATCGTGCCCGGCGGCGGCGTGGCGATCGCCGTCTGCGTGCAGCCGGTCGCCGCGAGCAGGGCAAGGACGACGGGGACGGGTCGCACGTGAAAACGATAACAGGTTTCATTTTCGCTATACTCGCGCGGTGGAGCCGGGGCGAAACCGCCGCACGCGTGCAGCGCTGCTCGAGGCGGGCCGGGCCATGGGCCGGGCGTTCAGCGTGCGCGAGCTCCACGCCGCCGCCCTCCCCCGGGCGCCGCGGCTCGGATTGACGACCGCCTACCGGGCGGTCGAGCGCTGGCGCGAGACGGGCTTCATCGAGCACGCCGGCACGCGCGAGGGCGAGGCCGTCTTCGTCGTCTGCGGCGCCGATGGCCACCACCATCACCTGGTGTGCGTCGAGTGCGGGGCGACCTCGGTGCTCGAGGGCTGCGCGCTCGAGCCGGCCCGCGCGGCCAGCGCCGCGGCCGGGTTCGAGCTGCTGGACCGCGAGCTCGGCGCGCTCCCGGCCCGCTGCGGCGAGTGCGCCGGAGCGGCGCCCGATGGCTGACGCCCCCCGTGCGGTCGTCGACGAGCTGACCGTCGCGTTCGGCGCCCGGCGCGCGCTCGACCGCGTCTCGATGGAGCTGCCGCGCGGCGCCGTCGTCGGCCTGATTGGCCCCAACGGCGCCGGCAAGACGACGCTCCTGCGCGCCCTCCTCGGCACGGTGCGGCCGACGGCGGGGACGGTCGACGTCCACGGGACGACCGGCTTCCTGCCGCAGCTCGGGCCGGGCGGGTGGGACTTCCCGCTCTCGGCGGCCGACATCGCGCTCCAGGGCGCCTACCGGCGCGCCGGCTGGCTGCGCCGGCCGGCGGCCGCGGACCGCGACCGGGCCGCCGCGGCGCTGGCAGCCGTCGGGATGGCGCAGCACGCTCGCAGGCAGGTCGGCCAGCTCTCGGCCGGCCAGCGCCAGCGGGTGCTGCTCGCCCGCGCGCTCGTCCAGGAGGCCGACCTGCTCCTGCTCGACGAGCCGCTCTCCGGCGCCGACGCACCGACCGAGGCCGCGTTCTCCGGCATCCTCGGCCGGCTCCGCGACGAGGGTCGCACCGTCGTCGTCTCGAGCCACGACCTGGCGTGGGCCAGCGCCCGCTGCGACCTGGTCTGCCTGCTCGCCGGGCACGTCGTCGCATTCGGCCCGCCGGCCGAAGCACTCGACGCGGCGTGCCTCGCAGCGGCGTACGGCGGCCAGGTGGTCGACGTCGGTGGCGTCCTCGTCCTCGCCCCCGAGGGCCACCACGCCCACTGATGCTCCACTACCTGACAGACCCGCTCCAGTACACGTTCATGCAGCGGGCGCTCGTCGCCGTCGTCTTCACGGGCCTGGCGTGCGGCGTCCTCGGAAGCTACGTCGTGCTGCGGGGCCTGGCGTTCATCGGCGACGCGCTCACCCACGCCGTGTTCCCCGGCGTCGTGCTCGCGTTCGCGGCCGGCGTGAGCATCCTCCTCGGCGCGCTCGCCGTCGGCGCGGTCACCGCGGCCGGCATCGCCATCCTCTCCCGCGGCCGGCGCGTCTCCGAGGACACGGCTATCGGCATCCTCTTCGCGGCGATGTTCGCGCTCGGGGTGGTGCTGGTGTCGAGCCTTGCCGCCTACCAGAAGGACGTGGCCGAGCTGCTCTTCGGCAACATCCTCGGCGTCTCGCGCACCGATCTCGTCCTGGCCGGCGCCGCCACGGCCGTCGCGGTCTGCGCCGTCGCGCTCCTGAACAAGGAGCTGGCGCTTATCGCCTTCGACCGCGAGATGGCCGAGGCGATGCGCTACCCGGTGTTCGTGCTCGACCTCGTCCTGCTCGGCCTGATCGCGCTCGCCATCGTCGTCTCGCTGCGCGCGATCGGGAACATCCTCGTGCTGGCGATGCTGGTGACGCCGGCCGCGACGGCGCGGCTTCTCACCGACCGGCTGGTGACGATGCAGGCGGTCGCGGCGGCCGTCGGCGCGGCCAGTGGGATCGCCGGGCTCTACATCAGCTTCTGGTGGAACGTGGCCTCGGGCGGGGCCGTCGTGCTCACCGCAACGGCGGTCTTCTTCGCGGTCTTCCTGGTGCAGGCGGCAGCGGGAGCGCGCCGCCCGACGTCCGGCTAGGTTGCTGGAGGTGCCCGACCGCGACGCGCTCCCCACGGTCGCCGCGTTCTCGGCGATCTACCTGGTGTGGGGGTCGACCTTCCTCGCGATCCGCTATGCGGTCGAGACGATCCCGCCGTACACGATGATGAGCCTGCGCTGCCTGGGCGGCGGGGTGATCCTGATCGGCCTGTGGCGGCTGCGGGAGCCCGGGTCGCCGTGGCCCTCGCGAAGCGAGATCGCCGGCGGCGCCGTGCTCGGCCTGCTCTTCTTCGTCACCTGCCACGGCCTGCTCGCGCGCGAGGAGCAGTTCGTGCCGTCGGGGACGGCGGCGCTGTGCGCGGCCACGATCCCGCTCTTCGTCCCGATCCTGACCTGGCTGGTGCCCGGCGGCGGGCGCCCGAGCAGCCGGACGACGGCCGCGCTCGTCGCAGGGTTCGCGGGGGTCGCCATGCTGGTCGCGGCTCAGGGAAGCGGCGGCGGGCTCGCGGCCGTCGATGCCTCGCTCCTCCTGCTGATGGCCCTCTCATGGGCGGCCGGGACGGTGGCGACCCGGCTCGTGCCCGTCCCGTCGTCGCCGCTTGCCGCGTCCGGGATCCCGCTCCTGTGGGGCGCGGCCATGCTCGCGGTCGTCTCGCTCGTCTCGGGCGAGGCGGACGGCTTCGCGGCCGCCGACGTGACGGGCAGGTCCGTGGTTGGGCTCGCCTACCTGATCGTGATGGGGACGGTCGTCACGTTCTCGGCCTACATGTGGCTCCTGCGCCACGTCGCCCCCACGCGGGTTGCGACCTACGCGTTCGTGAACCCGGCCGTCGCCGTCGTCCTGGGGTGGGCGGTCGCGGGCGAGAACCTGAGCCCAGGCACTCTGCTCGCGACCGCCGTCATCATCAGCGCCGTGGCCGTGGCGGTCTCGGACCGCCCGCGGCCTCAGCTCGAGGCGCCGCCCTCGGCGTCGCCCTCGCCGTCCTCGGCGAGCAGCTGATACATCCCGCGGCGGGCGTCCTTCAGGATCGCCTGGGCCGCCGCGATCTGCTTCTCCGTCCCGGCCAGCGCCACCTGGCGGGTTGCGCCGAGCAGGCCGAAGGCGAGATCGCGCAGGTCGGACAGCTCGTCGTCCTCGCCGGCTGCCTCCCAGGGCGCGGCGCTCGGAAGCGCCGCGGCCCGCTCGCGACCGGTGTCGGTCAGCTCGAACACGCGGCGGCCGTTGCTGTGGACGGTGCGCACCAGCTCCTCGTCCTCGAGCTGCTGGAGCGTCGGGTAGACCGACCCCGGGCTGGGGCGCCATGCCCCGCCGGTGCGGTCGGTCACCTCCTGGATGATCTGGTAGCCGTGCATCGGCTCCTCGGCCAGCAGGGCCAGGATCGTCGCCCGGATGTCTCCGCGACCGGCCTTGCGGCCGCCGCCGAAGAACATGCGGTCGAAGCCCGGCCCGAATCCGCGCCGGCCACGGCCGCGGCGGCCGTGCATCATCAGGAATTCGTGGCGCGCGCGCCTGCGCCCGCCGGGATGCTCGATGGCATATCCCGTCATGTCGGTGGTTCTCCTTTCGACTATCTGCATACCATCACGATATATCGTGAAGGATCGCCTGTCAAGGACGGTATGCTCGCCGGAATGCGGGCCCGGAGGACGATCACGGTCGTGGGATGCCACGCCGGCGGCGAGATCGGGAACGTCGTCACCGGCGGGGTCCTCCCACCAGCCGGGGCGACGGTCTTCGAGCAGATGCAGACGCTCGCCCGGGAGGGCGACGGCCTGCGGCGGCTGCTCCTGCGCGAGCCGCGCGGCAGCGTCGCCTGCCACGCCAACCTGGTCGTCCCCGCCACCCGGCCCGACTGCGACGCCGGGTTCATCATCATGGAGCCGACCGAGTACCCGCCGATGTCGGGCTCGAACGCGATCTGCACCACGACGGTGCTCCTCGAGACCGGGATGGTCGAGATGCGCGAGCCCGAGACGGTGTTGCGGCTGGAGGCGCCGGGCGGCGTCGTCGAGGTGCGGGCCCGGTGCCGCGACGGCCGCTGCGAGAGCGTCGAGCTCACGAACGTGGCCTCGTTCGCCGACCGGCTGGACGCGCCGCTCGAGGTCGAGGGGCTGGGGACGCTCACCGTCGACGTCGCCTACGGCGGCATGTGGTACGCGATCGCCGACGCGGCCGCGCTCGGCTTCGCCATCAAGCCGGCCGAGGCACGCGACCTGTCCCTGGCCGGCGAGCGCATCCGCGCTGCCGCCCGCGAGCAGCTGCCCTGCGTCCACCCGGTGAACGAGCGCATCGCCGGGGTCAGCATCGTCCAGATCGCCGGGCCGTGGCAGGGCGTCGGCGCGGTCAGCCGAAACGCGGTCGTGGTCGCACCGGGCCGGCTCGACCGGTCGGCGACCGGGACCGGCCTCTCGGCGCGGATGGCGGTCCTCCACGCCCGCGGGCTGATGAGCGCCGGCGACGAGATGACGCACGCGTCGGCGATCGGCTCCACGTTCGCCGGCCGCATCGTCGAGGAGACGGCGGTCGGCGGCCGGCCGGCGATCGTGCCGGCGATCCGCGGCAGCGCCTGGATCACCGGCGTCTCGCAGCTCGTCGTCGACCCGGATGACCCCTACCCGGAGGGGTACGTCCTCTCGGACACCTGGGGCGTGGCCGGCTAGCTCGCGCCTGAAAAATTGGGGTCTGACCCCGGCTTTTCAGCCCTCAGTCGCCGAGCCCGCGCAGCACCACGGTCCCGGCCAGCGCCGCCACCGCAGCGACCCCGAACCCCACCCCCCACGACGTGGCCGCGACGATCGCCGCGAACGCCACCGGCGTCACCACCGACGAGAGCGAGAGGGACGTCTGCTGGAGGCCGAGCGCGGCGCCGGAGCGGGCGTAGCCGGCGATCTCGGCCGCGGCCGTGAACGAGAGCCCGTTCCAGCTCTGCGACAGGCTGCCCGCGACGACGATCGCGGGGACCAGGACGGCGAGCGGCGCCGAGACGAGCACCGCCACGAGCGCCGACGCCGCGGCGAGCGCGAACCCCAGCAGCCGCAGCGGCCCGAGCCGCGTCCCGACCCGGTCCGACCAGCGGCCGGCCACGAGCCGGAGCCCCGCGCCGATCACCTGCACGACCGCCAGCATCGCGGCCGCCACCTGCGTCGAGACACCGCGGTCGGAGTGGAGGAAGAGGACGGCGAACCCGATCAGGGCGCCGAGCGCGACGTAGAGCAGGCCGCTCGCCCAGCACAGGCGCCAGATGCGCGGGTCGGCCAGCGGCGGGAGCTCTGAGCCGGTCGCCTCCGGCGGCCGGACGGGGTCGCGCAGCCATACGGCGCCGGCCGCGGCGGCAACGGCGAGGGCCACCGCGAGCGCGGCCAGCGCGGCATGAAGGCCGCCCACGCCCAGGCAGACCGGCAGGACAAGCGCCGCCGCCGCGCCTCCCAGCGGGACACCGGTCTGGCGGATCCCGAGTGCCAGCCCCCGCTGCGCCGGCTCGAACCAGCCCATCACCGCGCGGCCGCTCGCGGCCTGGACGCACGCGCCCAGCGCCCCGGCCGCGAAGAGCGCGACCGACAGCAGGACGACGCCGTCCGCGAGCGCCGCCCCCGCGACCGCGACCGACGCGCTCCCCAGGCCGGCCGCGATCACGGCCCGCTCACCGACCCGGTCGGCCAGGATCCCCCACGGCAGCACCGTCGCGAGGACGCCGAGGTTGACGGCGGCCAGCACGACGCCGACTCCCTCGAGGCTCAGGTCGTAGTGCGACTGGAGCGCCGGTGCGAGCACCGGCAGGCCGAGGAAGAGCGCTGCAAAGCTCGTCTGGACGCCGACGCCCGTCGCGAGGATCGTCCACCGGTACGGGTCGCCGCCTGAGCCCGCCTCCTCCGCGGCGCTACTCCGGCAGGTAGCGGGGCTCGGCGAAGACGCGCCGCACCATCGGCTCGAAGAACTCGACCGGGAGCGAGTGGTACGCGGGGTCGAAGCAGTTCTGGTCGTAGCGCTCGCAGAACTCGGCGCACGCGTCGAAGTGCGGGCTCGAGCGGAACAGCTCGCGGGCGTTCTTGTCTCCGCCGGTGTGCTCGGCGTAGTAGTAGGACTGGAAGACGCCGTGGTGGCCGACGATCCAGCAGATCTCCTCGGAGACGTACGGACGCAGGATCGCCCCGACCATCTCGCTGTGAGTGTGGGGCGCGAGCTCGTCGCCGATGTCGTGCAGGAGCGCGGCGACGACGTACTCCTCGCCCTTGCCGTCGCGGTGCGCGCGCGTGGCGGATTGGAGCGAGTGCTCGTAGCGCGTCACCTGGTAGCCGACCAGCGACTGCTTGAGCGCGTCGAGCGCGTTCAGGAGCCGGTCGGGCAGCTTCGCCGAGTACTCCTCCTCGTAGCGCGCGAGGAGCTCGTAGTCCTCGCGCGTCCCATCGGCCATCCGGGTGAACGACACCGTCTCCATCGGCGGAAGCGTACCCGCTGGCGGCGGGGTACGATCCGCCAGGGGATGGGGAGGCTTCGACACCTGCTTCTGGCGGGCGGCATCACCGGCGTCGTGCTTCTCGGCGTGCCCAGCGTGCCCGCCGCGACCAATCTGATCGCCAACGGCGGCTTCGAGGGGTCCGGCGGCGGGTCGCTCTCGGGCTGGGCGGCGAGTGGAGGGACGCTGTCCCTGGTCGCCGGTCAAGGCGGCGGTCACGCGGCCCGGGCGACGCCGGCCTCCGGCGTGAAGCAGACGTACGCGTACACCTCCGCGAAGCCGGCCAAGTCGATCGTCGCGGAGACGGCGTACAGCCTCGTGGGCTGGGTGCGAAGCGACCACCCGGGCGCCTCGGTGTGCCTCAAGCTGAAGGAGGTGCCGAGCGGCGGGACGTCGACCGTCGGTTCCGCGCAGCGGTGCGTCACGGTCACGTCGGCGTGGCAGCAGTTCCCGGCGGTCGCCTACGCGGCGAAGACGAGCGGTGACTCGCTCACCGTGAACGTCGTCGAGGGCTCGCCTGCGGCAGGGGCGACGTTCGACATCGACGACCTGAGCCTCACCACCGGGCCCGCGGACACCGCCGCTCCGAGCGTGCCGCAGAACGTGGCCGCCTCCGCGACGGGCGCGACGTCGGCGCACGTCTCGTGGGACGCATCGAGTGACGACACCGGCGTCGCCGGCTACGACATCTTCCGCGACGGCTCCAAGGTGAAGACCGTGAGCGGCACGGGGACGTCCTTCGACGACACGTCGCTCTCCCCGCAGACGAGCTACTCGTACACGGTGGACGCGTTCGACGCCGCCGGCAACGCTTCCGGCCGCTCGGCGGCCGCCGACGTGACGACGCCGGCCGGCGGAGGCGGAGGAGGCGGCGGCCCGTGCGGCCTCGTGGCGCCCAGCACGCGGCCGTACTCGCACCTCGTCGTCCTCATGGAGGAGAACCTGACTTTCCAGCCCAGCCCGTCGGCCGCTGAGGCGGCCTACCCGCAGACGATCTCCTAGTACAGCGGGTTCGCGTCGTACGCCGCCGGCGAGACGCATCCGAGCTTCCCCAACTACCTCGCGGTCGCGAGCGGCACGTTCGACGTGTGCCTGGCGTGCTCGTCCACCGCCGACAACATCTTCCACCAGCTCGGCGCCGCCGGCCTCACGTGGAAGGGCTACGACCAGTCGATGCCCAAGAACTGCTCCGGGAACACGAGCTCCGTCCCCTACTACCGAGACGGCCACAACCCGGCGTTCTGGTTCACGAACCTCGGCCCGGCATCGAAGGGCGGGGACGGGTCGTGCGCGACGAACGACGTGCCGCTCGACCCCGCGCTCTGGAACGACATCGCCGCCGACCGGCTGCCGAGCTTCTCGTGGGTGACGCCCGACGACTGCCACGACATGCACTGGATGACCGGACCGTGCGAGACGGTGACCGGCAAGACCAAGGCCGACCGAGTCAAGATCGGCGACCAGTACGTCGAGCAGGTCGTCTCGGCGATCGCGGCCACGCCCAGCTACCGGGCCGGCGACACGCTGATCGTCGTCACCTGGGACGAGTCGAACGAGCTCTCGGTCAAGGACAAGGGCAACTGGGGCATCGACTGCTCGAACCCCACCGTCTACGCCAACAACAAGGCCACCTGCCAGGTCGTGACGATCCTGGTCTCGGCCAGGCTGCCGGCAGGGGCGTTCTCCGGCTTCACGAGCCACTACGCGCTGACGGCCGCGTTCGAGAAGAACTTCGGCCTGCCGCTCCTGGGCGGCGCGCGCTCCGCCGCCCCCGCTCCCATCTATTAGACTCGTCGCCCCGACCCGCGGAGGCCCGCCGTGTCCGCCCGACTCCCCGTCGCGAAGCTGTTTCCCGAGAACGCCAAGGCCGACGGCGGACGGATGAGCAAGGCGTGGGTCGACGTCCTGGTCGACGTGCCCCTCCTTGCGGACCTCTCGCGCCGGCACCTCGGCAAGGTCGCGGCGCTCGGCCGCACGAAGCGGTTCCCCGCCCGGACGTCGATCGTCACCGCCGGGACGAACGCCGACGCGTTCTACGTCGTCCTCGACGGCAAGGCCACCGTGCGTGCCGGCAGCCGCCGCATCCCGATCGTCGCGGGCGACTACTTCGGCGAGATGGGGCTGCTCGACGGCGGGGCGCGCTCGGCGTCCGTCGTCGCCGACACCGAGATCCTGGTGATGGCGATCCCGCGGCGGGGGTTCCTGAAGCTGCTCGAATCGGAGCCCAAGATCGCGATCTCGATCATGGCGACGCTCGCCCAGCGCGTGCGCTCGCTCCAGGCGACCTCGGCCAGCGTGTGAGCCGGACCGAAGCCGATCTGGCGGCCGGCCTGGATGCCGGCATCACGCTGCCGTTCTCGTGGTTCGCCGACCCGGCGGTCTTCCGGGCAGAGCAGGAGCGGATCTTCGCGCGCACCTGGCAGTACGCGGTGCCGACGGAGTGGGTCGCCGAGCCCGGCGAGTTCGCAACCTGCCACGCCGGGCTCGTGCCGGTCGTCGTCGTGCGCGACCACGACGGCAACCTGAACGGCTTCGTCAACATCTGCCGCCACCGGGCGACCGAGGTGGCGCAGGGACGGGGGAAGCGCGAGTCGCTCCAGTGCCCCTACCACGCCTGGACGTACGGGCTGGACGGGGGCCTGCGGGCGGCGCCGCGCTCCGACCGGGAGACGGGCTTCGACCGGGCCGACTACTGCCTGCGGCGAGTCGCCATCGACACCTGGGGGCCGATGGTCTTCGTGAACCGCGACCTCGACGCCCCGCCGCTCGCCGACGTGCTGGGTGAGCTCCCGGCCCGGGTCGCGGCCGCCGGCATCGACTTCGGCGCGCTCCACCATCACTCGCGCGGCGAGTGGGAGGTGGCCGCCAACTGGAAGGCGATCGTCGAGAACTACCTCGAGTGCTACCACTGCCCGACCGCCCATCCCGGCTTCTCGAAGCTGATCGACGTCGATCCGGACGAGTATCAGCTGACCTCAGGCGAGTGGTACTCGAGCCAGGTCGGGCACGTGCGCGAGCCGGCGTCCGGAAACGGCGGGGCGCCCTACTCGCTGGACGGCGGAAGCCTCGAGGCCCACTTCCACTACGTGTGGCCGACGTTCACGATCAACGTCCTGCCCGGGCCGGCGAACATGACGGCGTTCTTCTTCGTGCCCGTCGACGCCGGTCGGACGCTGACGCTCGCCGACTCGTTCTACGCCGACGGCGTCTCCGAAGCCGACATCGCGGCGATGGAGGAGTTCGGGAACCAGGTCGGCCTCGAGGACCAGGCCCTGGTGGAGTCGATTCAGCGCGCGGCCCGCTCGGGAGGCCTGGAGGAAGGGCGGCTGCTGCTCGAGAGCGAGCACCTGATCCAGCACTTCCAGCGGCTCGTCGAGCGGGCGCTGCGCTGATTCCGATCTAGATGGCGGAGACCTCGGCGGCCTCTGGGCCCTTCTGGCCCTGGCGAGCCTCATACGAGACCTTGGCGCCCTCGGCGAGGGTCTTGAAGCCCGTCCCGACGATCGCGCTGTGATGCACGAACAGGTCCTTGCCGCCCTCGTCGGGCTGGATGAAGCCGTAGCCCTTGGCGTCGTTGAACCACTTGACGGTTCCGGTTGCCATGATCGTCACCTCCTTCCTGGGGTCGTGCGAGAACGGGTCAGGAAGGCAGTGCGCGCAACCAAACGGACGTCCCTTGAACGGGCGGACGGTAGCAGAGCGGAGGCCGAATCGCCTACACGCGGCGCACCGTTACGGCGGTCCCGTAGGCGGCCACCTCGCTCATGATGTCGGCGATCTCGTTGCAGTCGAACCGCATCGCGAGGACGGCGTTCGCGCCTCGTTGGCGCGCGGCGTCCTTCAGCCGCTCGACGGCCTCGTTGCGGCTGTCGGTGAGGAGCGTCGTGTAGCCCTTCGCCTCGCCGCCGAACACGGTCCGGAACCCCGCGCCGATGTTCGAGAACACGTTCCGCGCGCGCACGATCAGGCCGAACACCTCGCCGTGCACCTGGGTGATCTCGTAGCCGGGCAGGTCGTTCGTGGTGGTGATGATGATGTCGTCCATGCGGGCGAGCGTACTCGATGACCGATACTGCCGACCGATGCTCGCCCACGCCGTCGAGGAGTTCGTCCGCATGAGCCTTCCGCCGCCGCCCGCGCGGGTGCTCGACGTGGGCGCCGGCGAGGGTGAGCTGGCGGCGGTGCTCGTGGACGCCGGATATGACGTCGTGGCCATCGATCCCGCCGGAGAGGGGGAGGTCGTGCCAGTCGCGCTCGCCGACCTGGACGAGCCGGACGCGTCGTTCGACGCCGCGGTCGCCGTCGTCTCCCTCCACCACGTCGAGCCCTTCGCGCCCTCCTGCCGGCGGCTGGCGGAGGTCGTGCGCCCGGGCGGGGCCCTGATCGTCGACGAGTTCGACGTCGGCCGCTTCGACGAGGCGTCGGCGCAATGGCTCCTCGACCGCTGGCGGGAGACCGGCCGGGAGCGTGACCGGGCCCCGGCCGAGATGGTCGCGGAGCTGCGGGCGCACCTGCACCCGCTCGACACCATCCGCGCGAGGCTCGGCCGGTGGTTCGAGCTCGGCCCGGTGGCGCGCGCCAGCTACCTCTACCGCTGGTACCTGGGCGAGGAGCTCCGGGAGGCGGAGGAGGGGCTGATCGCCGCGGGCTCGCTGCCCCAGCTGGGCGCCCGGTTCGCAGGGACGCGCACGGGCTGATGCGGGTCTTCCGCATCGCCATCCCCGCCTCGCGGATCGACCGCTCTCGCGTGTTCTACGAGCATCTCCTCGGAATCGACGCCGACGACACGGTCCCGACCCGTCTCTACTTCCGGTGCGGCGACGTGATCCTCGCGCTGATCGATTGGGGAGCCGGAGACCGCCCGCCGTTCCGGCCGGCGCCGGAGCAGCTCTACTTCGCGACCGGAGACGTGGACGCCGTGCGACGCCGCGCCGTCGCCGCCGGGGCCGTCGACGTCTCCGACATCGAGGTGCGCCCCTGGGGCGAGCGGTCGTTCTACTGCCTCGATCCCGACGGGAACCGGTTGAGCTTCGTCGAAGAGGGCACGCTCTACCTCGGCCGCGGCGCGGCCCGGTCCTCGGACCATCTCTAGAGGTTGCGAAGCGCGGGACCGAGCGCCTGGCGGTCCTCGAGCACCGGCTGGTAGAGGTCGCCGCGGTCGGCGATCCGGCCGAGCACAACCTCCATGGTGAAGTCCTCGGCCTTGAGCTTGGGCGTGAGCTCGTCCCACTCGACCGGCGTCGACACGGGCGCGCCGGGCCGCGGCCGCACGGAGTAGACGGAGGCGATCGTCCGCCCCGGCCCGTTCTGGTTCGAGTCGATCAGGACGCCGTGGCGGCGGGCCTTCGACCACTCCGTCGTGATCAGCTCCGGGTGCGAGTCGGCGAGCGCCCGGGCGAGAGCAGCCGAGAGCTTGCGCGAGTCGTCGTAGCCGTAGCGGCGGGCGAGCGGCACGAGCACGTGGATGCCGTCGGCGCCGCTCGTCTTCGGATACCCGCGCAGGCCGACCGCGTCGAGCGCGACCTTGACGAGCTGGGCGGCCTCGACGGCGCCCGAGAACCCCACCTCGGGCGTCGGGTCGAGATCCAGCAGGACGAAGTCCGGCCGGTCGGCCTTGTCGGCGCGCGAGTACCAGGCGTTCATGTCGATGCAGCCCATGTTGGCCATCCACACGAGCGCGGCCGGCTCGTTCACGAGCGGGTAGTTGATCATCCGCTTGCGGCGGTCGTCGCGCGACGTTGCGGGGAAGGCCGCAGTCGGGATCCAGTCGGGCATGTGCTTGGGCGCGTCCTTCTGGAAGAAGTGGCCGCCCGAGATCCCGTCCGGGTAGCGCTTCATCGTGAACGGGCGGTCGCGCAGGTGCGGCACGAGCACGTCTGCGACCTGGCGGTAGTAGTCGATCAGGTCGCCCTTCGTGATCTTCTCGTCCGGCCAGAACACCTTGTCCAGATTCGAGAGCGGCGGCTCGGGGCGTCCCTTCTGCGGACGCTCCCTGTGAACCTCGCTCGCCGGCTTGTCGTCGCGCAGGCCCATGTAGACCGGCGCCCGCAGGCGCTCGTCCGACGTCCACTCGGCGAACTCCACCTCGCACACCAGCTTCGGCTCGACCCAGATGACGTCGGTCGTCCGCACCCGCGGCATGCGCGGCACCTCGATGAGCGGGCACGTGTCGCGGCGGAGCGGGTCGAGCAGGTCCTGGAGCCGGTCGAGCTCCCTGTCGTCGAAGCCGGTCCCGCAGTTCCCGACGTAGACGAGGTCGCCGTCACGCTCGACCGCCAGGATGAGCGCCCCGATGCCCTTCGACCGCCGGCCCTTGCCGAGCGTGTAGCCGGCGATCACGAACTCCTGGCGGGCGCGCGACTTCACCTTGAGCCACGCCCCTCCGCGTTTCCCCGGTTGATAGGTGCTTCCCGCACGTTTGGAGACGATTCCCTCCATGCCGAGGGCGCGAACCTGCTCGAGCAGGCCCTTCCCGTCCTCGAAGGCGACCGAGAGCCGCACGACTCCGTTGTCGGCGATGACCGTCTGCGCCAGGATCTCGCGCCGCTCGGTGAGCGGGCGGCCGGTCAGATCCTCGCCGTCGAGCTCGAGGATGTCGAAGAGGTAGATGACGAGCGACCCCTCGCCGCGCTGGAGGAGGCCGAACTTGGCGTGGCCCTCCTTGTCGAGCGCGCACACCTCGCCGTCGAGGACGCAGTCGGCGCTGCGGAGCGCGTTCGGGATCGCTCGGGCCACCGGCGCGAACCGCTCGGTCAGGTCGTTGCCGTTCCGGCTGCACAGGGTCGCCTCGCCCGCATGCACCGTCGCGATCGCGCGGAAGCCGTCGAGCTTCACCTCGTGCAGCCAGCCCTCCCCCTCGGGCGGCCTCTCCGCGAGCTGCGCCAGCATCGGTCTCGGCACGCGGCCGTTCCCGGCCTCGCTTCCGTCCTTGCGCACGAGGAGCCAGTTCTTCGGGTCGCCGTCCATCCTGGCGGGGATGAGCGTCCACTGGCCGTTCAGGCGCGAGCCGTGGAGCTCGACGGTCAGGCCGCCGTCGCGCTTGCGCTCCACCAGGTCGTACGTGCCGTTGTCCCAGATCTCGACCGAGCCGGCGCCGTACTCGCCGGCCGGGATCTCGCCCTCGAACGTCGCGTAGTCGAGCGGGTGGTCCTCGACGTGCACCGCGAGCCGGCGGTCGCCGCGCCGCATCGGCACGCCCTTGGGCACCGCCCAGCTGAGCAGCACGCCCTTCTCCTCGAGCCGGAAGTCGTAGTGGAGCCGGCGGGCGTCGTGACGCTGGACGACGAAGATGGGCTTGCCCTTGGCCCTGCCGCCCTTCCCGCGCTTGCCGCCGAAGGGCTCGGGCGTCTTCTTCGGATCGCGCTTCTTCTTGTAGGGCTCGAGCGGCACTCAGCCCCGGGAGAGCCCGCGCGGCGTCGCGGTCGCGATCATGTCCGCGCCGGCGTCGACCGCGCGGGTCAGCCGGGCCTGCCACCGGGCCGTCGTCGTGTCGAGCGCGCCCACGCTGACCTTCATCCCGAGGCGGTGGATCAGGGCCGGGTCGATGACTCCCTCATCGAGCAGCGCCTCGAACGTCTCGAGCCGCAGGTGCACCTCGCGGGCGCCGGGCACGAGCTGGATGGCGTCGACCAGGCGGGGCGCGAGCCGGTCCGGGTCACGGCCCAGGTAGAGGCCGGGGGCGAAGCCGACCCGCAGGTCGGGCGCGACGGCGCGCAGGCGGCGCAGGTTCCAGTCGGCCTTCCCTGTGACGACGATCCGCTTCGCGGCCGGCGCGACCAGCCGGGCCAGCTCCTCGGTGCGGGCCCATGTGAGCGGAGCCGTCCCGACGAGCCGCAGCTCCACCGTCGTGGGGCCGGGGACGGCGGAGACGAGGGCGACGATGTCGCGCAGCCGCGTCGGGCGGTCGTGGGTCGTGGGTGGCAGCTCGGCGTGGCCGGCGACGAATCCCAGCCCGTCGACGACGTGGATGTCGATCGCCACCCGGGCCACCGGCGCGCGCAGGCAGGACTCGAGCGCGGCGAGCGAGTTGGGCGGGTCGTCGCCCCAGGAGGCGCGGCGGGCGGTCAGCGGCACCGCGCGGTCGGAGCTCGCAAGGACGGAGTCCGGGTGCGGGGCCGGCTCGACAGCCGCCAAGCTCAGTCCTCTCCGTCCCAGTAGTCGAGCGGCTCGATCCGGCCGATCAGGCCGACGCCCTGGAACGACACCTTGCCCGAGCGCGGATAGAAGCAGATGTCGTTCGGCACACGCGTACCGTACGCCAGGTAGATCAGGCCGTCCAGGCCCGCGCGGAACGTGTGCGCGACGCCTGTGCCGGGCGGGCGCGCGACCACGTGGCCGGCGCGCACCGGGATCTCCTCGTCTCCCAGGAGGAGCTCGCCCGAGCCCTCCAGCACGACGAAGATCTCCTCCTCGGCGGAGTGGCAATGCGGCGCCACGCCGAGCTTCCCGGGCGGGAGCGTGAGGTGTTTCAGGCCGGTCCGAACCGAGCCGGCGGCCAGCCCGAGATCGCGCCGGTCGCGGGCGACCGTCGCGCCGTTGCGCGTCGTCGGCGCGACGTCCGCGGCGTTCACGATGGTGGCCGGTCGCGCTGAAGGCTGGGCGGGAACCTCGGGCGGGCCGGCCGCCGCCTCCCGCTCCCACGGCGACGGCTCCTCGCCCACCGTCGTCCAGGTCGGGCCGATCCAGGCGACGCCGGCGCGTGCGAGCCACGCGCCGCCGCTCAGGGCGCGCTGGCCGAAGGCCAGCACGTCGAGGCCCCCGGCCCCGGCGTGAAGCGTGTGCAGCTCGCCGACCGTGACGTGCACCAGGCAGTCGCCGGGGCCGATCTCATGCGTGGCCGGCCGGCCCGGGCCCTCGTCCTGCCAGGAGAGGCCCGATCCGGCGAGGACGTAGAAGATCTCCTCCTCGCCGTGCTCGACGTGGGCGGGCGTCGACCAGCCGCCGGGCTCGACCCGGATCCGGCTCAGCCCCACCTCACGTGAGCCGGCCGCGGAGCCGAGGTCGAACCAGGTCGAGTCGAGGTGACCGACCGTCCGCCGGGCGCCTTCGACGTCGTCCCAGTGGACAGCGGCGGGCATCGCCGCAGCCTACCGCCTCGTGAAAAAACGGGGTCAGACCCCGATTTTTCACCGGTGCTACGCGGAGGGCGAGGGCGGGGCGAGGTCGCTCAGGTCGGTGACCTGGCCGGCCGGCGGCGGCACGACGTGGACCGGCGCGCCGAAGTCGAAGTAGTCGATCGTCATCTCCATCTCGACCGGCGCCGTGGCGGTCGGCGGCTGCATCGAGAAGTCCATGTGCTCGCGCCGGACGAGGCCCTGCGAGTCGATCCAGACGTCGATGGGCAGCGTGCGTGTCCCGACGAGCTCGACCTCGTGCCGGAACGTGCGGCGGACCGCGGCCCGCTTCCCGGCGGGAACGGTGTCGGCGATCTTGAGCAGGTCGACCACCACGTGGTAGTGCGTCGTCTCGGTCCCGCGCACGTCCTCGGTGCCGACCGTGTCGATCGAGTCGGAGGCGGCGTTCAGGTACGCGAGCATCTGGGTCGGGTCGCTCCCGCCCGTGCTCATCGCGGCGCCGATGTCAAGGCCGGCGGCCTTGCCGAACTTCTCGAGATCGACCTTGATCCAGGGCTTGCCGGTCGCGCCCGAGAGGAGCGGCGAGTGCATGTAGATGGTCGTGCCGACCAGCCGCTCGGACATGTCGATCGTCATCCCCGCCTGCGGCACCGTCATGTGCATGCGAAGCGCGCTGCTGCGCGTCGCGAAGTCGACGGCGCCCGTCCCGGTGGCGGTCACGCCGCCCGAGGCACCCGCGAGGCCGGTCATCTTCATCGTGTACGCGGCCCGGGCGGTGCCGGCGTCGGTCGTGGCGGCGGCGGACGCCGCGATCAGGCCCTGGTTCTGGCTGGGCTTCGGCGTTGCCGGCGACGACGACTTCACCGCGCCCTGGCCGCAGCCGGCGGTCAGCGCGGCGCCGGCGACCAGCAGGGCGAGGAGGCGCGGGGACATGCACCCAACGTACATGTCCCCTGCATCCGCCGCCATCCCCCGTTTCGGGGCGGGGCGCTAGCCGACGAGCCGCCCGATCAAGCCGCCCCGCTTCGCGGGCTCGGCGGCCGGCTCCATCGGTGCGGGCGCCGTGATCTTGCAGACCTCGCGGCCGTTCTTCTCGACGTAGCGCTGGTGGTAGTCCTCGGCCGGCCAGAAGGTCGACGCCGCGACGATCTCCGTCACGATCGGCTTCGGCTGGTGCGTCTGCGCGACGTCGCGCGACGCCTCCGCGGCCCGGCGCTGCTCGTCGGAGTGGTAGAAGATCGCCGAGCGGTACTGCGAGCCGATGTCCCAGCCCTGCCGGTTCGGCGTCGTCGGGTTGTGGATGTTCCAGAAGTGCGCGAGCAGCTGCTCGTACGAGACGACCTCGGGGTCGAAGGTCACCTCGACCGCCTCGGCGTGGCCGGTGCTGCCGGTGCACACCTGCTTGTAGGTCGGGTTCTCGGCGGTGCCGCCCGTGTAGCCGGACACCGCGTCGCTCACGCCCTCGATCTCGCGGAACGTGTGCTCGACGCCCCAGAAGCAGCCCGCTGCGAACGTGGCCTTCTGCATCAGTTCGATCATCTCCTCAGAGGGGTTTGCCCGAATTGTAGGCGCTGAGCGGCCGAGCGACCGAGCGACGGGGTCTACGCCGGAACAAGCGTCTGGGCCGGGCGCTCGCGATGGTGCGGCAGCGGCATCGCGGGATCGGGCGTGTCGATCTCGCGCGCCAGGCGGTGGCCGTCCCAGATCGCGTCGGCCAGGAGGCGCGGGGCGACGCAGTCGCCGATCCGGTAGAGCGCCGGGAGGCCGGCGGCGCGCAGGTCGAGGAAGAGCCGCTCGTCGGACACGCGCTGGGTGACGAGGACGACGGCGTCGCACTCGAGCTCGAACGGGTCGCCCAGCGCCGTCCGGCCGCGGATGCCACCCAGCTCGACCGCCTCGACCTCGCACTCCGCCCGCATGCCGATGCCGAGGTCGTGCAAGTGCCGGCGAAGCAGAGGACCCTCGAGCGTCTCGTCGCAGAACGGCGCGACCTTCTCGCACGAGGTGACGAGCTCGACGGCGTGCCCCTCGCCATGCAGGAGCTCCGCCATCCCGGCGCCCACGAAGTAGCCCTCGCAGTCGTAGACGACGACGCGCGGGCCGGGCGGCCGCTTTCCGGCGAGCATGACCTGCTCCGGCGTGAGGACGTGGGCGAGCGAGGCGTCGGCACCCGGGATCGGCCCGCGTGTGACGCCGTTCAGCCCGTCGGCCGCCCACGCCGCGCCCGTCGCGACGATGACGATGTCGGCGCCCGCCGCGCTCACCGCGTCGACGTCCATCCGCGTCCCGGTCTCGATCTCGACGTTCGGGAGCTGCGCGAGCTGGCCGAGCCGCCATTCGAGCAGCCTCCCCCACTCCCGGAGCCCCGGCAGCCGCGGGATCCAGCGCGTGATCCCGCCGACCTCCTCGGCCGCGTCGACCAGCCGGACGCGCCGCATGCCGCGGCGGCCGAGCACGATCGCGCACTCCATCCCGGCCGGGCCTGCACCGACCACGAGCACCTCGGAGTCGGCGTTGGCGGCGGGGTCGAACCGCTCCGGGTGCCAGCCGCGCCGGTGCTCCTCGCCGGCGGTCGCGTTCTGGGTGCAGCCGATGTGGCGGCGGTTGTCGCCCTTCGAGATGCACATGTTGCAGCCGATGCAGGCTCGGACGTCGCCGATCCGGCCCTCGTCGATCTTGCGCGGGATCCACGGGTCGGCGATGTTCGGGCGGGCCGCGCCGATCAGATCCCAGGCGCCCGACTCCACGATCTCAGCCATCCGGTCGGCCGTCGTCAGGCGGCCCACGCCGACGATCGGCTTGGCCGTCGCCTGCCGCACCTTGCCCGTCCACTCGAGCTGCCAGCCCTCCTCGAAGAACCGCGACGCGCCGGAGTCCTTCGACCACTCCTCGATCGAGCCGATATGGACGTCCCAGAGGTCGACGAGGTGGTCGGCCAGCCGCACGAACCGGAGCCCCTCGTCCAGCTCGATGCCGGCGCCGCCGACCGCCGAGATGGCGACACGGCAGGCGATCGCGCAGTCCGACCCGACCGCCTCGCGCACCGCCGCCAGCGTCTCGATCCACATTCGGGCCCGGTTCTCGAGCGAGCCGCCGTACTCGTCCTCGCGCTGGTTGTAGAACGGCGAGAGCATCTGCCCGAGCAGGTAGGAGTGGCCGCCGTAGACGTAGACGATGTCGAACCCGGCGTCCCGCGAGCGGATCGCGGCCGTCACCCAGTCGGACACGATCCGGTCGATGTCCCACCGCTCCATCCGCTTCGGCGTGATGTTCGAGAAGTCGCTCGCGATCTGTGACGGCGCGGGCGGCGGCAGACGCGTCTCACAGTTCTCGCCGTGCGCGCCTGAGTGGGAGAGCTCGATCCCCGCCAGCGACCCGTGCCGGTGCGCCTCCTCCGGGACGAGCCGCAGATGGGCGAGGTCGTGGTCGTCCCACATGCGGGCCGAGATGAAGGGCGTCTCGTCGGCGTCGGGCGAGACGGTGCAGTACTCCGTGCAGACGGCCGCCCAGCCACCCTCGGCCTTGACCGCCCGGTGCGCGGCCTGCGACCACGGCTTCTCGACCCCGAAGCCCGTGCAGTGTGGCACCTGGTAGAACCGGTTCCGGAGCGTCTTCGGGCCGATCTCGATGGGCTCGAAGAGCACGTCGTGGCGCGGGTCACGCGGCATTGCGCGACTCTATACACAGTGACCGTCCGGCTCGCCGCCCTCGCGGCGCTCGCGGTCGCCGGATGTTCGGGCGACTCGGGCGCGCCCACGCTCCCCTCGCCGAGTGCGCCCGCGTTGCTCGCGGTCGAGGCCCCGAACGTCGGCATCCAGCTCGTCACGCCCGCCGGCCGTCCGGTCGCGCTCGTCCGCCTGCCCAGCTCGCTGCACGGCGGCAACACGCCGGCGTGGTCCCCGGACGGGAGGACGCTGGCCTTCACGGCCGACACCGACGCGCCCACCGCCGGCCCGCTGCTTCCGCCCACGGACGTCTACACGGCATCCGCGGCGGGCGGCCGACTGCGCCGCGTGACGACGGGGCGGAACGCTCTGTACCCGGCCTGGTCGCCGGACGGCCGCTGGATCGCCTACACCGCGATCAGCCTCGTCGACGGGAGGCGGGCCGGTGCGATCTGGCTCGTCCGGCCCGACGGCACCGACACGCGCCCGCTGACGGCCGCCCATGCCGACGTCTTCGACCTCGCCGGGCCCTTCGATCCGGCGAGCGGCAGGATCGCATTCACGCGATGTGTCCGTGCGGTCACCCTGAGAAACGGGATGGTGCCGGATACGTGCTCCGTCTGGACGATGACCGCGGATGGGGGTGACGCCCGCCGGCTGGCGACGGAGAGCGAACAGCCCTCCTGGTCGCCGGACGGCCGCCGGATCGTCTTCGCCTCCGCGCGCGACCACGCCACCCGGATCCGCACCGGAGAGGACGAGCAGAGCTGGATCCGCCAGATCTACGTGATGAACGCGGACGGCTCCGGCCAGCGCCGGCTGGCGGTGTCGAAGACGGACGACCAGCGGCCCGACTGGGCTCCCGGCGGCGCCGTGATCGCCTACGAGACGCGCAGGGCGGACACCCGGCGGACCACGGTCAGCCTGGCCGACGCGGACGGGTCATGCCGCGGCACGCTGGCTCCGCCCCGGGCGCAGCGCGACGACGGCTACCACGCCCCCGCGTGGCGGCCGGGAGGGATCGCCGCCCCGCTCGTGTGCTGATGCGGCGGTAGCATCCCGCAGGATGGCCGTCGCCCCCGATGCGATCGTCGACGTCTCCGGCTCGGGCCGCGAGCGCGGCCGGGCCCACGGGGAGCAGCAACGCGACCGCATCGCCGGCGCGCTCGAGCGCTGGGACGCCGACGTCGGCGAGCGGCTGGGCATCACCGCGGCGGAGCACGTCGCCGGCCTGCTCGAGGCGACCCGCTTCCTGCCGGCCGTCGAGCAGCACACGCCCGACCTCCTGGAGGAGGTGCGCGGCATCGCCGAGGGCGCCGGC
>JAICKX010000061.1 GCA_025927685.1 Thermoleophilia bacterium | reverse complement strand
GATCGGCGAGCGCGGGGTGAACCTCTCAGGCGGCCAGCGCCAGCGGGTGGCGCTCGCCCGCGCCCTGATCGCGGGCGCCCGGGTGATCGTCCTCGACGACCCGCTCTCGGCCGTCGACACGCACACCGAGCACGACCTCGTCGGCCGGCTGCGACCCGCGCTCGAGGGCCGCACCGTGATCGTCGCCGCCCAGCGCCTGTCCACCCTGGCCCTGGCCGACCGCGCGGCCGTGCTGGACGACGGCCGCGTGGTCGAGGACGGCCGTCCGGCCGACCTGCTCGAGCAGCGCGCGGTCTTCGCCGCCCTCTTCGGAGACGAGATCGGTGTCGCGTAAGCGCACGGGCCTCACCCGCCTGAGCAGGTATCTGACCGGCCGCCGGCTCCTGGTCGCCGGCCTCGTCGCGGTCGCCACCGGCAGCGCCGGCGCGCAGTCCGGCGGCTGGCTGCTCGTGCGGGCCGCGATCGACGACGGCATCGGCCAGGGCGACCGGCACACGCTGACGGTCGTCGTGGCCGCCTATCTGGCCCTGAACGCCCTCGGCTGGATCTGCCAGTGGGTGCTGATCCGCGGCCTCGCCGTGATCGGCCAGGGGATCGTCATGGGTCTGCGACGCGACCTCTTCGACCACCTGACCTCGCTCTCGCTGCGCTACTTCTCGGAGCAGCGGGCGGGGTGGATCATCGCCCGGGTGACGAGCGACGTCGACGCCATCTCGGACGCGCTCTCCCAGGGCCTCCCCACCCTGGTCTCGAACATCGTCCTCCTGCCGACGACGGTGATCGTGCTCTTCGTCGTCGACTGGCGGCTGGGGCTCGTGGCGATGGTGATCCTGCCGCCCGCGCTCCTGCTCTCGCGCTGGTTCCAGCGCAAGTCGGCGGTCGCCCAGCTCGACGTGCGAAACCGCATCGCCGCGGTCACGGCCCAGGTCGCCGAGTCGGTGTCGGGCATGGCGATCGTCCAGGCCTTCAACCGCGAGCGCCAGTTCCAGGGCCAGTTCGACGAGCTGAACGCCGAGAACCGCACGTCCAACATCTACGCCCAGCAGCTCTTCTCGGTGTTCTTCCCGTCGATCGAGCTCCTCGGCGCGATCTCGACGTGCGCCGTGCTCGTCGTCGGGTCGCGCTTCCTCTCCGAGGGCACGCTCACGATCGGGACGCTGATCACGGCCATCTATCTGCTCCAGCTCGTGTTCCAGCCGCTGCAGGAGCTCTCCGACGTCTACGGCCAGCTGCAGTCGGCGGCCGCGGCGATGGTCAAGATCACCTCGGTGCTCGACGCCGAGCCCGAGATCGGCGACCGCCGCGGCGCGGTCCCGATGCCGCCGATCGCGGGCGCCATCGATCTCGACACGGTCAGCTTCGCCTACGGCCGGGCCGACGTGCTCCACGACATCTCGATCCACGTGCCGGCGGGCGGGTGCATCGCGCTCGTCGGCCAGACGGGCGGCGGCAAGTCCACGCTCGCGAAGCTGATCGCGCGGTTCTACGACCCCCGCCTCGGCAGCGTGTCGGTGGACGGCACCGACCTGCGCGAGGTGCAGCTCGGGACCTATCGCCGCCAGCTCGGGGTCGTGCTCCAGGACCCGTTCCTGTTCTCGGGCACGATCGCCGACAACGTCCGCTTCGCGCGGCCGGAGGCGAGCGACGAGGAGGTGCGCGAGACGGCAGAGGCGATCGGCCTCGACCGGCTCGTCGCCCGGCTGCACGGCGGGCTCGACCACGAGGTGCGCGAGGGCGGCTCGGGGCTCTCGGCGGGCGAGCGGCAGCTGATCTCGATCGCGCGGGCGCTCCTCGCCGACCCGCGCATCCTGATCCTCGACGAGGCGACGTCCAACATCGACCGACCCACCGAGCTCCTGATCGAGCGGGCGCTCGACCGGCTCCTGCACGGGCGCAGCTCGGTCATCATCGCCCATCGACTGGCCACCGTCCGCCGCGCCGACGAGGTGCTGGTGGTGGAGCGGGGCCGGATCGTCCAGCGGGGAGCGCCCTCCGACCTGCTCACGGTCGACGGGCCGTTCCGGCGGCTCGCCGGCAGCCGGCATCTGCCGCAGCCCCGGCCGAAGCCCAGGGGCCGGTCGCGGCGGACGCCTAGCTCCGCGTGATGAACCCGTCGACGGTCGTGCGGGGATGTCCGCTCGTCGCCACGTTCGAGATCTTCAGCGTATGGGCGCCGTCGGTCGCCCACTCGAACGTGTAGGCGAGCACCCGGTCGAGCGCCGACGACGACCGCGTGTTGACGGTCGCCTTCAGCACCCCGTCGACGTACACCTTGGCCGAGCCGTGCGCCGAGTCCTCGTCGGTCACCCATGCGATCGCGCGGCACGACGAGCAGTGGAACGTCGCGGACGCCGAGGCGAGGGTCGTGTACGTGGACGTACCGCCCCATGCGCCCGCGAAGCTCGTGCTGTGCCAGGTCTTCGTGTAGGAGGCGGCACTTTCCTGGAACCCGCTCGACCTGACGATCGTCGTCGCGCTGTCCCCGCCGCAGCCCACGGCGACGGCCCAGCTCGGGCCGAGGGAGAGGTTGAGCGTCGCGCTGAGCGCCGTGCCGGTGTGCGACACGGCCGGGCTGCCCGCGGCGGTCGCGGTGACGGTGTAGGTCGCGCCGGCCGGACACGTCCCCTGCGCCCACGAGATCGTGTAGGGCACCGTCGGGCCGGCGCCGCTCGGCATCACCGCCTTCGGAACGAGGCTGGCCTGGACGGCGCCGGGCTTGGCGCCCGGAGTCGTCCCCGAGACGAGGGACGCGATCTGGGCTTGCGTCAGCGCCGTGTCGAACACCATGAATCGCGACATCGTGCCGTTGAAGAACGCCTCGGCATCCTCGTTGGTGCCGCTGCCGCCGGGCGCGTGTCCCTTCCGGTGCTTCGCGCCGACCACGAGGTTCTCGTCGATCCCGGTGATCGTCGGGCCGGTGTTCAGGGTGCCGGTCTGCGCGACGCTCCTGTCCAGCGCGAGGTTCGTCCCGTCGCCGTCGGCGACATAGGTCTCGAGGTGCGCACCGTCGTACGTCGCGACCGCCCAGGTGAGCGTGTTGCTCGGGATGACGTGCGTCCCGGTGAACGTGTCGACCGCGCGGCCGTTGAAGAACCCGCCCACCCGCAGGCGGTACTTGGGGCTCGTGTCCTCGCGGACGTTGAACCAGAAGCTCCCCGCCTTCTCCATGAGCTCGTAGCGCTGGTGGGCCGGGTCGGTGTCGACCGACTCGTTCAGCGTGAACTGCACGAGGATCGAGAAGTGGCTCACGTCGAGGCTCCCCGCCGTGTTCGGGATCTCGATGCGCTCCTTCTGCGCGCCGGCGAAGACGACCGCCGGACTCCCCCCGGAGTCAGTCGTCGTGCTGGGGCTCCAGCTGGTCTCCGCCCCGACGGCGCCCTTCTTCCCGGCGCCGTCGTTGCCGTTCCCGGAGGAGTCGGGCACGGTTGGCCCGGAGATGTGCCCGACGTCGAGGTCGATGATCTCACCGGCCGGCGTCGCGGCGCCCGCGCCCGCCGTCGTGGCCAGCCACGCGCAGACGGCTGCGAGTACAGCGAGTCGTGTCAGATTGCCCGTCGCGGCCTCCCTCGTAACGATCGTAGCGCGCCGGGCCGGCGTCCGCTCGGCGAGGCGCGCGCCAGCTCCGGCAGACTGCTCGGGCGGCCGGCGAGCGTGTCTGCGCTGAGATTCCAACCCTACGTTCCTGTGCTGGCACACACCGTGCCGGGATGCAACGCTCCTGGCTGTGGCGATCGGAACGGATGCGCGCGCGATCATCCTGGTGGAGGGATTGAGCGACCAGATCGCCGTCGAGGCGCTGGCGGCCCGCCGGCGCCGGGACCTCGCGGGCGAAGGCGTGTCGGTCGTGCCGGTCGGTGGCGCGCAGGCGATGGGCCGCTACCTGGCGCGATTCGGGCCGCACGGCGCAACCCTCGTCCTGGCCGGTCTGTGCGACGCCGGCGAGGAGCCGGTCGTGCGGCGCGCGGTCGAGCGCGCCGGCCTCGGCTCGCCCGCCACGCGAGCCGAGCTGGAGGCGCTCGGGTTCTACGTCTGCGATGCGGACCTCGAGGACGAGCTCATCCGCGCGCTCGGACCGGCCGCGGTCGAAGCGACCCTCGCCGCCAACGGCGACCTCGGCCCCTTTCGCACCTTCCAGCGCCAGCCGGCCTGGCGGGGACGCAGCGTCGACGCCCAGCTGCGCCGGTTCTTCGGAAGCGCCGACAGCCGCAAGCTCCGGTACGCCCGCCTCCTCGTCGAGGCGCTGGACGCGGCGCAGGTGCCGCATCCGCTCGACGGCGTTCTGGCGCACGTCCGACCGCCGGTAGGCTGACGGGGTGCGCACCTCCCTGGCACCGCTCGCCGAGCGGAACTTCCGGCTGCTCTTCTGCGCCCAGGCGATCTGGCTCCTGGGGTCGTGGATGACGCCGGTGGCGCTGGCCTTCGCGGTCCTCAGCCTGACCGACTCGCCGGCCGCGCTCGGCGTGGTGCTCGGCGCCGAGGCGGTGCCCCTCACCCTGCTCCTGCTCGTGGGCGGCGTGTGGGCCGACCGGCTCCCGCGCGTGCGGGTGATGGTGACCGCCGACCTGGTCAGCGCTGTCTCCCAGGGGACCACCGCCGTCCTGCTCATCGCCGGGGTGGCCGAGGTGTGGCAGCTGGCGGCGCTGGCCGCGGTCGGCGGCGCCGCTGACGCCTTCCACACACCGGCCTGGGCGGGCCTCCTGCCGGAGACGGTGCCGGCCCCGATGCTCCAGCGCGCCAACGCGCTGCGCCATCTCGAGTCGAACGCCGGCAGGGTGGTGAGCCCGCTCTTGGCCGGCGTCATCATCGCCGTCGCCGGCGCCGGCTGGGCGATCGCGGCCGACGCGCTCTCGTTCCTGCTGGCGGCCGCGATCCTCGTCAACGTCGACGTGCCCGCACGAGCCGTCTCCGAGCACGCGACGCGGTTCGTGGACGAGCTTCGCGACGGCTGGCGGGCGGTGCGGTCGCAGTCGTGGCTGATCCTGATGATGATCGACACCGCGCTCTGGATGCTCGTCATCTGGGGGCCCTACGCAGTGCTCGGGCCGATCGTCTGCGATCGCCGGCTGGACGGCGCAAGCTCGTGGGCGCTGATCTCGGCCGGCTACGGCCTCGGCAGCGTCGGCGGCGGCGTGCTCGGCCTGCGCCTGCACCCGCGCCGTCCGCTGCTCGTCGCCGTCGTGATCAACGCGGTCTTCCTGCCGCTCCTGGCGTCGATGGCGGTGGCCGCCCCGGCCCTGGCGATCGCAACGGTGGCCGTCCCGGCCGGCATCTCGACCTCGCTCTACATGGTCCTGTGGGACACGACCCTCCAGGAGCGCGTCCCGCGCGAGGCGCTCGCCCGCGTGTCGAGCTTCGAGCGCATCTCCGTGTTCGCGCCGCTGCCGGTCGGGATGGCGCTGGCCGGACCGGTCGCGCAGTGGCTCGGCGTCGAGGAGACGCTGTGGATCTCCGCCGCCTGGCTGGGCGTGTCCACGGTGTTCCTGCTCTCGGTCCCGAGCGTCCGCCGGATGGAGCGGCTGGCGCCGGAGCGGCGGGACGCGCTCCGCGACGAGGTCGTCGCTACTCCTGCGGGGCCATGACCCGCGGCACGCGGGCTCGCTGCGCCCAGATCACGCACGCGATCACCGCCAGCGCCACCAGCACGGTCGTCGCGGTCACCCGCTCGTCGAGGAAGAGCGCCGACCACACCAGCGTGAGCAGCGCCTGGAGCTGCTGCACCTGCCCGCCGCGGGCGATCCCCGCCAGTGACAGGCCCCGGTACCAGGCGAAGAAGGCGACGTACATGGACGAGACGCCGAGCAGCACCAGCGACCCCCACTCGACCGCGGTCGAGTCGTGCACGCCGCCGGACCACCACAGGAGCGCCGACGCCGGCACCGTTACGGGGAGCGCGAGCACCACGACCCACGAGATGACCTGCCAGCCGGGCATGGTGCGCGTGACCGAGGCCCCCTCGACGTAGCACCACGACGAGGCGAGCACCGCGCCGACGACGAGGCCGTCGGCGACGAGATCGCCGCCGCTGCCCCCGCCGCGCGACAGGGCGAAGCCGACCAGCGCGGCAGTACCGGCCCCCGCCGCCGCCCAGAACTGCCAGCTGACGCGCTCGTGCGTGCGAAGCACGGCGACCAGCGCGGTGGTGAGCGGCATGAAGGCCGCGATCACCGCGGCGTGCGCCGAGGTCGTTCGCTGCAGCGCGAGCGCCAGCAGGATCGGCCAGCCGAAGACCGCCCCGAGCATCGTGTAGAGGAGCGGGCGGAGCTGCTGCGCCGGCGGCAGCGGTGCGCGCCGCGCCGCGAGCAGCGCCGCGGCCAGCATCCCCGCGATCGCCGCGCGGCCGGTCGCGGTGAGAAACGGGCTGAATCCGCCGACCGCCTCCTTGGTGAGCGGCACCGAGAACGAGAACATGACGACGCCGGCCAGCGCCCAGGCGAGCCCCTCGCGGTGCACCGAGGCCGGCGCGACGACGGCCCCGGTGGTGGTCGCCTCCATCGGCCAGAGCGTAGTCGCGCCGCCGCGGCGGCCGAACACGTAGCCTTGCGGGCCGTGGCCTCGAGGGCTCTGGAGAGGTCGACCGTGACGTTCGCAGCCGGCCCGGTGCTCGCCGTCGTCGGACTGAAGTGCGCGCTGGAGCTGGCCGTCGCCGGGCGCTACGGCTGGCACCGCGACGAGCTGTACTACGCCGTCGCCGGGCTCCACCTCCAGGGCGGATACGTCGAGTTCCCGCCGGCGACGGCCCTCGTGGCGGCGCTGGCCCGCGAGCTCTTCGGCTGGTCGCTCGTGGGGCTGCGTGCCTTCACGATCCTCGTCAGCGCAGGGACGGTCGTCGTCGGCGCCCTGGCCGCCCGCGACCTGGGGGCGACGCGGCGTGCGCAGACGCTCGCCGCCGTGGTCATCGGGTTCTCGCCGGGGATGCTCGCGACCAACCGGCTCTTTCAGCCGGTCGCCTTCGACCAGCTGACCACCGTCCTCGTCCTGTGGCTCGCCCTCCGGCTCGTGCTCGGGTCGGGCTCGTGGCCGGTGGTCGGCGTGGCGGTGGGGATCGGGCTCGAGACCAAGTACACGATCGCCGTCGTGCTCGCGCTCCTGGTCGCGTCGTTCCTCGCCTGGCGCCGCGACGTCCTGCGCTCGCGGGGGTTCCCGCTGGCGATCGCGATCGCGGCCGCACTTGTCGTCCCGAATCTCGTCTGGGAGGCGGGCCACGACTGGGTGAGCGTCCACTGGTTCCTCAACCCTCCGAGCAGCGCGACGGACGAGTCCCGGCCGCAGTTCATCGCCAACGTGATCCTGCTCGCGGGGGTCGCCGCCCCGGTGGCCGCGGCCGGGATCCTGTCACTCGTTCGTGACCGGGCTCTGCGACCGCTGGGCTGGACGCTCGTGGGAACGATCGCGGCCTACTTCGTGCTGGGCGGCAAGTCGTACTACGCGCTGCCGGTGATCGTGTTCGCGCTCGCCGCCGGCGCGCCCGCCCTCGACCGCTGGATCGCGGGCCGGCCGCGCCGGCTGCTGAAGGCCTCCGCGCTGTTCGCGGCGGTGGGCATCCTGGTCCTCCCGATCGCGCTGCCTGTGCTGCCGCTGCAGACGGCGGTCGACAGCGGAGTCGTGAAGGCGCGCAGCGACTACCAGTCCGAGGTGGGCTGGCCGGCATACGCCCGCCTCGTGGAGCGCCGCTCGGCGGGCGTCGACGTCATCGTGACGAGCAACTACGGCGAGGCCGGCGCGCTCGACGTGCTCGGCCACGACCTGCCGCCGGTCGCCTCGGCGGACGTCACGATGCGCTACTGGCGCCCGCGGGCCACCGGCCGAAGCGCCCTCGTGGTCGGCTACTCGCAGGCCGGCGCCGGCTTCTGCACCGGCTATCGGCTCGTCGCGCGGATCTCGAGCGCGAACGACAGCGACGAGGGCGGCGAGCCGATCGCGCGCTGCACGCTGCGCGGCACCCTCGCCCAGGTGTGGCCGAGCATCGTCGCCACCGGGAGCTAGCCGGGGCTGCGCGCCGCTTCACTATGCTTGCCCGCCGGGGCGGCGGACGGTCGCCGCAATTACAGGAAGGAGCCTGCGTGTCGGACGTGCTCGCCGGCCGAAGCGCCGGGCTGGGGGTGGGGTCGTCCGGGTTCGTCGCGGCCCACGGCCTCCACACCGACGCCCAGCGCACGGCCGCGGGGGAGGCCGTACGCCAGATCCGGGAGGCGGACCTGCGCACGATCCGGCTCGTCGTCGTCGACCAGCACGGCGTCCCGCGCGCGAAGTACCTCTCGAGCGACGCGTTCGTCTCGGCCCTCGAGAACGGCTCCGACTTCTCCGGCGCGATCTACAGCCTCGACACGGGAAACGGCGTGTTCCCGCCGCCGTTCGCGGCAGGCGGCGGCTTCGGCATCGACGAGATGACGGGCTTCCCGGACATCACCCTCGTGCCGGATCCGACCACGTTCCGGGTGCTGCCGTACGCGGACAGGACTGGCTGGATCCTGTCCGACCCGTACTTCGCGAACGGCCGGCCGGTCCCGCTCGACGGGCGCGGGCTCCTGCGCCGCCAGCTCGGCCGCCTCGCCGAGCGCGGCCTCGAGCTCTACGCCGGCATCGAGGTGGAGCTGTACGTGACGCGGCCGGCGCGGACGTCGATCGGCTTCGACGAGGTGGGGCAGCCGGGCCAACCTGGAACGCCGCTCGAGGTCGAGGTGATCGAGCGCGGGTACCAGTTCCTCTCGGACAGCCGGATGGATGCGATCGGCGGCGCGCTGGAGGCGATCCGCGACGGGCTCGTCGACGTCGGCATCCCACCGCGCTCGATCGAGAACGAGTGGGGCCCCGGGCAGACCGAGATCACGTTCAGCCCGATGGAGGGGCTCGCCGCCGCCGACGCAGCGATCCTCTTCCGCAGCACCGTGAAGGCGATCTGCGCGCGACTCGGGCTGCACGCGACGTTCATGTGCTGGCCGGGGCTCCCGAACTTCTTCCCGAGCGGATCGCACCTCCACATGTCGCTGCTCGAGATCGAAAGCGGCAGGAACCCGTTCGCGGACGACCGCGAGCTGCTCTCGCCGACCGGCAGGCACTTCGTCGCCGGGCTGCTCGACCATGCCCGGGAGATGGCCGTCTTCGGCGACCCGACCACCAATGCCTACGCGCGCTTTCGCCCCTACTCGTTCGCGCCCGACCGCGTCTGCTGGAGCGGTGACAACCGCGGCGCGCTGATCCGCGTCCAGGGCGGCCCCGGGGACGCCGGAACGCACGTCGAGAACCGGCTCTCCGAGCCGGCCGCGAACCCGTACCTGTGGCTGGCGGCCAACATCGCGGCGGGCGTCGACGGCATCGACCGCCGCGCCGATCCGCCGGATCCCGTCGAGGGTGATCCGTATGTGGCCGACGCGCCCCTCCTGCCGAAGTCGCTCGCCGAGGCGGTCGACGAGCTCGAGGGAAGCGCCTTCTACCGGGAGGCGTTCGGCGACCCGCTCGTCGACTACCTCGTGATGATGAAGCGCTCCGAGCTCGCCCGCTTCGACGTGGCCGCCGGCGACGGGCAGGACGGCTCCGGGCAGAGCGCCTGGGAGATGCGCGAGTACTTCGAGTTCTTCTGATGTGCCGGCTGCTCGCCCACGTGTCGCGCCGGCCGCTGACGGTGGCCGAGGCGGTCGGCGAGGCCGACCTGGCCGCGTTCGGCGACCTGTCGCCGCGCCATCCGGACGGCTGGGGCATGGCATGGTGGCCGTCGCCCGACGCGGCGGCCGACGGCGCCACCCCCGAGCGCCGGCGCGCGGTCGGGAGCGCGCGCGAGAACCCAGCGTTCACGGGGACGATGCGCGGCGTCGCCGGCTGCGCGAACGTCGTCCACCTGCGCGGGGCCACGCCCGGGCTCACGATCGAGCTCGAGAACTGCCACCCGTTCGTCCGGCCCGGAGCGGCATTCGCCCAGAACGGCGCGATCCATCCCCAGCATCTTCTGCCGGAGCTCCTGCCGGCCGGGCTCGAGGGGCAGGTCGAGGGGTCGACCGACAGCGAGCGCCTGTTCCTGTACCTGTACGACCGGCTCGAGGACGGAGGGCCGTTCGCCGACGTCGTCCGCGACGCGCTGGCGGAGCTGCTCGAGCGGTTCACGTCGCCGGTCCTGAACTCGATGTACCTGACGCCCGACCACCTGCACGTCCTGAACGCGCACAACCCGACCGCGCTGCCCTACCCCGGCGACCCGCACGACCTCTTCGCGCTCCGCTTCCGCGTCGAGGACGACCTGGTCGTGGTGGCGTCGTCGGGCTTCGACCAGCCCGAGTCGCGTGGCTGGCATACGCTCGACAACATGACGATCCTGACGGTCGCCCTCGACACCCTGGAGCTGCGCATCGACGCGCTCGACGGCGTGCCCGTCCCCGCCTACGACTATTCGGAGAGCGCATGAGCGACGAACGGCAGCGTGTCGCCCTCGTCACCGGCGCGGCAGGCGGCATCGGCGCCGCGACGGCCCGGACGCTCGCGGCCGAGGGCGCCGCCGTCGTCGTCCACGACCTGCGGCGGGAGGGGCGGCTCCAGGAGCTGGCGGAGGAGCTGGGCGACACGGCGTGTGCGGTGGCGGCCGATCTGAGCGACGCGGCGGCGGCGGACGCGCTCTGGCACGAGGCGGTGGGGTGGCGCGGGCATATCGACGTCCTCGTCAACAACGCGGGCATCTACGAGGCGGCCCGTCCGGACGACGACCTCGCCGTCTGGCAGGCGGCGTGGGAGCGCACGCTCGCGATCTGCCTCGTCTCGCCGGCGGCGCTCTGCCGGGCGGCGATCGCGAGCTTCCGCGAGCAGCCCGGAGGCGGCATCATCGTCAACCTGGCGAGCCGCGCGGCCTGGCGCGGCGAGGATGCCGACTACTGGCACTACGCGGCCGCCAAGGCGGGCGTGGTGGCGATGACGAAGACGATCGCCCGCCAGTACGGCCGCCAGGGCGTGACGGCGTTCGCGGTGGCGCCGGGCTTCGTCGACACGCCGTTCAACGCGCCGGCGGTCGAGGAGCACGGCATGGAGCTCTTCGTGAACGACACCGCGCTCGGCGAGGTCGCCCAACCGCAGGACGTGGCGAACGTGATCGCGTTCCTGGCGTCGGGCAAGGCGCGGCACGCGACGGGCGCGACGGTGGATGTGAACACCGCGAGCTACGTCCGGTGAGTGCGGGCGACGGTCGCCCCTGCGTCGCACCACCACGCAGAATCGTCACCCAGACGGCACCGTCTTCCCGCTGACACGTGACGCGGAAGCTGGTTCACTCCGTGCATGCCATCCCGCTTCCCACAGGCCAGAGCTGACGCGTTCGCCGACCGGCTCGACCTCGGGCTCGACACCGGAGTGTGCTGCGCCCGCCTCAGCTTCGTCTGCATGGCGATGGACGGCGGCGACCCGGCCGAGATCCGGCGGGAGCTGCGCAGGATGAGTCCCGACCTCTGGATGGATGGGCTGGCCGAGCCCGCCCTGGCTGCGGTGCGGGCGGCGCATACTCGGGGCGATCCTGACGCCCAAGCCGCGCTCGAGGAGCTCGAGCGCCGCGGCGGCCGCAGCACGGTTGCGCAGGGGATCGTGCGGCATCTCGCGGAGAAGCTTCGACGGCAGGTTCGCGCTGAGCTGCGCGTCGAGGGCATGGCGCGGGAGCAGCTGCGGCGGTCGCCACCGGAGTGGAACTGAGGATGGGGCCCCCGGTTGCAGGGCGGAGCATCGCCGAGCGACACGTGCGGTCCGGCCGAGCGGAGCGGCGCAGGAGTCGAACCTACCAACCGTGGGGCTACCACGGCCTACCGGTTTGAAGACGGCGAAGATGTGGCTCTGGGAGCGCGATTGCGGGTTGCGAGTGACCATGTGAGTGACCGAGGCTCACGATCCTGCTTGGACCCGTGGCGTCCTGTTCAACCAGGCAGCGGCATTAGCGGGCGGGATATGCTGATTTCTTGGCGGGTGTCCAGGTTTCAGTGGGAATGGGCCTGTTCTTCTACCCCCGGGGCGGCTCGGCGCGAGTGGCTGGGTATCTGTCACGTGCGCTTCAGGCCTTTGGCTGGCCGGTCACGTTGGCGTGTGGATCGCTCGGCCCGGCCGGGGCACTGGGCAACGCCGAGTCGGTCTTCGCCGGTGTGGACATCGTGCCCGCACAGTACGACGAGGCGGTCGCGCGGTGGGCTCGGGGTGAGGATCCGATGGATGCGCCGTTTCCGATGCATCCGTCGTTTGAGGTGCGCCCTGGAGTGCCAGATCGCGCCTTTCCGTGGGTGTCGCCGGCACAGGGTGAGCGAATCGCGGTCGCATGGGCAGCGGTGCTCGCTCAGTCCGAAGCGATGGCGCAAGCGCGGGTGCTGCACCTCCATCACCTGACACCGATTCATGATGCCGCCGCGTTGGCCCTTCCTCGGCTGCCGGTGGTGACGCATCTGCACGGCACGGAGTTGAAGATGCTTGATGCAATCGCGCGGGCCGAGCCGCGCATGAGCGGGCCATATGCCGACTGGTGGGCGTCTCGGATGCGCGATTCGGCGCGCCGGGCGGTCGCGACGATCACGATCTCCCCTCACGATCAGGGCCAAGCGGTGCGGCTGCTCGGGATCGACCCAGAGACGGTCTACTCGATCCCAAACGGCGTGGACATCGATCACTTCATCCCGCACCGGCCAAGCCCCGAACAACGGCGGTCACACTGGCTGCGCTGGCTCGTGAGCGAGCCGCAGGGCTGGGATGAGGCGACCTCCACGCCGGGCAGCATCCGCTACACCGAGGCAGAGGTGATCGACGCGTTTTTCGACCCTGAGACCGGCGAGGCGCGACCGGTCTTGATGTACGTCGGCCGCTTTCTGGCGTTCAAACGCGTCCCGCTGCTGGTTCGCGCCTACGCTCGAGCACGTGAGCGGATGTCGGTGCCTGCGCCGCTGGTCATCTGGGGAGGTTGGCCGGGTGAGTGGGAGGGTGAGCATCCGCATACGGTCGTCACGTGCGAGCACATCGAGGGGGTGTTCTTCGACGGGTGGCGTGACCACGACGAGCTCCCGCTAGGGCTGAGCTGCGCCGATTGTTTCGTCGCGCCGTCGACCGCCGAGCCGTTCGGCCTGGTCTATCTGGAGGCGATGGCCTGTGAGCTGCCCGTAATCGGTACGCTCAGCGGTGGCCCACCCAGCTTCATCAACGCCACCCCGGGCGAGCCCGACGGCTGGCTCGTGCCCCCCGACGACGAAACGGGCCTCGCCAATGCAATGGTCACCGCCATCGACGATGACGCCGAACGCGCCCGGCGCGGCATCAACGCGCATCGCCACGCCCGCGAGAACTACTCGTGGCGACACGTCGCCGAACAGACCGTTCAGCTCTACAAGAGCCACACACACTAAGGCCGCCCACCAGCCGGGCTTCTGCTTGAGCGCCGACAGCCCCACACGCGATTCCACCCAGCGGAGCGGCGCAGGAGTCGAACTCGGGGCACTCGTGCCGGCAGTAGCCTTGTGTGGGTGGAGGAACGGTATCCCGCCGATGCGTGTTCCGAGGAGGAGTTTGCAGCGCTCGCGGAGCGCGAACTCGACGCGCTGCCCGAGTGGATCAAGGCGGCGATCGCCGGCCATAACGTCGCCATCTCGATCGAGGACCAGCACCCCAGCGAGCCGCGAACGCTCGGTGTGTTCGCCCCAATCATCGGGTGTCCACGAGACCGAGGCAACTCCAGTCCATGGCCCACGACGCGACGGGCGGCCGGATCCCGAGTAGCCAGCGGGTGGAGGTCGGACGCCTACACCGCCTGGTCAGTGTGGCTCCTCGCGGCCGGCATGGTGCTACTCACGTGAGGGCAAGGGCAGAGACGTCTTGCACCTAGCGGGGCGGCGCACGAGTCGAACCTACCCAACCGTGGGCTACCCCGGGCTGCCGGTTTCGACGCGGGAGGACATTGGCTCTGGGTGCGCGATCACGGGTGGCGAGTGACGACCCGGGTAAATCGCCGGAGTGATCGACGGGCTGTGTCACTTGACACATGGCGGTTGTGGGTATAGGTTCACACGTTCCGGATTGATCGAGGGGAGGGGTGACGATGATCCTCGACGAACGCCGCTTGGGCTGGGCCCTCGAAAGCGTGACGGTACCGGGCTATCGCGGGCATGATCACTTTTGGGAGCGGGCCATGTCCCGCGGGGTCTTCCTGCGGGCGACCGGCACGGCCACCGCGGCCGGGCTGGTGCTGCCTGCGCTGGCACGCGCCGCAGGGCTGCCGACCGACGGTGACCTGCCGCGGCGGATTCCGCAGTCGATCCAGCCGCTGGGACCGGGCACGCCCCGGATCCATTTCGAGTTCCCTGGCCCGGACGCGGAGCCGTCCTTGATCACGAACATGCAGGGTCGGGTTGGCGTCGCCAACGTGGCCGGCATGGGGTGGCGGGTGGACCATGCTGCGGGTACGAGGGAGCACCTGCCCTTCGACGCCGACATGCGATTCATGAAGGCGCACTACGTTGGCCGGGATGGGAACGTCCATCACGCCACGTTTGCGTTCGTTTGACTGGATGTGTTTCGGGGTCAGTTGGATCCCGCGCATCAGATCCACGACTTCAACCCGGGCTCGGACAACGGTCTGTTCTGGACTGTCCCGATCCCCGGCGGAGCCGTGTACGCGAATCTCGATCGCGCCCAGGGGCACCTGATCGTGGACGACCTCGACGTCGAGGACTATCACGACGTCGTGAACGCGATCCTCGACGGGCCCAGCCTGGAGGCGGAAGTCAGCTTCAAAGCGCGCTGGCACGGCGTCCGCCATCGACACCACGTCCACAACACGGAGCAACACTTCGATCTGCACGCCGTGCAGACGTGGGCGACGCTGGAGTGGACCGGCAAGAGCGGCTCTGTGGTCTACCGCTCCGACCCTGCCGAGACCTCGCGGACAGAGTTCGCCGAACTCGCATTCGAACGGAACGGCTCCTACTTCAACTAGCCGACGGCCATCTCTTCCCGGCCATCCCGTAGTCGCGCGGCCGCCCTCCTAGCGGAGCGGCGCAGGAGTCGAACCTACCAACCGTGGGGTTACCACGGCCTGCCGGTTTTGAAGACCGGATGGGCCACCGGGCCCGTGCCACTCCAGGACGACGAATGCTATTCGCTCTGTTCGGGCTCTGAGCCTGGCGGGCTCTCGGCCTCGTCCGTGCCCGCAGCACCCTCCGGCTCCTCGCCCTCCTCGGACTCCGGCGTCGCCGCCATCGCCTTCTCGCGCAGGCGGTCGCGGCTCTCGCCGATCCGGGCCCGCAGCGCGTCGGCCGCGTGGTCCGGCGGCGGGGGAGGCGGAGGCGAGAACGAGATCTCGTCCGTGTCGTCGTCATCGTCCTCGACGGCCGCGGCCTCGTGCGGCGGGGGCGGCGGCGCGTGCGCCGGAGGCGGAGGAGGCGGCGGAGGTGGAGGAGGCGGCGGAGGTGGAGGAGGCGGCGGTGCGAAGTCGTAGTCGTCGCCCGGCATGAGCTCGCCGACCGGGCCGCCGGCCACGCGCTCGCGCAGCCGGGTGTACGTCTCAGGCGACGCAACCAGCACCGCTGCGGCGCCGGCGGCGCCCGCCACCAGCCAAAGAAGACGCTTCATCGCCTCGACCTCCCGTGCCTCGCCACCCCGCCAACTATACTCGCGGGCTGAATCGAGCAGCTTCCTGCTCCGGGCCCGGCGCCGCCTTCCTGATCGCAGCGCCACGCGCGGCCCCGGGGCTGTCCAGTCCACAGGAGGTGATCAGGATCAACCCGTACGAGATCATGCTCTTGATCGAGCCGGAGGTGGCGGAGGAACGCCACACGGAGATCATCGAGCGCACCAAGACCACCGTGACCGGGGCCGGCGGGACGTGGCACGGCGTCGACCCGTGGGGCAAGCGCAAGCTGGCCTACGAGATCAACCACCACACCGACGCCTTCTACTACGTGCTGACGTTCGACGCGCCCGTGGCCGCGCTCGAGGAGGCGGCCCGCGTGCTTCGCATCACCGACGGCGTGCTGCGGTTCATGGCCGTCGCCAAGGCGGCCAAGGGCTCGTCCGCACCCGCCGAGCCGGCCGAGGCGTCGGCGTGACCCACCGTCCGCACGCACCCCTATCATACCCGAACACACGTTCGTAGGAGGCAGAAGGAGACCCCCGTGGCAAACATCAATCGCGTCATCCTCACAGGCAATCTGACCGCCGACCCCGAGCTCTCGACGCTGCCCAGCGGCACGTCGGTCTGCAAGCTCCGACTGGCCGTGAACGGCGGCTACAAGGACCGGACGAGCGGCGAGTGGGTCGAGAAGCCCAACTACTTCGACATCAAGGTCTGGGGCGCCCAGGGCGAGAGCTGCGCCCAGTACCTCGCCAAGGGCCGCGGCGTCGCCGTCGACGGCCGGCTCGAGTGGAGGCAATGGGAGGCCCAGGACGGCAGCAAGCGCTCTGCCGTCGAGGTCGTGGCCGACACCGTGCAGTTCCTCGGGTCGCGCGGCGACGGCGGCGAGTCCGGTGGCGGCGGCTTCCGCCAGACTGCCGAGATCAAGCCCGAGCCCGTCGAGGCCTTCACCGGCGCGGCGGCGTCCGACGACGACATCCCGTTCTAGGAGGCCGGAAGCAATGGCATCCAAGCCCAAGACGAAGGGGCGCAAGCGCGGGGCGCCGACCGGCGGCTCGACGCGGCGCAAGCCTTGCTACTTCTGCAAGGAGAAGGTCGAGGAGATCGACTACAAGAACTACAATCAGCTGCGCCGGTACACGTCCGAGAAGGGCAAGATCCGGTCGCGGCGGATCTCCGGGGCCTGCCGCCGCCACCAGCGACAGGTGGCCGTGGCGATCAAGCGCGCCCGCGAGGTCGCGTTGCTCCCCTACGCCGTCAACTGAACATTTTCCACGCTGCGAGCGGCCGATTCGACGCTCGCGGGGTGGTCACGCCCGGCGCGTCCGTGCAACGATGGTGACGCGGCGCGCCGGCCCGACCGAAGAGGAAGGAAATGGCAAGCAAGGCGACACAGGCGATCCTGCTCCAGGATGTCGAGAAGCTCGGTCGAAAGGGCGACGTGGTCCACGTCGCCACCGGCTACCTGCGCAACTACCTCGGCCCGCGCAAGCTCGCCGAGGCGGCCACCGACGCCCGGGTCGCCGAGGTCGAGCGGCAGGCCGAGCAGCGCCGCCGGCACGAGGCCCAGGGCGAGGAGCAGGCGCGCGACATGGCGCACACCCTGAACCGCACGGTGCTCACGATCAAGCGGCGCGCGGGCACCGAGGACCGGCTGTACGGGTCGGTCACGTCGACCGACATCTCGGACGCCATCTGGAAGGCGCGGCGCATGCGGGTCGACCGGCGCAAGGTGGAGCTCGAGGAGCCGATCAAGACGCTCGGCTCCCACCGCGTCCAGCTCACCGTGTGGGGCGACATCCGCGCGGTGCTCAAGGTCATGGTGGTCCCGGGCGGGGCCGACGAGGAGGGCGGCGTGGAGGCCTTCGAGGCCGAGCCGTCTGAGCCGATCGAAGGCGAGTTCTCGTAACGCTGATGGCGGTCGCCGACCGGCCAGCCAGCGTCCCGCCCCAGGACATCGACGCCGAGGAGTCCGTCCTCGGCGCGATGCTGGTCTCGCAGAACGCGATCGCGATCGTCTCGGAGATCCTCCGCCCGGACGACTTCTACCGCCGTTCACACGCAACCATCTACGAGACGATCCTGCAGGTGTACGCCGAGGGCGGCACCGTCGACTCGATCACGCTGATCAACGCTCTCCAGAACCGCGGGTTGCTCGACGAGGTGGGCGGCAAGGCGTCCGTGCACACGCTCGCCTCGACGGTTCCCGCCGTCGCAAACGCCCAGCGCTACGCCGAGATCGTGCGCGACGCGAGCACGTACCGCAACCTGATCCG
>JAICKX010000017.1 GCA_025927685.1 Thermoleophilia bacterium | reverse complement strand
GGCTTGGGACGGTCGCGTCGGGTCCTCGGGAGTCTGCGGGTGCGTGGGATGTGTCGGGTGGTTGGGATGCGTGGGTTGGGTGGGATCCGCCGGATGCGCCGGGTGGGCCGGATGCGCCGGGTGCGTGCCCCCGTCGCCGTTCCCGTGCTCGCCGGCGTGGCTCTTGCCATCGCTCGCCGTCTTCGAGACGGCGACGCCATGGTCGTTGCCATGCCCGTGCTTCCCGGGGCCCGTGTCGTCGGCGCCCACGGGGGCAGCTCCCGCCGCCCCCGTGGTCGTCTGCGCCGATGCCTCCCCCGTGAGAGCGGCCGCCCGGGACGCGTGTGCGGCATGGTGCTCCGATGAGCTCCCGACGAGCGAGCCCACGCCGATACGATCGAGGACCGCCGACACGGTCGACGATCCGGCGCCGGTTGCACCGGCCGCGTACGCCCCACCGGTCATCGCGCAGAATGCGACGGCGGCCAACACCGGAATGCGGCGCCGCCGGGACCGCGCTCTTCGCGCGGCCCGCCCGGCAGAAGCGACCCCGGTGACCCCGAGGTCGAACGGACGGCGTGCGGTCGTCGCGGCGGGCACAGGCACACCCGCCGCGGCTCGTGCCGTTTCCAGCAGCTCCGCGACCGCGGCGTAGCCCGGAGGCGCGTCGGCAGGATCCACCACGCCCGCGAGCATCCGATCCGCAGTCTCGTCGTCCAGTCGAACCGCCCTCATGGAAACGAAGAACGCACGCAGGCCCATGGGTGTTACACCCCACCCTCGCGCTCGATCTGCTTTGCGAGCCGGCGAAGCGCCCGGTGCTGGATGACGCGAACGGCCCCGGGCGTCCGGCCCGTGAGCTCGGCGACCTCCTCGGCGCTGTAGCCGCCCAGGACGCGCAGCAGCACCACCTCGGCCTGCGGCGCCGGGAGCCGCTTGATGCGCGCGACGGCCGCCGAGGCGTCGCTGCCGACCTCGTCGACCACCGGCCGGTCGAGCTCGAACGCGCCCGGCGGGCGCAGCACGACCGAGCGCTGCCACCAGCGGCGGCGGTGGTCGAGCGCGCGCCGCCGGGCCGTCGCGAGCACCCAGCGGCGGAAGGCCGCCGCGTCCCCCCGGAACGCCGCCGCCCCCGCCACGACCTCGACCCACACCTGTGATGCGACATCCTCCGCGACGCCGCGGCCGAGCACGGCGCCGAGGTACCTGACGACGTCGCGGTTCACAGACGGGTACGCGTCCGCCACACGTGCGTCGACGGACGCGCCTCCTTCCGATCCCCACCGGGTCTCGTCCGAAAGCCCTATCTGTGGCTCACCCTGTTTCTCTCGCCAATCCACCGCGTGCCTCGCTCCAAGGGTACGTGCCCCGGGCGCGTTTGTCGCATCCCGATCCGGGAGGGTCGGCGGTGGGTCGACCCTCCCGAACCGAGCCGGCGAGGCTGCGGGAGACTCACTTGGGAGGTCGCGGAACCAGGCAGGTCTGTGTCGAGGTGCCCTGCGTGACGCTGAAGTCGCCGGTGCCGGTGATGTGCACGGTGACGGCGCCGGCCTGGCCGTTGTCGCTCCCGATCTTCTGCTCGCCCGGCGTCGAGCCCGTGGCCTGCGTGTACTTGATGACGGTGCCGGCCGGATACGGCCCGAAGGTGGTGTTGGAGCCGAGGTCGGTCACGAACACCGGATCCGAGCTGCTGGTGTTCCCGATCAGATAGAAGCCGTCGGGGTTCTCGCCGCCGTTCGGGTTCGTGCCCGGAGGCGTGAGGCCGGCCGGCGGGATGTTCTGGCCGTGCGGGTTCACGTACTCGACGCACTGACCGCCGTACTCGTCCTCCGACGCGGTCTGCGTGCTGCCACCGCCAACGGCGGTGTTGACCGCGTCGATCGCGTAGCCGACGCCGCCGAAGCTCAGGAACGCCGCGGTCGCCCCGACCGTCATCAGGAGCGCCAGCGCCGGGCGTGCGCCGCGCCGCCCCGTCGTGCCCCCGACGTGCTCGGCAATCTCGCGCTCGAGGCTCGCCTCCGCACGCGGACGCCCCGCACGGAGCGCAGCCTCCAGCGCGGAGAGCTCCCCGTCGCGGTTTCGAAACCTCGCCATCCTCATCCTCCCCTGGGTGATACGCCTGTAACGGGAAACACCGTTCGGGCGACCCACGGTGTTACAGCGGATCGCGGAGGGGATTTCGCCCCCTTCAGCTTCCGTCCGGAGGCGCCATGCGGGCGTACTCGGAGCGGGCGGCCTCCTCGGAGCCGACCGGCCGGTAGCGCCAGACGAGACCGTCGCGGGAGACGAGCAGCCAGAGGGCGGCGACGTCGAGGTACCCACCCGACTGGCTGGGGGCGCGGATGCGGGCCCGGATCAGGATCGCGTCGTCGGCGAGGGCCGTCGCGGCCGACGAGTAGGCGTCATAGCCCGGCTTCGCCGACAGCGTCTCCCACCACTCGCGAACGCCTGCGTGGCCGCGAAAGACGCGCTCCTCGCCGAAGGCGACCGTCGTGAACTCGACGTCGGGATGCATGAGCGCGAGGTAGCTCTCCAGGTCGCGCCGCACGAACTCGCGGGTGACGCGGGCATGCAGCTCGAGGACGTCCACGACGGACGCCAGTATGTCAAGCGGGTCAGCCGGCGGTCAGGCTGTGCCTTCGACCTCGAACTCGCGCAGGTAGCCCTCGAACAGCCGCCGATGACCCTGCTCGTCGCGCAGGATGTCGATCACCATGTCCTGCGTGACCGGGTCGACGCCGTCGGTCTCCTCGACGATGCGCGTGTAGTGCTCGATCGCGCCGCTCTCGGCCTCGATGACACCACGGATGATGTGCACGATGTCGGTCTGCTGGTCGGGGGGCTGGAGGAAGGTCTGCTCGGCCGTGAAGTCCTTGGAGCCGGGGACGACCCCGTACAGCTCCTTGATCCGAGCGGCGAACTGGCGGGCGTGCCCCAGCTCCTCGTCGACGTCCTGCTCCAGCGACTCGACGATCTCGCGGGCGCGCACGCCGTCGGGGTTGACCGACGCGGCCAGATAGCTCATGACCGTCTCGACCTCCATCCAGTAACCCTTCGTCAGGAGCTCGATGACGTGCTCACGGGCCTCCGACTGCGAGTCGGCGAGAATTCCTTGCGATGTCTTGGTCGTAGCCATGCCCCGGACATACCCGGCGGCGCCCGGCGGTACACGCCTCCCTAGAATCCCGGTATGGCAGCCGCGCCGCGCACGATGCTCGACAAGGTCTGGGCCGATCACGAGGTCGGCGAGGGCCTCTTGTACGTCGACCTGCACCTCGTCCACGAGGTGACGAGCGCGCAGGCCTTCGAGGGGCTGCGGCTCGCCGGCCGGCCCGTGCGCCGGCCCGACCGCACGCTCGCCACGGCCGACCACAACGTGCCGACGGGGCCCGGCGACCCGGACGACCTGTCGCGCGCCCAGCTCGAGGCGCTCGACCGCAACTGCGCCGAGTTCGGCGTGCGGCTGTACGCGCTCGGGCACCGGCGCCAGGGCGTCGTCCACGTGATCGGGCCGGAGCTGGGCGTCACCCAGCCCGGGATGACGATCGTCTGCGGCGACTCCCACACCTCGACACATGGGGCGTTCGGGGCGCTCGCGTTCGGGATCGGGACGAGCGAGGTCGAGCACGTCCTCGCGACCCAGACCCTGCCGCAGCGCAAGCCGCGCACGATGCGGATCGCCTACGTGGGGACGCTCGGCCCCGGCTGCACGGCGAAGGACATGATCCTCGGGACGATCGGGCAGATCGGCACCGACGGGGCGGCCGGCCACGTGATCGAGTACGCCGGCGACGCGATCCGGCGGCTCTCGATGGAGGGCCGGATGACGATCGCCAACATGTCGATCGAGGCCGGAGGGCGCGCCGGCATGATGGCGCCCGACGACACGACGTTCGCCTACCTCGACGGGCGCCCCGGCGCGCCGCCCGACTTCGACGCGGCCGTCGAGCGCTGGCGCGGATACGCCTCCGACGAGGCGGCGGTCTTCGATCGCGAGGTGACCGTCGACCTGGCGGACGTGGCCCCGCAGGTCTCGTGGGGCACGAACCCGAGCCAGGTGGCCCCGATCACGGGCGCCGTGCCGGAGCCGGCCGACGAGACCGACGAGCGGGCGCTGGCCTACATGGGCCTGACGGCCGGGACGCCGCTTCGCGACATCGCCGTCGACCGGGTCTTCCTGGGGTCCTGCACCAACGCCCGCATCGAGGACCTGCGATCCGCGGCCGAGATCGTGCGCGGGCGGCGGGTGTCGGAGGGCGTGCGCGCGATGGTCGTCCCGGGATCGGCACAGGTTAAGGCTCAAGCTGAGCGTGAGGGTCTGGACGCGGTCTTCCAGAGCGCCGGCTTCGAGTGGCGCGGCGCGGGCTGCTCGATGTGCCTCGGGATGAACCCCGACATCCTCCAGCCCGGCGAGCGGTGCGCGTCGACCTCGAACCGCAACTTCGAGGGCCGGCAGGGCGCCGGCGGGCGCACTCACCTGATGAGCCCGGCGATGGCCGCCGCCGCGGCGGTCACCGGCCGCCTGGCGGACGTCCGGGAGCTGGTGGCGTGAAGGCGGTGCGGGTGGTGTCGGGCCCGGTGGCGGCGCTCGACCGGGCGTCGGTCGACACCGACCAGATCATCCCGAAGCAGTTCCTGAAGCGGATCGAGCGCACGGGGTTCGGGGAGTTCCTCTTCCACGACTGGATGAAGGACCCGGACTTCCCGCTGCGGCGGCCGGACTTCGCCGGAGCGCCGATCCTCGCGGCCGGCCGCAACTTCGCCTGCGGCAGCTCGCGCGAGCACGCGGCCTGGGCGATCCAGGAGTTCGGGTTCCAGGCGGTGGTCGCGGAGAGCTTCGGCGACATCTTCCGGACGAACGCCTCGAAGAACGGCCTCCTCACCGTGGTGCTGCCTGCCGCGGACGTGCGCGAGCTGCTCGACTCGGCGCCGGCCGCCGCGACGATCGACCTCCAGGCGCAGACCGTCGCGTTGCCGTCCGGCCGGACGGCGTCGTTCGAGGTCGACCCCGGCGTCCGCGAGCGGCTCCTGAACGGCTGGGACGACATCGCGCTGACCGAGCGCCGCGCCGAGGAGATCGACCGCTACGAGGCCGAGCGCGAGCGCCGGGGCCCGAACGTCCTCGCCCTGTGACGCGTGCCGATTCCGCACCGATTTCGCAACGGCGAGAGGTGCCATACCTGGTACCGCGTCGGCCGCCGGAACGCCGCTGCGGCGCTCCCGCGCGATTCCCGCGGTTCGCGCAGCCCGCATTCCTCCATGGGCCGGCTCGCAACGTGTGCCGGTCCCGTAACGAATCACTCGCAGCGGCATGCCTCATACCTGGTACCCCCCGCCACCCTGCGCCGCGCGGGCCGCGAAACGGTTACGCTCGCCGAGTCGGGGTCTGACCCCGTACGATTCCCGCCGGCATGGTGCTGACCGAGTTCACCCCCGACCAGCTCGAGGCGTTCGACCGCGACGGCTTCCTCGTCATCGACGAGGGCTACATCTCCGACGAGCAGGTCGAGCGGATGCGCGAGCGGTTCGACGCGATCTACCGCGAGGAGTACGAGACCGGCATCCGCCCCGACGAGGTGAACTGGGTCGCCGGGCGCGACCCCGATGACCGCACCCGCCAGATCTGCAACGGCTGGAAGGCCGACAACGCGCTGGCCGCCCAGGTGCTCTCCGAGCGCACCGGCCGGCTCGCCTCCCAGCTCATGGGCTACGACGGCGTCCGCATCCTCCAGGACAACTGCATCTGGAAGCCGCCGGGCGTGAAGGCGCTCGGCATGCACCAGGACGGCGCCTACCTCGACTACCTCGACCCGGCCGAGATGATCACCTGCTGGATCGCGCTCGACGACACGTCGGCGGAGGCCGGCACGATCTCCTTCGTCCCCGGCTCGCACCTCTGGCCGGTGAGCTCGAAGAACCGCGGCGAGTTCCACGCGCCGCCCGACTGGCTCGCGCCGGCCCGGCGCGCCAACCCGGCCGGCGAGGACGCCGAGCTCGAGCTGGCGCCCGTCGTCGTCCGCGCCGGCGGCGCCTCCTTCCACCACCACAACACGTTCCACGGCTCGGGCCCCAACACCGCCGCGACCACCCACCGGCGCGCGCTCATCTCGCATCTGCTCCCGGCCCGCGCCCGCTTCTCGGGCCGCGGCGTCGACCTGGCCTACTCGCGCTACCGCAAGCGCGACACCGACGAGATGGACGAGTCGTTCTTCCCCGTCGTGTGGGCTGCGAACGGCGGCCGCTCGGCGTGGCTGGACGAGCTGACGGCGGCGCCCGCGTGATCATCGGCGTCCCGGTCGAGCGTGCCTCCGGCGAGCATCGCGTCGCGCTCACGCCGGACGCGGTGGGCCGGCTCGTGCAAACCGGCCTGAGCGTGCTGGTCGAGCACGGTGCCGGAGCGCGCGCGTCGCTTCCCGACGACGACTACCGCGAGGCCGGCGCCGAGATCGCCCCGAGCCCCGACGACCTCCACGCCCGTGCCGACATCGTCGTGCGCATCGGCCGCGTCGAGGCCACGGAGGTGGCGGCCCTTCGCCCCGGCACCGTGCTGGTCGGCTACCTGCGCCCGCTGACCGACCCGGAGCTCGTGCAGGCGCTCGCCGGCGCCGGCGTCACCGGGTTCTCGATGGAGGCCATCCCGCGCGTCACCCGCGCCCAGCGCATGGACTCGCTCTCGTCCCAGGCGACCGTGTCGGGCTATCGGGCCGTCATCCTCGGCGCCGAGGCGCTGCCGAAGTTCTACCCGATGCTGATGACCGCGGCCGGCACGGTGCCGCCGGCCAAGGTGCTCGTGCTCGGCGCCGGCGTCGCCGGCCTCCAGGCGATCGCGACCGCCCGCCGCCTCGGCGCCGTCGTCTCGGCGTTCGACACCCGGCCCGCAGTGAAGGAGCAGGTGCAGAGCCTCGGCGCCTCGTTCGTCGAGCTCGAGATGGAGGTGGGCGAGACGGCTCAGGACGCGCGCGGCTATGCCACCGTCCTCTCCGAGAGCCAGCAGGTCGAGCAGCAGCGGATGCTCGAGCGGCACGTGGCCGACTCCGACGTCGTGATCACGACAGCCGCCGTGCCGGGCCAGCCGGCGCCGAAGCTGATCCCGGGCCACGCCGTGGAGGCCATGCGCGCCGGGTCGGTCATCGTCGACCTGGCCGCCGAGACGGGCGGGAACTGCGAGCTCACCGAGCCGGGCGAGGTCGTGGAGCGACACGGCGTCACGCTGATCGGCACCCTCAACCTGCCGTCCGGCATGCCGCTTCACGCGAGCCAGATGTACGCCAGGAACATCCAGGCGGTCCTCGAGCATCTGGTCGTCGACGGCGCGCTTGCGCTCGACTTCGATGACGAGATCACCGCCGACGCGGTCGTCACGCACGACGGCCGGGTGACGAGCCGTCTGCTCCAGGGGGCGACAGCGTGAGCGAGAGCCTGCTGATCGAGCTGACCGTGTTCGTGCTGGCGGCGTTCGTCGGCATCGAGGTCATCTCGAAGGTCCCCACCACGCTGCATACGCCGCTCATGAGCGGCACGAACGCCATCCACGGCGTCGTCATCGTCGGCGCCATCCTCGTCGCGGCATCCGACCAGGGCACGGTCACGACCATTCTCGGGACGATCGGCGTCGCGTTCGGCGCGTCGAACGTCGTCGGCGGCTTCCTCGTCACCGACCGGATGCTGCACATGTTCCGCCGCCGGCCCGGAGAAGGCTCGAGGGATGAGTAAGAGCGACGCGATCGGCGCCGCCTACCTCGTGGCGGCGTCGCTCTTCATCATCGGCCTGAAGCGACTCTCGTCACCGCGAACGGCGCGCTCTGGGAACCAGATCGCGGCGGTCGGCATGGCGATCGCGATCGGCGCGACGCTCTTCGACGACCGGGTCGTCACGTACTGGTGGATCATCCTCGGGGCGATCGTGGGCGGCGTCGGCGGGGCCATCGGCGCCCGCCGCGTGAAGATGACGGCGATGCCGCAGATGGTCGCGCTCTTCAACGGCTTCGGCGGCGGGGCGGCGGGGCTGGTCGCGCTGGCCGACTACCACGACACGGTCGGCGCGCCCGGCCATGTCGAGGCCAAGATCATCGTCTCGATCCTGTTCTCGGCCGTCGTCGGCTCGGTCAGCTTCGCGGGCTCGATGATCGCCTTTGGGAAGCTCCAGGACCTCGTGACGGGGAACCCGGTGACGGTGCCGGGACAGAAGGCCGTCACGGCGGCGATCTTCGCCGCGATCCTCGCCGGCTGCGCCGTCCTCGCCACGGGCCATGAGAGCCAGGCCCTGCTCGTCGCGGTGCTGGTCGTGTCCCTCATCCTCGGCGTGCAGATGGTGATGGCGATCGGCGGCGCCGACATGCCCGTCGTGATCTCGCTCCTGAACGCCTTCACCGGACTGGCAACAGCCTCCACCGGCTTCGTGCTCTCGAACAACGTGCTCATCATCTCGGGCACGCTCGTCGGGGCGTCGGGCAGCCTCCTCACCCAGATGATGGGCAAGGCGATGAACCGCTCGCTCGCCAGCATGGTGTTCGGCGCGTTCGGGACGGCCGGCAGCGTCGCCCTGGTCGCGGGCGAGGTCGGCGACCGCACGGTCCGCTCGGCCGGCGCCGACGACATCGCGATCATGCTGGCCTACGCCCGCCGGGTCATCATCGTCCCCGGGTACGGGCTGGCCGTGGCCCAGGCGCAGCACAACGTCCGCGAGCTGGGCGACATCCTCCAGGACCGCGGCGTTGACGTGCGCTACGCCATCCATCCCGTCGCCGGCCGCATGCCCGGCCACATGAACGTCCTCCTGGCGGAGGCCGACGTCCCCTACACGCAGCTCTTCGAGATGGACGACATCAACGGCGAGTTCCCGCGCACGGACGTCTCGCTCGTGATCGGTGCCAACGACGTCGTGAACCCGGCCGCCAAGAACACCCCGGGCAGCCCGATCTTCGGCATGCCCATCCTGAACGTCGACGAGTCGGCCGCGACCGTGGTGCTCAAGCGCTCGATGAACACCGGCTTCGCCGGCATCGAGAACGAGCTCTTCTACGATCCCAAGACCACCATGCTGTTCGGCGACGCGAAGGACTCGGTGATCGCGCTCGCCTCCGCCGTCAAGGCGGTGTGAGGCCGGGTGCGCGGGGCGCGGCGCCCGACCTCACGCGCCGTCCGGCGCCTACGGCGTGCTGCTCGGCATCGTCAGCCGGCCGCCCATCTCGTAGGCGCCGTACGCCGCGACCAGCGCGCCCACCAGCGACGCCCACAGGCCGATCGCCGTGTGGCTGTGGATGTCGAGGAACTTGAGCACCACCATCAGCGCCGTGAACGCGCTGGCGGCGAGCATCGCCATCGGCAGCGTGACCGGAAGCTCGGGCGGATTGGGGACGAAGAGCAGCACGACGCCCACCAGCATCACCAGCGACCCGAGCACCGCAAGCTTGCCGATCGCCCCGGTGTCCCACGCCCCGACGCTCGCGCTCACGTGGAACTGACCGAAGCCCACGCTCACGGAGTACCAGTCGAGCAGCAGCGTCCCGACCAGCGTGACCACCGTCCCGCCGATCACGATCCACATGCTGCGCGTGACCCTTGACATGTCCATACGGTCTCACTCCCCTTGGCTGATGAATGATGAGGACGGCGGGTGATTCGCCGTCCGGGGCCCGATTCCTTGCGATCGTACCCGCGTCAGAGCCGCTCGACGAGGGCGGTGACGAGCGACGTCCGCTCCTCGAGCGACTCGAGCGACACCCGCTCGTCGACCGCGTGGGCGCCGGCGCCGGTCGGCCCGAGGCCGTCGATGACCGGCGTCCCCACCGCGGCGGCGAAGTTGCCGTCCGAGCCGCCCGGCGAGGCGTTCTCCGAGAGCTCGATCCCGAGGTCGGCGGCGATCTGGATCGTGCGGGCGGCCAGGGTGGCTCCGTCCGCCGATTGCGTCATCGGCGGGCGCGTGACGGCGCCGCTCACCTCGATCACCGAGCCGTCGAGCAGCGGCTCGAGCCCGTAGATCGCGGCCTCCAGCCGAGCCTGCGCGTCGGCCGTCCACGCGCGGGCGTCGATCCGGGCCCACGCCTCGGCGGCGACGACGTTGTCGCCCGTCCCGCCGCCCACCTGGCCGACGTTCGTGCGCACGCCGGCGGCGTCGTCGGCCAGGGCGTGCACCGCCGCAACCTGGTGGGCCAGCTCCTCGATGGCCGACACGCCGGCCCGCCAGCCGTTGCCGGCGTGCGCCGCCCGGCCCCGGATCTGGAGCTGGTAGCGGGCGAGGCCCGACCTGGAGGTCGTGATCGTGCCGTCGCGCACCGGCGGCTCGAGGACGAGCACGGCCCGCGCCTCGCGCGCCAGCCCCTCGACGACCGGGCGGCCCGTGGGGCTTCCGATCTCCTCGTCGGCGGTGACGAGCACGCACACCGGACCGGCCGGCGACCCCGCCCGCCGCACGGCCTCGATCGCCGTCACGATTCCGGCCTTCATGTCGAGCACGCCCGGCCCGTGCGCGTACCCGCCGTCGACCCGGAACGGCATCTGCATGAGCGTCCCGGCCGGCCAGACCGTGTCCATGTGCGCTGCGAGGACGAGCGGCGCGCCGCCGTCGCCGAAGCGGGCCATCAGGTGCCGGCCGCGGAACTCGACCCTCCCGCCGAGCGACTCGAGCTCGGCGGAGATGAAGAGGCCGATGTGCGAGAGCCGCTCGTGGTCGGCCGTGGGGCTCTCGAGCTCGACGAGCCTCCGCAGCAGCTCGAGCGCGGTCATGCGCGCGAGTGTATCCGCGTCACGATTCGCGCAGCGCGACAAGCTCCGCCAGGTCGTCGTCGCCGAGCTCGGAGAGCGCCGACTCGACGCCGCGGTCGACGATCCGGGCCGCGAGGTCGCGCTTGCCGGTGATCAGCTCGTCGATCCGCTCCTCGATCGTCCCGGCGCAGACCATCTTGTGCACCTGGACGGCCCGCGTCTGGCCGATGCGATGGGCGCGGTCGGACGCCTGGTCCTCCACGGCCGGGTTCCACCAGCGGTCGAAGTGGAAGACGTGGTTCGCCGCCGTCAGGTTGAGCCCCAGCCCGCCGGCGCGAAGCGACATCACGAGCACCCGGGGGGCCCCGTTCGGCTCCTGGAAGCGGTCGACGATCCGCTCGCGCTCGGTCCGGGGCGTGGAGCCGTCGAGGTAGAGCCGCTCGACCTCGAGCTCGCGCTCGACGTGGCCGGAGAGCAGGCCGCCCATCACCGCGTACTGGGTGAAGACGAGCGCGGAGTCGCCCTCGGCCAGCGCCTCCGACAACATCTCCGTGAGCCGGTCGAGCTTGCCGGACCGGCCGGCGAGGGCGCCCGGCTTCCCCAGCGCGTGGAGCGGGTGGTTGCAGACCTGCTTCAAGCGCGTGATGAGGGCCAGCACGTGGCCGCGCCGCTCGATCCCGGCCGCGCCGCGGACGTCACGCATCATGGCGTCGATCGTGGCCTGGTAGAGCGCCGCCTGCTCGACCGTGAGCGTGCAGAACTCCGTCGAGTCCTGGCGCGGCGGCAGGTCGGGCAGGACGTCCGGGTCGACCTTCCGCCGCCGCAGCAGAAAGGGCCGCGTCATGCGCACGAGCGCCTCCTCCGCGCCGGCATCGGCCCGGCGCTCGATCGGGCTCGCGATCAGGCGCCGGAAGCCGGTGCGCGTCCCCAGGAGGCCCGGGTTCAGGATGTGCATGATCGACCACAGGTCGTCGAGCCGGTTCTCGACCGGCGTCCCGGTGAGCGCCACCCGGTGGCCCGCCTCGACCTGGCGGGCGGTCTGGGCCGCGTGGGTGAGCGGGTTCTTGACGGCCTGGGCCTCGTCGAGGACGAGAACGCGCCAGCTGCCCTCGGTGAAGAGGCGGCGGTCGCGCGGCAGGAGCGCATATGACGTCAGCACCACGTCCCATGGCTCGAGCGCCTCCACGTCGCGCTTGCGGTCCGGGCCGTGGTGGATGTGCACCGAGAGCCCGGGCGCGAACCGGCGCAGCTCGCGCTGCCAGTTCCCAAGCACCGACGTCGGGCACACGATCAGCGCCGGCCGCTCGATGCCGTCGCTCCGGTCGAGCAGGTAGGCGATCACCTGCACGGTCTTGCCGAGGCCCATGTCGTCGGCCAGGAGCGCGCCGAGGCCCATCTCGCGCGTGCGCGCGAGCCAGCCCAGCCCGACCTTCTGGTACGGGCGCAACTCGCCCTGGAACGCGTCCGGCGGCTCGTCCGGGTCGAGCAGCTCGGGCGCGCGCAGTCGGCCGACCAGCTCCTCGAGCTCGCCGTGCGGGTCGCCCACGTCCACCGCCAGCCCGCGCACCTCGTACCGCCCCGCCAGCGCCGCGCCGAGGGCGGTCATGGCCGGCATCGACGCGCCGTGCAGGGCGATCGCGGCGAGCGCCTTCGCCCGCGCCAGCGCCCGGCCCTTGAGCGCGCGCCACTCGCCGCCGACCCGCACCAGCGGCTGGGTGGCGGCGGCGAGCGCCTGGAACTCCTCCTGGCTGATCTCGCGCCCGCCGAGCGACGCGCGCAGGTCGTAGCGGACGACGCCCCCGAGGGAGAGCGCGCCCGCCGCCAGCTCGAGGTGGGCCTCGTCGTACTCGAGATCCTGCTCCTCGACCAGCTCCGGCGGCAGCTCGACCTTGGCGCCGGCGAACTCCAGCGCCGAGGCCGCGAGCCGGAGCTCCACCACGCCCTGTTGGCCGAGCGTCACCCGGCCGTCGGCCGCATGCGCGAGCGGAGCGAAGATGCGGGCCGCCCTGCGCAGGATCGCCGGGTCAGCCGGCTCGGTGTGGAGCGGCCAGCCGGCGTCGGCGTCGAGCGGGGCCTCGAGCCGCAGGCGCAGCGGGTCGAGCGTGTCGTGCAGCCGCACGAGCGGCGGCGCCAGGCCGAGGTCGGGCGCAACCGCCCGGAGCAGCGGTTGGAGCATCCCCAGGTCGACGATGTCGCCGTGCGCCTCCGGCGTGCGCAGGATGCGCGGGTCGCGCACCGCGGCGGACAGGGCGCGCATGGCGGCGTCCACGAACCCCGCGATCGCGTCGGCGGCGCTGGGAGGGTTGGCCTCGCCCTCCTCGTCGCGCACGACCACGGCATGCCCGGCGGCGGGGAAGGCGGCCGAGAAGCGGGCCAGGTCCGGGATCGAGCCTCCCGCGACGACGGCCTGCTCGACGACGCGGGCCGCCAGCCGCCACGCGCGCACGGACGCGCTGGAGGGCCCGTCGCGCTCGGTCAGGAGGTGCGCGAGGGCGGGGAGCATCTCGAGGCAGCGCATCTCGACGGTGCGGTGGCTCTGCCCCACGGCGATCGACTGGGAGAGCCGGCGCAGCGTGTCGGGGAGGCCCGCCTCGCCCAGGAGGTCGGCCCATCCACCGGGCGTGAGCGGCGTCATCGAGTAGTACCCGAGAAGCGGCTCCTCGACGCCGCGCGGGACGTACGCGAGCTCGAGCGGCGACCGCCGGGCCATTGCGGTGGAGGGGAGGGACAAACTTGTAACCTAGCCCTGGATGCAGGTGCGATTGACCATCAACGGGCAGCCGCACGAGCTCGACGTGGCGCCGCATCGCTCGCTGGCGGACGTGCTCCGCACCGACCTCGCGATGACCGGCACGAAGGTGGCCTGCGCCGAGGGCACCTGCGGCTCGTGCACCGTGCTCCTCGACGGCCGGGCGGTGCTCTCGTGCCTCACGTTCGCCTCGGCGTGCGACAGCTCGAAGGTGGCCACCGTCGAGGGCTCGACACCGCTCCTGGAGCGGCTGCGGGACGCCTTCACGGCGCACGACGGGTTCCAGTGCGGCTTCTGCACGCCGGGCCAGCTGATGTCGGCGGTCGCGCTCCTCCAGCGCACGCCGCGGCCGAGCCGGGCGGAGATCCGGACCGCGATGGCGGGCAACCTGTGCCGCTGCGGCGCCTACGAGGGCATCGAGCAGGCGGTGGCCGCCGCCGCGGAGGCCGGGTGACCGCCAAGCTCGTGAAGACCGAGGCGGTCGTCGAGGGCCGCACCGAGGTCCGCTGGACGCTCGTCGAGGAGGACGACACCCCGGAGTTCGAGGACGGCGCCCCCACCCGGCCGGTCGGCGAGCCGACGCCCCGGATCAGCGCGCGGGCGCGGACGACCGGGTCGGCCCGCTACACCGTCGACGTCGCCCTTCCGGGCCTCCTCGAGGCGGTCGTGCTGCGAAGCCCGCACGCCAACGCCCGGGTCACCTCGCTCGACCTGGACGCCGCCCGGGCCGTCCCCGGCGTCCGCTGCGTGCTCGGCCCCGGCGAGGGGCCGGAGCACGCCGGCTCGCCGCTCACCGACGCGCCGGCGTTCGCGGGCGCGGCGATCGCGGTTGTCGCGGCCGACACGCCGGACGCGGCCGAGGCGGGCGTGGCGGCGCTCGCTCCCGAGTACGAGGTGCTGGGCTTCGTGTCGACGATCGACGACGGCTTCGAGAAGCAGGACTTCCTGGAGGAGCCGACCGAGCACGTGCGCGGCGACCCGGACGCCGCGCTGTCCGCGGCCGAGGTCACCGTCGAGGCGAGCTACGCCGTCCCTGCGCAGCTCCACAACTCCCTCGAGCCGCACGCGGCGGTCGCCGACTGGCGCGAGGACGGCCTCACCGTCTGGAGCTCGACGCAGGCGATCTTCGACGCGCGCTCGACGATCGCCGACGCGTTCGGGCTCGAGCCCGACCAGGTGCGGATCATCTGCGAGTTCATGGGCGGCGGGTTCGGGTCGAAGTTCGGCGTCGGCCCGCAGGGCCTCCTCGCCGCCGAGCTGTCGCGGCGGGCACGCCGGCCGGTGCGGCTCGTGAACAGCCGCCGCGAGGAGAACCTCGCCGCCGGCTTCCGCACCCCCGCCAAGATGGACTACACGATCGGGGCGTCGAGGGACGGCCGCCTCGAGGCCGTCGAGGCCACGGCGATGATCGGCATGGGCACCGGCGGATGGCCCTTCCCGGTGCTCGAGCCGGTGAAGTCGGTCTACGCCTGCCCGAACCTGCGGCTCATGACGGCACCGGTGCGCATGAACCTCGGCCCGTCGGCGGCGTTCCGCGCCCCGGGCGTGATGGAGGGCACGTTCGGCTTCGAGCAGGCGCTCGACGAGCTCGCCGAGAAGGTCGGGATCGACCCGATCGAGATCCGCCGCCTGAACCACACCGAGAACGACCCGGAGAGCGGCAAGCCCTACACCTCGAAGGGGCTCCTGAAGGCCTACGAGCGCGCCGCCGAGCTGGCCGGCTGGGAGGGGCGGGACGGCCTCCGCGGCGACGGCCGCGTCCGGCGCGGCATGGGCGTCGCGAGCCAGTACTGGTGGGGCGCCGGCGGGCCGCCGGCTTACGCCGAGGTGCGGATCGGGAAGAGCGCCCGGCCGACGGTCACCGTCGGCCTCCAGGACCTCGGCACCGGCACCATGACGGCATGCGCGGTGATCGCGTCCGAGCGGCTCGGCATCCCGGCCGGCGAGATCACGGTCCACGCCGGCGACACCTCGCGGATCGGGCACGGACCGGCCTCCGGCGGCTCGATGACCCTCGCCTCGATCGCGCCGGCGGTGCGGATGGCGGCCCACAGCGTGCGTACCGACATCCTGGGCCTGGCCGCCGACATGTTCGAGATCGCGGCCTCCGACCTGACGCTCGAGGACGGCGAGATCCGCTCGGTCGACGGCACGCTGCGCGAGCCCGTCACCGAGGTGACCGGCAAGCTCGGGAACGCCTGGATCTCCGGCTCGGGGTCCCGCGGCCCGAACCCCGACGGCATGAACGTGAACACCTTCGGCTGCCAGATCGCCCAGATCGCGGTCGACACCGGCACCGGCGCCGTCACGGTCGAGCGCGTCGTCGCGGTCCACGACATCGGCCGGGTCGTCAACCCCATGGGGGCGCGGAGCCAGGTCATGGGCGGCGTGCTCCAGGCGATCGGCTTCGCGCTGATGGAGGAGCGCGTCGTCGACCCGACGACGGGCACGGTCGTGAACGCCGGCCTCGAGGACTACAAGGTCCCGACGATCGCCGACGTTCCCGAGGTCGTCTGCGAGTTCGTCGGCGACCCCGACCCGCACCTCAGGATGGGCGTGAAGGGGCTCGGCGAGCCGCCGATCATCCCGACCGCCGCCGCCATCGGCAACGCGCTCGCACACGCCCTCGGCGTGCGGCTGCGCGAGGCCCCGTACACGCCGCGGCGCGTCCTGGAGGCGCTCGGAGCATGAGGGCGTTCGGCTACGCACGGCCCGCCGACGCGGGCGAAGCCGCCGCGCTGCTTCGTGCCGGCGCCCGCGCGATGGGCGGGGGCACCGATCTCCTCACGCAGCTCGACCGCGGCATCCTGCCGGCCGACGAGGTGGTCGACCTGCGCGCGCTCGGCCTCTCGGGCATCGAGCACGACGGGGGCGGGGTACGGATCGGCGCCACCACCTCGGTCGCCGACGTCGAGCGCGACGCCGGGATCGGCGAGCGCTTCCCGGGCCTCCGCCAGGCCGCTGGAGCCGTCGGCTCGCCGCAGCTGCGCGAGATGGGGACGGTCGGCGGCAACCTGTGCCAGCAGGTGCGGTGCTGGTACTTCCGCCACCCCGACCTCCAGTGCTGGCTGCGCGGCGGCGAGACGTGCTACGCCCAGATCGGCGATCACCGAAAGCACGGCCTCGAGCCGGGCGACTGCATCTCGGTGGCGCCGTCCGACCTGGCTGCGGCGCTGCTCGTTCTTGACGCCGAGGTCGAGACGACCGGCCGGCGGATGCCGCTCGCCGACCTCTACCGCAAGGCGACGGCGGAGCGCCGCTCGACGCTCGTGCTCGAGCCGGGCGAGTTCCTGACCGCCGTCGAGGTGCCGCGCGCGCCGGATGCCAGCACCTACGTCATCGCCGGCGAGCGGGCGGCGTGGAGCTTCGCCCTCGTCGGGGTCGCGGCGGCCCGCTTCGGGGACGATGTGCGGATGGCGGCGATCGGCGTCTCCAACCTGCCCCGCCCGCTCGACCCGGACGACCCGGCCGCCGGCCTGCCCGGTCTCGAGATGACACGCTGGAAGCGGCGCCTGCTCGAGACACTGGCATCGGACGCGCGCGCCGCCGTCGGGCGGTGACCGGCCCCATCCCCAGGTACGTCGAGGAGCGGCTCCGCCGGCCGCCTCCGGAGGGCTGCAACGTCATCCCCGGCTCGACGCCGGTCGTCGGGTTCGGCGATCCCCGCAATGCCAAGGTCGCCACGATCGGCCTGAACCCCAACCGGCTCGAGTTCCTGGACTCGGAGGGGTCGCTCCTGCGGGAGGACACCCAGCGGCTCGAGACCCTCCTCTCCGTCGGCGCGAACTCGCTGGGGAACGTCGAGGACCACGTGCTGGCCCGCGTCTTCGAGGGCTGCAACTGGTACTTCGAGCGGCACCCGTACCGGCGCTGGTTCGACGTCCTCGAGCGCGTCCTGAACGGGACCGGCGTCAGCTACTACCGCGGTACGGCATGCCATCTCACCCTCGTCCAGTGGGCGACCAACCCGACCTGGGGCCTCCTGCCGGAGTCGTCGCGAGCGGTGCTCCTGCGCCAGGACGCGCCGTTCCTGCGCGAGCGGATCGAGGACGAGCGGATCGAGCTCGTCCTGCTGAACGGGCGCGGCGTGATCACGGCGTTCTCCGAGACCATCGGCTGCGATCTCGGGGACGACGAGCCGCCGATCGCCGACGCCCGGACACAGACGCACTTCATGACCGGGACGACCGATGCCGGCACGCGCATCGTCGCCTGGACGACGAACCTGCACGCCGCAGTCGGCGTGAGCGAATGGCACCGGGCCGGGATCGCCGAGCGGGTGGCCGCGCTGGCGGCGGCCGGCGCGAATGACGTCGAGGTGTAGGCCCGACACGCCCGGCGCCGGCGGCGGCGTTCGGGACCGCCCGCCCGGCTGGCGCCGTATGGCCCTCCACCTGCTCGCGCCGGTCCCACTCGAGCACGTCGTGCCCGAATCCCTCCGCGTGCAGGAAGCTCGCCGCGCCACTCGTGGGCGACCGCCACTACGTCTTCGGCGGGCGCGTCACGGCGCCCTCGCTGGCGCTCGAGACCAGCGCCGCGTACTTGGCGAAGACGCCTTCCGTGTAGCGCGGCTGCGGCGGGCTCCAGTCGCGAAGGCGCGCAGCGATCTCGTCGTCGGAGAGCTCCAGCCGGAGCTCGCGGGCCTCGATGTCGAACACGACGATGTCGCCGTCCTGCACGATCGCGATCGGCCCGCCGTGGGCGGCCTCGGGCGTGACGTGGCCGGCCATCAGCCCGTGCGTCGCGCCGGAGAACCTGCCGTCGGTGAGGAGCGCGACGTCCTCGCCGAGGCCCTCGCCGACGATGGCCGCCGTCACGTGCAGCATCTCGCGCATGCCGGGCCCGCCGGCCGGCCCCTCGTAGCGGATCACCACCACGTCGCCCGGCTTGATCGCGCCGGCCTTGACGGCGGCGAAGCAGTCCTCCTCGCGGTCGAAGACCCGGGCCGGGCCGCGGTGGCTGACGCGCTCGTGCCCCGCGAGCTTGACGACGCAGCCGTCCGGCGACAGGTTGCCGCGCAGGATCGCGAGGCCGCCGGTGGCCTTGATCGGCGTCTCGATCGAAACGACGACGGGCTGGCCGGGCGTCTCGACGACGTCGTCGGCGACCTGGCCGAGCGTGCGGCCGTCGACGTTCTTGGCGCCGGCGTGGACGAGCTCGCGCTTTCGCAGCTCCCGCGCGACCAGTGCCACGCCGCCAGCATCGAAGAGATCCGTCGCAACGTACCGGCCGCCCGGCTTCAGGCTGGCGACGATCGGCGTGCGGGCGGCGATGGAGTCGAACTCGTCGATCGAGAACGGGATCCCGAGCTCGTGTGCGATCGCGAGCAGGTGCAGCACGCCGTTCGTGGAGCCGCCGGCCGCCGCCACCGACGCGGCGGCGTTCTCGATCGCCTCGCGCGTGATGATCTGCGACGGCCGGACGTCGTCGCGGACGAGCTGCATGACGAGCCGGCCGCACTCCTGGGCGGCGTCGCCCTTGGTGCGGTTGAGCGCGGGGATGCCGTTCATCCCGGCAGGGCTGATACCGAGGAAGTCGAGCGCCATGGACATCGTGTTGGCGGTGAACTGGCCGCCGCAGGCGCCCGCCCCCGGGCAGGCGGCGGACTCGACCTCGTGCAGCTCGGCGCCGTCGATCCTCCCGGCCGCGTACGCCCCGACGGCCTCGAACACGTCCTGGATCGTGATGTCGCGCCCGCGGAACGTGCCCGGCGCGATCGAGCCGTTGTAGAGCGCAAGGCCGGGGATGTCGAGCCGGCAGAGCGCCATCACACCGGCCGGGATCGTCTTGTCGCAGCCCACGATGCAGACCAGGCCGTCGAACAGGTGGCCGCGCGCGACCAGCTCGATCGAGTCGGTGATGACCTCGCGCGAGATCAGCGAGGCCTTCATCCCCTCGGTGCCCATCGAGACGCCGTCGGAGACCGACACCGTGTTGAACTCCATGGGCGTGCCGCCCGCCGCGCGGATGCCGGCCTTGACCCGCTGTGCCAGCTCGCGCTGGTTGAAGTTGCACGGCATCGTCTCGATCCACGTCGTCGCGACGCCGACGATCGGGCGGGCGAGGTCGTCGTCGGTGAAGCCGATCGCCTTCAGCATCGCGCGCGCGGGCGCGCGGTCGGGGCCGTCGGTCAGCGCCGCCGAGTGGCGCTTCGCGGGATCGGATGGGCGGTCGTAGGGATTCTCGGTCACGCCGGAGTCTCGAGCTCCACGTGAATCCCCCACGCCCCGCCCGACGAGAACAGCTCGTCCGGGTCGACCTCGCCGAGCTCGCCGATCACGTGCGGCTCGGGGTCGTCCGTTGTGCAGCCCCACACCATCCGCCGGGGCGGCGGCCGGTCGGCCAGGGTGAGGTGGTCGCCGCGCTCGCGGGCGGCCTCCGCCTCCTCGGCGGCGGGCCCCTCTGCGTATCCCTTTCCCATCTTCTGCGAGCCTACCACCATGGCACGGCTCATCTACTCGGCACTCGCGTCGCTCGACGGCTTCATCGCCGACGAGCACGGCAACTTCGACTGGGCGGCTCCCGGCGAGGAGGTGCACGCGTTCGTGAACGAGCTCGAGCGGCCCGTCGGGACATACCTCTACGGCCGCCGCATGTACGAGATGATGGCGCCCTGGGAGACGCTCCCGCTGGCCGGGCAGCCGGACGCCATGCGCGACTTCGCCGAGATCTGGCGGGCCGCGGACAAGATCGTCTACTCGCGCACGCTCGAGGATGTCTCGACGGCCCGCACCCGGCTCGAGCGCCGGCTCGACCTCGCCGCCGTCCGGGAGCTGAAGGCCCGGGCTGAGCGCGATATCACGATCGGCGGCCCCGAGCTCGCCGGGCAGACGCTCGCCGCGAGGCTCGTGGACGAGCTCCAGCTCTTCCTCATCCCGGTCGTGGTCGGCGGCGGGACGAGCGCCTTCGGATCGACCGGCGGCCTGCGGCTCGATCTGCTCGACGAGCGCCGCTTCGAGAACGGCACGGTCCACCTGCGCTACGCGGTGGGGTCATAGCGATCGGCGCAGGATCGCGACGAGCTCGCCGCGATCCAGGGTCGGGCCGAGGGCGGCGATCTCGGGACGCTCGAGCGCAGCGTCCGCAACGCGCTCCAGATCGGCCTCGCCCACGCCCTCTCCGCCGAGGCCGGCGCCTCCGGCGAGCGCCGCCACGCGCGCGACGAGGCCCTCCGGCTCGACGCCGAGCGCCGCCGCCAGCGCAGCGATCGCCTCCGGCTCGCGCGCCGCCATCGCGGCGAGCGAGTGGGGCAGCACGGCGGCGTTCGTGACCGAGTGCGGCGTGCCGCAGATGCGCACCACCGTCTGGCACAGCGCGTGGTGGAGCGAGAATCCGGCGGAGCCGAGCGCGTAGCCGGCCAGGATCGACCCCAGAGCGAGGTCGTCAGGCTCGCCCGCTTCGACGCCGCGCGCCAGGAGCGACGCCGCCCGCGCCGCGGCCAGCGACGCGACCGGGTTTCGCCCGGGCCCGTAGAGCGCCTCGGCGGCGTGCGCGAGCGCGTTCATCGCGGAGGCCCGGCGGGCACCCTCGGGCTGCCCCGCCATCACCCCCGGCTCGGCGAGCACCAGCACCGGCCGGTGGTTGGGCCGGCCCTCATACCCCGGCGCCGGCCGGTGCCCGCGCGACATCTCGGCGCCGGAGAGCGTCGTCGGCACGGCGCACACCTCGCCGCCGCGGGCTGCGGCCAGCGCCTTGGCGGTATCGATCACCCGTCCGCCGCCCCAGGCCACCATCCGCCCGGCGCCGACGCGGTCGACGAGCGCGGCGGCGGCGTCCGGCACCTGCCCCGGAGGGACGTGGTGGACGCGCGCGGCCTCCAGGACGGCGGCCGGGATGTCCGGCTCGGCCCGCGCGGTGGTCAGCACCTCGACGCCCGCCCAGGCGTGCGCGGAGGCCCCCGGCCCGAACCGGATCGTGCGCTCGCCGTCGCGCCAGACGAAGGCCGTCATTGCGAGAGCGCCACCCCTCCGACGACCAGCACGCCGCCCAGCGCGAGCCAGCCCGTCACGCTCTCGCCGAGCGTCAGCGCCCCGACCGCCACCGCCACGACCGGGACGCCGTACAGATAGGCGACCGCCCGGGACGGGTCGAGCCGGCGCAGCCCGATCGTCCACAGCACGTACCCCGCGAGCGTGCAGACCAGGCCGAGGTAGGCGACGAGCGCGAGGTCGCCGGCGCCCACGTCACCCAGCCGGCCCGCCGTCCCCGACGCTCCGAACGGCAGAAGCGCCGCCGTGCCGACGAGCGACGTCGCAGCCGAGACGGCGACCGCGTCGAAGCGGTGAAGGAGCGGCTTCACGAGCACGTTGTACGCCGCGAACGAGGATGCCGCCAAGAGGACGAGCAGCGGCCCCCGCACCGCGTCCAGCGACACCCGCTGGCCGGATCCCAGCACGATGACGACGACCACGCCCGCGAAGGCGACCGCCAGCCCCGCCGTCCGCCGGGGGGAGAAGCCCTCGAGGCCGAGCCCGAGCGACATCGCGAGCGCCATCGCGGGCGCCGCCGCGATGACGACGCTCGCCGTGCCCGCCGTCGTGGTGCGCTCACCGCCGTTCAGCGCCAGGTGGTAGACGGCGACGACGAAGAGCCCGGCGGCGACCACCCGCAGCACGTCCCGGCGCGTCAGGCCCGGCAGGCCGCCGGCCGCGGCGAGCGCGATCGCGAACCCCGGCGCGGCGATCACGTAGCGCCCGATTGCGACGTCCGGAGCGTCCAGCCCGTGGTCGACGAGCGCCTTGATCGCGGCGAACGAGCCGCCCCAGGCGAGCACAACCGCCGCGAGCAGCAGATGTGGCAGGCTACGCGACCGATGCACGCCGCCAAGCGTATCGAGATCCGCTGGCGCGACCTCGACGGGTTCGCGCACGTCAACAACTCGACCTATCTGACCTACCTCGAGGAGGCCCGGGACGAGTTCTTCACGGACCTCCTCGGCGAGACCGTCCACCGGGTCGTGATCCGCCACATCGAGATCGACTTCCGCTCCGGCCTCGTCCACACCGACGATCACGTCGACGTCGAGATCGAGCTCGAGGCGGTCGGCACCTCGAGCGCCACCACCCGCGAGCGGATCCGCTCCGCCGCCGACGGCCGCGTCGCCGCCGAATCGCGGACGGTCGTGGTGCACACCGACGCCGGCCGCTCGACCTCGGAGCCGTGGCCGGACGACTCGCGCCGGGTGCTCGAGGCGCGGTTGTGACGACGACCCACCTCGCCCACTGGGACGAGGCGGCCCGGGTGCGGCGCGCGGCGGGCGAGATCGCGACCTGGATGACCGACCTGGGCACGGCCGCAGCGACGGTCGCAATCGGCCTGCGGCGGTGGGAGATCGACCCGGGCGCGCGGCCGACGCCACCGCACGCGCACGGCGCCGAGGAGGAGGTCCTCTACGTGCTCGCCGGGAGCGGTCTCGTGTGGCAGGACGGCGCGACCTGCGAGGTGACGGCCGGCGACTGCATCGTCCACCGCGCCGACGAGGAGGCGCACACGCTCCGGGCCGGACCGGACGGCCTCGACGTCCTCGCGTTCGGCATGCGCGAGCACGTCGAGACCTGCTACCACCCCCACTCCGGCCGGGCCTGGGCGGGCGCGACGATCGTGCAGGCCGACGGGCCGGGCGACATGTTCGCGTTCGACGCGGAGGCCGGGCCGCTCGGGTGGGCCGCGCCCGGCCCCCGCCCCGCCAACGTCGTCGCCACCGCCGACGTGCCCGAGTACGAGAGCGGCGAGGGTGACTGCGGGTCGGTGTGGCGCGACCTGGCCGCCGCGGCCGGCGCCGCCCGCACGGGCCTCAACCTCGGCCGCTGCCGGCCCGGGATGCTCCAGTACCCGCCCCACTGCCACTCCGCCGAGGAGGAGCTCTTCGTCGTCCTGGACGGCTCGGGCACGTGTCACCTCGGCGAGGACGAGCACCCGCTCCGGCCGGGGCACGTCGTCTCGCGGCCGGCCGGCACGGGCGTCGCGCACGCGCTCCGGGGCGGCTCCGACGGGCTGACCTTCCTGGCCTACGGGACGCGCGAGACGAACGACATGGCCTACTTCCCGCGGTCGGACAAGATCTACTGGCGCGGCCTGGGCATCATCGGGCGGGTGGAGCGGACCGCGTACTGGGACGGCGAGCGCGACGTCGCGCCGCCCGCTCAGTAGAGCGCAGCGGCGAGCCGGCGGCGGTACTCGCTCGAGAGCGGGTGGTCCTGGCCCAGGTCGGCGAAGACGCCCACCATGACCTGCCGGATGCGGTCGCGCAGCGCGGTGTCGGCCTCGGCCAGCGCGTCGAGCAGGAGCTCGAGGCCGCGCTCGGTCTCGCCGGCCTCGAGCGCGGTGAGGCCCGGGCCGAGCGCCGGGTCCCCGGCCGACTCGAGCCGGGTGAGCGCAGCCCGCGCGGCGGGGTGATCCGGCTCGAGCTCGAGCGCCTTCCGAATCGACGCCTCGTCACCCTGCTCGACGAGCCGGTCGGCCTCCGACGGCAGGAGCCCGCGCAGGAACGAGTCGACGCTGGCCCGCGGGACGGCGCCGGTGAACTCGTCCACGAGCCGGCCGTCGCGGAAGGCCTTCACGGCCGGGATGCCCTGCACGCGGTAGCGCATCGCCACGCGCGGGTTCTGGTCGACGTCGACCTTCACGAGCTCGACGGCGCCATCCGTGGCGGCGACGGCGGCCTCGATGATCGGCGTGAGCTGCCGGCACGGGCCGCACCAGTCGGCCCAGAAGTCGACGACCACCGGCACCGCCTTCGACCGCTCGACGACCGCGTCGTCGAAGGTCGCGTCGGTCGCGTCGACGCTCACTCGTCCTTCCCGTCGCCCTGCTCGCGCAGGTAACGCTCGAAGTCGGCGGCCAGCTCGTCGCCGCTTGGCGGGTCGGCGGCGTCGGCCGCCTCCTCGAGCTGCTGGACGTACCCGGCGATGTCGGGGTCGTCGGAGATCGCGGAGGCAACGCGCAGGGCGTACTCGCTCGCCGCCCGCTCGAGCTCGCTCGAGCCCGCCGGTGTCCCGATCATCTCGCTGAGACGGGTGAGAAGCGCCATCGCCGCCTGGGGGTTGGGCGACGCCGAGATGTAGTGCGGCGTCGCCGCCCACAGGCTCGCGGAGCGCAGCCCCGCCCGCGCGCAGGCGTCGTGGAGGACGCCGACGATGCCGGTCGGCCCCTCGTACGTCGAGCGAGCGAGGCCGAAGCGGTCCATCAGCTCGAGGTCAGACGCGGTCGCGGACACGGGGACGGGCCGGGTGTGCGGCGTGTCGGCCAGAAGCGCGCCCATCGTGATCACGAGGTCGACCCGGTAGCGGCGGGCCATGTCGGCGATGGCGCCGGAGAACGCCCGCCAGCGCATGTTCGGCTCCGTGCCCACGACGACGACCAGGTCGGACTTCTCCGAGGCGTAGATCTCGGTCTCGGGCCAGTCCAGCCGGCGCACGTCGCCGTCCACGAGCTGGACGGTCGGCCGGGTCTGCTGGTAGTCGATGAACGGCTCCGAGTCGATCACGGCGCACCGTTCCGCGTCGGTCACGGCCCGCAGATATCCCGCGGCGAGGCTGGCGGCGCCGCCGGCATCGTTCCACCCTCTGAACGCGGCCACGAGGTTCGGGCGGCGCAGCTTCGGATCGTGCTCGATATGCACGAAGTCCACGTCCGCAGTCTGGCACACACCCGGACCTCCGGCGCCGGACGGGCGGTATACAACAGCGGTGAGCGCCATCGACCTGCTCGTGATCGCCGCGGTCGGCCTTTCGGCGTTCCGGGGCGCGCAGCGCGGCCTCGTGGCGACGCTTCTCGGGCTCGCGGGCTTCGCGGTCGGGGCGGTCATCGGGTCGCGGGTGGCGCCCCTGCTTCTGAGCGGAGGGCGGCACTCGCCCTGGCTGGGCGTGGCCGGTCTCGCCGGCGCCCTGATCGGCGGGTCGATCGTGCAGTTCGGCGCCGGGGCGGCCGCCCACGCGCTGCGGCGGCACGTGATCCGCGGGCCGCTGGCGGCGGCGGACACCGCGGGCGGCGTGGCCGCCGGCGCCATCCTCGGCCTGGCGCTGGCGTGGCTCGTCGCCGTCGTCGCCCTCGAACAGCCCGGCCTTCACCTGCGCCGGGACGTCCAGCGCTCGACGATCCTCCCGGCCCTCCTGCACGCCGTGCCGGCCAGCAGCGTCCTCGACGCGCTCGCCCGGTTCGACCCGCTCCCCGTCGTGCCCTCGATCGCCGACCGGACGCTCGAGCGGCCCGACCCGGCGGTGCCGCGAGGCCCGGGCCCGCGCGCGGCCCAGGCGAGCGTCGTCCGCGTCCAGGGCACGGCCTGCGGGCTCGGCATCCAGGGGTCGGGCTGGGTCGTCCGGCCGGGGATCGTCGTCACGAACGCGCACGTCATCGCCGGCGAGCACGACATCGCGGTGCAGCCGAGCTCGTCCGGCACCTTCTCGGCGGTGCCGATCGCCGTCGACCCCGGCAACGACGTCGCGGTCCTGCGCGTCCGCGGCCTCCCGCTGCCGCGGATCCGGATCTCGCCGAAGGACCCGTCCGGCGGCGCCGTGGCGATGATCGGCTACCCCCAGAACGGCCCGCTCACGTCGGTGCCCGGCCGGGCCGGACAGCCCGTGACCGCGCTCGCCCCCGGGGCCTACGGCGGCAGCGTCCAGCCGCGGACGGTGGTGCCCCTGCGCGGACGCCTGGAGCACGGAGACAGCGGCGGGCCGGTGGTCGACCGCCGCGGCCGCGTCGTGGCGATGATGTTCGCGGCCGACAAGGGCGGCGCGGGCGGCTTCGGCGTCCCGCTCGAGCCGATCAGAGAGGCGGTCGCATCGGCCCACGGGCGGGTGTCGCCGGGCCCGTGCATCGGGTAATTTCCACGCATGCGCTCGGCCGCCGCCCGCCACCTCACCACCGCCCTCGCCATCCTCTGCATCCAGGCGATGGCGACCGTGCTGACGTTCCGGCGCGACCCGGTCGAGCGCTTCGAGGGGGCCGTGGCCACCGCGCTCACGTGGGAGGCCGTGCGGCGGATGCGCGCAGCCGGCCCGGGCTCAGTCTCCCGCGCCTGAGCGCACGCCCCCGCCGGTCATGCTGAGCTGGCCCACGACGCGCTCGGCATGCCCGAACCGCTGCACGTCGGCATCGCCCAGCCGGGCGTTGCGGAGGGCGATCCGGTGCGACTCCGGCGCCGTCGAGTCCGCCACCCGCTGCGTCCACTTCTGAGTGGTGGCGTTCCACTCGCCGATGTAGCCCCCGGCGAGGAGCTCGAGCGGCCGGGCGAGATGGCGCCGGTAGTCGTACGGCGGCGGGTCGCCGGCGTTCCACCACTGCCGCGTCACGAAGTCCGACACCTTGACGGTCGACACTCCGGCCGGGATGTCGTACCCGTACTCGTCCGCCTCGACGGCGTCGCACGCCTCCATCGCCCAGAAGATCCCGCGCCCCACCTGGACGGACTGATTGACGAGCGGGTCGCCGAGCGCCTCGAGCACCTCGTGGCTGAAGGCCACCGACACGCTCGCGCCCAGCTGCTTCAGGTCTGCGGCGAAGACCTTCAGGTCGGGGACGCCGTGCGTCTCCTCGTGGTAGCCACCGGCATCCTCGAGGTCGCTCGTGTCCATGATGCGGCACGTCCACACGTTCGCTGCGGTCGGGATGGCGGACTCCTCGGCGTAGCGCTGGATGCTCGCGTTCGTGCCCCACCAGGGCCGGAAGTGGTAGGTGACCTGGTGCTGGACGGCGAGGATCATCGAGTCGATCTCGTCGTCGGTGCAGGCCGTGCTCTCGTTGAGCACGGCGATGTGCGGGATCAGGTAGGTCATCGCCCTGTCTCCTTGTCGGCGCGGTCGCCCCCGCGCGGTGCCCGGTACGTGGCAGACGGTACTCGTTCGCCGGCCGCACCGGCAACCATCACAGCGCGGACAGCACCTCCGCCAGCGCCTCGAGCGCGGCCAGGTTGTGGCCCTCGACGAAGACGTCGGCGTGGCGGAGCGCGATCCGCATCCCGCCGGCCAGCGGCTCGAACCCCGTGTGCCCCTTGAGCGGGTTCACCCAGACCAGCCGGTGCGACCCCCGGTGCAGGCGCGCGAGCTCGGCGTCGAGGAGGCCGAGGTCGCCGCGCTCCCAGCCGTCCGAGACGACGACCGCCACAGCGCCCCGCGTCATGCCCCGGCGGCCGTACTGCTCGTTGTAGGTGCGAAGCGACTCGCCGATGCGGGTGCCGCCGCCCCAGTCGGGCATCGTCGCGCCGGCCAGCCGCAGCGAGCGCACGGGGTCGAGGTCGCGGAGCTGCGGCGTGAGCCGCGAAAGCCGCGTGCCGAACGCGAACGCCTCCACGTGCCGCCCGGCCCGGGCGGCTGCCTCGAGGAACATGATCATCGCTCGGGCGTACGGCTCCATGGAGCCGGACACGTCGCACAGGAAGACGAGCTTTCGCGGCACCAGCTTCCGCCGCCGGTAGGCGAGCCGGAGCGGCACGCCCTCGGTGTGGATCGCCGCCCGCAGCGTGCGGCGGGGATCGAGCACGTCGCCGGCCCTCCCCGGCCGCAGGCGATGCGAGCGCCGCATCGGCTCGGCGGCCGGCAGGGAGGCGATGAGCCGGCGGACGCGGCGAAGCTCGGAGGCGGTCATGTCCGCGAAGTCCTTGCGGCGCAGCAGCTCGTCGCGCGAGGCGGCGACGAGCACGGGCGGCGAGTCGTCCTCGGGCGGCCGCTCGTCCTCCTTCGCCGGGGCGGCGGACGGCGCCGGCGCCGGCGGCCCGGTCGTCGCCTGGAGGCCGAGGTCGACCGGCTGCTCGGACGCCGCCGAGGGCGCCCGCTCCCAGAACGCGGCGAACGCCATGTCGAACGCCTCGATGTCGTCGCGGAGCGACACCAGCGTGCAGCGCAGGGCGTGGTAGACCTCCTCCCGGCTCCGGAGGTCGACGACGTCGAGGCTGCGCAGCGCGTCCTGGAGCCGGCCTGGCCCCACCTCGAGCCCGGCCTCGCGCAGGATCCGCCCGAACGTGACGAGCTTGCGGACGACCGCGTCGCCGGCGGTGGCCGTCGGCACCGCGGGCTAGGTCTCGCGCGCGCGGGCGACCAGCTCGCGCAGGCCTTGGTCGCGGACGCGCTCGATGTCCTCGTGGTGCTTCAGCACCGAGCCCAGCGTCGCGTCGACGACGCCCGCCTCGAGCTCCTCCTGGCCGAGCGCCACGAGCGCCTGCGTCCAGTCGATCGTCTCGGCGACGCCCGGCAGCTTGGCCAGGTCCATCGCCCGCAGGTGGCCGACGAAGGCGGCGGCCTCGGCCGCGAGCCGCTCCGGCACGCCGGGGACGCGCGCCCGGACGATCTCGATCTCGCGGTCGAGCTCGGGGTGGCCGATCCAGTGGTAGAGGCAGCGGCGCTTGAGCGCGTCGTGCAGCTCGCGCGTGCGGTTCGAGGTCAGGATGACCCGCGGCCGCCGCTCGGCCCGGATCGTCCCGATCTCGGGGATCGTCACCTGAAAGTCGGACAAAAGCTCGAGCAGGAAGGCCTCGAACTCGTCGTCGGAGCGGTCGATCTCGTCGATCAGGAGCACCGGCGCCACGGCGTCGGAGCTCTCGATCGCGTCGAGCAGCGGCCGCCGCTCCAGGAAGTCGCGGCCGAAGACGTCGTGCAGCGTCCGGCCGGCATCGACGGCCTCGCCCACCTCGATCGTGCGGATGTAGAGCAGCTGGCGAGCATGGTTCCAGTCGTAGAGGGCGTGGGCGACGTCGATGCCCTCGTAGCACTGGAGCCGGATCAGGCGCGCGCGGGTGATCGCCGCGAGGGCCTTGGCGGCCTCGGTCTTCCCCACCCCCGCCTCGCCCTCCAGGAGGAGCGGCTTCTCGAGCGTGAGCGAGAGCGACATCACGGTCGCCAGGCCGCGATCCGCCAGGTACGCCTCCGCGCGCAGGGCAGACGTGAGCTCGTCGATCGTCCTCGGCTCGGCCGCCATTGAGGTCAGGTTACCAGCGGGCCAACGGCCGCCGGCCGCCGGCCGCCGCCGCGGCGCCGGTAGAATTCGAGCGTGAGCAGGTGGCAGCTTCGGACGTGGACCAAGGGCACCGGCGCCGCCGTCGAGCCGGCCGGTGCCACCGACGCCCCTCCCGCCCCGGCCCCGCCGGGACGGCCGCGCGCGCTTCCTCCGCGGGCGCCGTGGACGGCCGATGCCGAGGGCCGCGGCGCCCCGCGCGGACGGCACCGGACGACGCTCGAGGCGCGCCGCCGCCACGCCCGCCGGTTCGTCTCGGACGATGCCATCGAGCAGCTGGAGCAGCTCGAGGCGCAGCTGCTCGACCGTTGAGGAGCCTCACCCCGCGACGGTGTTCTCGAGGCCGCCGTCGACGACGATCGTCGTCCCGCTGACGTAGGCGGCGCCGGGCGACGCCAGGAAGGCGATCACCTCGCCCACCTCCTCCGCCGTGCCGATCCGCTTCATCGGCACCCGGTCTGCGACCTCGTGAAGATCCTCGCCGTAGCCGCGCACGCCCTCCGTGTCGATCCATCCGGGGGCGACGCAGACCAGCCCGATCCCGTACCTCCCCCACTCCAGCGAGAGCGTGTTCGTGAGGGCGGTCATGCCGGCCCGCGCGGCCGAGGAGTGCGCCATGCCCTCGATACCGCGCCGCGGGCAGAGCACGACCGAGATGATGCGCCCGCCGCCGTTCTCGATCATCCAGCGCTTGGCGACGAGCTGGGTCAGATGCCACGGCGCGTCGAGGTTGAGGCGCCGGACCGCCCGCCAGCCGTTCGGCGTGATGTCCTCGGCCGGGGCGACGAACTGGCCGCCCGCGTTGTTCACGAGACAGTCGATGCGGCCGAACTCCGAGAGGCAGCGCTCGACCAGCGCCTCCGCGACGTCCGGCTCGCGGATGTCTCCGGGATGGACGACGCAGCCCTCGCCGGCCAGCTCGCGCGTGCCCTCGAGGGGGTCCGGCCGCCGGCCGGCGACGACGATGTTGAACCCGTCCCGGTGGAGCGCCAGGGCGGCCGCCCGGCCGATGCCGGTGCCGCCTCCCGTCACGATCGCCGCGCGTTCTCTCACCATCCGAACCTACCAGAGTGCAAGAATCCCGCGCCGTGCACCGCTCGTTCTGGCTCGAGGAGGCGCTGGCCGCGGACGAAGGCGGGCCGGCCGCTGCGCTGACCGGCGACCGGCGGGCCGACGTCTGCATCGTCGGCGGCGGCTACACCGGGCTTTGGACCGCACTTCGTGTCAAGGAGCTCGAGCCGGGGTGCGACGTGGCGATCGTCGAGGCGGACATCTGCGGCGGCGGCGCGAGCGGGCGAAACGGCGGCTTTCTCACCACCTGGTGGTCGAAGCTGGGGAGGCTCATCAAGGCCTGCGGCGAGGACGAGGGCCTCAGGATCGCGTGCGCCTCGGAGGAGGCGGTGAACGCCATCGAGGCCTTCTGCTCCGAGAACGGCGTCGACGCCCATTTCCGTCGCGGCGGCTGGCTCTGGGTCGCCACCGCACCGGCCCACGTCGGCATCTGGGAGTCGGCCATCGCGGAGTGCGAGCGCCACGGCGTGCACGAGCTCGTGCCGCTCACGCCGGACGAGCTGCACGAGCACATCGACCAGCCGACCCACCTGGGCGGCGCATTCGAGCCGCGCACGGCGACGGTGCACCCCGCGCACCTCGTCAGGGGCCTGCGCCGGGTGGCGCTCGAGCGCGGCGTCAGGATCTACGAGAACTCGCCCATGCTGGGACTGCGACGGACGGGCGCACCACGGGTGCGGACCCCCGACGGCGAGATCACGGCCGGCTCGGTGGCGCTCGCGCTGAACGCCTGGGGGGCGGCGATCCCGGAGCTCTCCCGGGCGATCGTCCCGGTCACGAGCGACGTCGTCGCGACGGCGCCCGACCAGGCGCTGCTCGAGCGGCTGCGCTGGACACACGCCGAGGCGATCGCCGATGCCCGCCTCATGGTGCACTACTACCAGGCGACCCCGGACGGCCGGATCATCTTCGGCAAGGGCGGCGGGACGCTGGCGTACCACGGCCGGATCGGCCAGGGTTTTCACCACGACCCGAGGCGTGCCGCCTGGGTCACCGAGCACATGCACCGCATCCTCCCGGCCACGGCGGGCGCGCCGATCACGCACAGCTGGGCCGGCCCGGTGGCGCGCACCGACGACGGCCTGCCCATCTTCGGGCACCTGTCCGACAAGGTCGTCCACGGCGGCGGCTACTCCGGAAACGGCGTCGGGCCGACCTGGATCGGCGGGCGCATCCTGGCGTCGCTCGCGCTCGGACGCGACGACGAGTGGTCGAACGCCGGGCTCGTGCGCGCCCCCGGCCGGGCGTTCCCGCCCGAGCCGGTGCGCTACCTCGGCGGCCGGGTGGTGCGCGAAGCGGTGCGCAGGATGGAGGAGTCCGAGGACCGCGACGAGAAGCCGGGCCGGCTCGTCACCGCTCTCGCCGGGTTCGCCCCGGCCGGCTATGCGCGCGGCGGCGGCCGCAGGCGGCGCACGTAGCCTGCCGGGGCGGTCCGGGCTCTAGCAGGCCGCCTCGCTCGCGCAGTGCTTCGCGCGGTTGAAGTGGCTGATGTACATCCGGTCCGCGCCGAGGCTGACCCTGTCGAGGTTGTACTTCCCCTCCTCGTCGAGCACCAGGAAGGCCTGATCGACCTGGACGCCCGGATGGGCGGCGAGGTACACCTGCCAGGCCGTGCTGATGCCGTCGGCCGGGTACTCGATCCCGTGGCTGTCCCAGATCGCGCAGTTGTTCGTGAACGCGGTGAAGTCCGCCCGGCCCCAGTTCGGGTTGATGGTCGGGTGGTTGCAGTAGAACGCGGCCAGATAGAGGACGTCGCCGTTCTCGAGCTCGACCGAGATCCGCGGAGCGCCCGCCCCCACATGGTTGTTCTCGTCGAACTCGAACGACAGGTTCGTCACGCTGCTCGCCGGCTCGTTCAGGGCGAGGCTGGCCCGGCTGTAGAACGCCAGGTAGCTGTAGTTCGTGTCGGTCGTGTCCTCGTCATGGCCTACGAGCGCGTGGAGGCGGCGGTGGTTGCCGTCGCCGGGGCTGTCGCTCCCGTGCGCCCACTTGGCGTGGTCGAGGTGTCGCGTTCCGATCTCGGTCCGCAGCCGCTGCTGCTTTCCGACCGTGCTCTCCGCGGCAGCCGTGGCCGCGAGCGCCAGCACCAGTGCAAGCACCAGGGCGCCGACGCACATCGGGCGTCCGTGCATGTGAACCTCCAATGAACCAGTGTGCCCGCGCCGGGTTGTAGCGCGTGGACCGCGGAGGCGAAAGAGAAATCTTCTGCCCCTGCGACCGCTATGTGGCGTGGGGCGCGCGGTAGCGGGCGAGCACCGGCGTGATCGCATGCATCAGCGCCACGCCCGCGATGCACGCGAGGCCGCCCGAGACGACCGAGAAGCGCACCGACGTGAGCGCGGCGACGGTGCCCGCCTCGACGTCGCCGACCCGCGGGCCCGACGTCACCACCGCGATGTGGAGCGCGCTCAGCCGGCCGCGCATCGCGTCGGGCGCGACGAGCTGAAGGATCGTGTTGCGGAAGACGGCGGAGACGACGTCCGCCCACCCGGCGGCGGCGAGGAGCACGAGCGCGAGCGGGAACCACTCCCGCGGCACGAGGCCGAACGCGGCGATCGCCGCGCCCCACGCGACGACCGAGACGACGACGGCCAGGCCCTGACGGCGCACGCCCCCCACCCACCCGCTCACGGCGGCGCCGAGGAGGGCGCCCGCGCCGGGCGCGGCGTACATGAGCCCGAGGCCGTCGGGCCCGACGTGGTAGGTCGTGACGGCGAGCGCCGGGAACAGCGCCCGCGGCATCCCGAAGATCATCGCGTTCAGGTCGATCACGAACGTCGAGAGGAGCACCGGCGTCGAGCGCGCGAACCCCAACCCCTCGCGGACGGCGCCCCAGCCGCGGGCGGGTACGCCGGACGCCGCCGGAGGCAGCGGCCGCACGCGGAGGACGGCCACGAGGGCCACGCCGAACCCGGCCACGGCGGTCCAGTAGACGGCGGTGACGCCGACCGTCGCCAGCAGGATCCCGGCCAGCGCCGGGCCGGCCAGCGCCGTCACCTGGCCGACGATCTGATTCAGCGCGAGGGCCGGTGGTAGGTAGTGAGTGCCAACTAACTGCGGGATGCTGGCGTTGCGAACGGGCGCCTCGATGCTTGCGAACGCCGCAATGACGGCCGCCACCGCGTAGATCGCACCCACCGGCGGCGACCCTGCCGACGCGAGCAGCGCCAGCAGCGCGGCGGACGCCCCCGCCCCCACCTGCGCGATCAGGATCAGCCGGCGGCGGTCGTGCGCGTCGACGACGGCGCCGGCCGCGAGCGATCCGAGCAGGAGCGGCACCAGCTCCGCCGCGCCGACCAGCCCGACCGCGAGCGACGAGCGCGTGAGCAGGAAGACCTGGAACGGCACCGCCACGGCGACCAGCTCGTGCGCGGTCGACGCGAGCAGGTCGCCCACCCACAGCCGCCGGTAGTCCAGAGAGGAACGGAGCGGCGCGATGTCCACGATCACGCCGCGAAGCCCCGCCATCGGCCTGTTATACCGAGGGTGCGGGATCGAGCGGCGCCACACGCGTGCCGATACGAAGTGTCGTGTCCCCCCGCAGGCCGTCTCATCGCCGCGACCGGCGCGAGCTCGAGGTGCTCCATCGCGTCGCCGTCGCCCTCTCGCAGTCCCTCGCGTTCTCCGACGTGATGGACGCGCTGGCACGCGAGCTCGTCCACGCGATCGACCGGGTCAGCGAGTGCACGATCACGATCTGGCACCCGGACCGAGACGTCCTCGAGGTGGCCTCCGTGTACGTCCGCGACGCAGGCGCCTCGGAGGATGACCGCGGCGACATCTACCTGCTCGACGACTACCCGGCCTCACGCGTCGTGCTGCGCGCCGCCGACGGCTACGGCGTCCAGCGCATGACGGACCCGAACATCGCACCGTCCGTGCGCGAGAAGCTGATCGAGTGGGGCTGGCGGACGTGGATCGAGCTGCCGCTCGTGGTGAACGGCAGCTCCGTCGGGCTGATCGAGATGGCCGACTACACCTCAGCGCGCCGCTGGTCGCAGCGCGACATCGACTTCTGTCGCACGCTCGCGGCGCAGGCCGCCATGGCCGTGCGAAACGCCCAGCTCTACGAGGACCTGCGGAACAGGGTCGACAAGGATTCGCTGACCGGCGTCCTGAACCACCGCGCGTTCTACGAGCGGCTCGAACAGGAGCTGGCCCGCGCCGGGCGGGCCGGGACGCACGTGGCGGTGATCGTCGTCGACCTCGACGACTTCAAGTCGCTGAACGACACACGCGGCCACGCGGCCGGCGATACCGCCCTGCGCCAGGTCGCAGCGGCGATCCGCTCGACGTGCCGCGCCGTGGACATCCCGGGCCGGCTGGGGGGCGACGAGTTCGCGCTGATCCTGCCCGACGTCGACACCGACCTCGACGCGCTCGCCGCACGCCTCCTGGAGGCGATCACGGCCCAGGCGGGCCAGCACGCGTCCGTCGGGATCGCCGTCGCCCGCGAGCCTGGTGCCAGCGCCGACCGAACCGTCGCGCGCGCGGACCGCTCGCTGCTCGAGGCCAAGGCCGCGGGCAAGCACACGTACCGCGTCGCTGCCTGACCTTCCCGCTGGCGGCGGGCCGCTCTACACTTGTGGCACCGAAAGGTGCCACCCATGCGCTGTCTGCTGCTCGACGCCACCATGCGACCCACCAGCCTCGTCACGCGGGAGCGGGCGGTGTCGCTTGTCGTCTGCGGCAACGCCCAGGTGATCGCGGAGGAGCCCGCGGTGGTGTTCCGGTCCGAGCACCTGCGGGTCCCGCTGCCGGTGATCCTCCAGGTGCCGGCCTACGTGGAGCTGCGCCCGCTGGTCAAGCGCAACGTCGTCCGGCGGGTGCTCTTCTGCCGAGACAGCTGGCGGTGCTGCTACTGCGGCCGCGACGGCGGGCCCAGGGATCTGACCGTCGACCACGTGAAGCCGCTCTCGCGCGGCGGGTCGCATGTGTGGGACAACGTCGTCACCGCCTGCCGCCGCTGCAACCACCGCAAGGGCAACCGGCTGCCGTACGAGGCGGGCATGTACCCGCGCCACGTCCCGAAGGCGCCCGACATGGTGCAGGTGGCCTGGGCCGGGCGGCTCACCCACCCGCTCCAGCGCGAGTACGTGGCCGCTTGGCACAAGGTGCCGGAGGCGGCGCTCTAAGGGACGGGCTTCAGCCCGGCGACGAGCGCTGAGAGGACGAGCAGCGTCTCGGCGCGGGGACGCCACGAGTGGAGGCTCACCACGTATCGCCACGGCCCGTCGCGCCAGCACCTCGCGGACATGCCGGCCGCCGAGGAGGACCGGTGTGTTGAGACGCCCGCCGCGCTTCGATTCGATGGGCGCGCCGTACGTCACCGCCAGGTCGTACAACGGGCACTACGCGGAAGTTCGGAGGGGAACGCCCCGGGCGTCCGCACTACTCCTGAAGCGTCACGGCGTCACGCAACGCAGCCTGCATCCGCGCCGCCACCGGACCCGGCTTCCCGTCCGCGACGGTCTCGCCGTCCAGCCGGACGACGGGCATCACCTCGCGCACGCTCGACGACGTGAACACCTCGCCGGCCGCGGCCAGCCGCTCCCGCCGGTACTCACCCTCGGCGACCTCGATGCCGGCGGCGCGGGCGGCGGCGAGGAGCGTCTCACGCGTCACGCCGGCGAGGATGCCGAGCCCGAGCGCGGGCGTGTGCAGCACCCCGTCCTCGCAGAACCAGACGTTGGACGTCGGGCACTCCAGCGCGACGCCCTCCAGGGACAGGAAGAGCGCGTCGTCGGCGCCGCGGCGGCGGGCCTCGGCCTGCGCCGCCATGTTGACGGCGTAGCTCGTCGACTTGACGCCGGGCAGGAGCCAGGGCGACTCGTTGCGGGCTTCCGCGCCGATCGCCAGCTGGAGCGACGCCAGCTCGATCCCGCGCGCCCGCATCTCGTCGAACCCGCCCGGGACCGGCGTCACCAGCACGAATCCGATCGAGCCGTCGCCGCCGGAGCCGGGCGTCCACACCACCCTGAGCACCGCGTCGGGGCGATCGAGCGACGCCAGCGCCTGGCCGACCAGCGCGGTCAGCGCCTCAGTGTCGGGCTCCGGCAGCTCGAGCACCCGGGCCGACTCGGCCAGCCGGCGCAGGTGCAGGTCGACCCGGAACGGCACCCCCGCGTAGACCCGCATCGTCTCGAACGCCGCCCGTCCGCGCAGGACCCCCTCGTCGTCGGCACGCAGGAGCGGCGTCGCCGGGTCGACGACGCCGCGGCCGAGCACTGCAAGGGCGAGCGGGGCCGGCGGCACGTGTGCGATCGTACTTCCCGTGACCGCCGCGTCCGACCGCAAGGCGCACGCCCGCTCGCTCTTCGCCGGGATCGCGGGTGACTACGACCACTGGGCGCAGCTGCTCTCGCTCGGGCAGGACCGACGCTGGCACGACCTGATGATCGAGACGGTTGCGCCGGCCGCGGCCCGCCCCGGCGCGGTCGTCGCCGACGTCGCCACGGGCACGGCCGCGGTGGCGATCGCGCTGGCCCGCCGCTACCCGGCCTGCCGCGTGGTCGGGGTCGACCAGAGCCCGGAGATGCTGGCCGGCGGCGCACGGCGGGTCGACGCGGCAGGGCTCGGCGAGCGGATCGAGCTCGTGGAGGGCCAAGCCGAAGCGCTGCCGCTCGCGCCCGGTTCGGCCGACGCCCTCACCCACACCTACCTGCTTCGCTACGTGGACGACCCGGCCGCGACGCTGGCGGGCATGGCGCGAGCCATCCGGCCCGGCGGCATGATGGCCTCGCTGGAGTTCGGCGTGCCGCGCGGCGCGGCGCTCCCTGCGTGGCGGCTGTGGACGCGGGCCGGCCTGCCGCTCTTCGGCGCTCCCGGAGGGCGGGCCTGGATCGCGACCGGACGGTTCCTGGGGCCCAGCATCGAGCGGTTCTGGCACGAGCACCCGCTCGAGGAAGTGCTCGGCTGGTGGGCCGCCGCGGGCCTGGAGAAGATCCGCGCCCGCCGCCTCAGCCTCGGCGGCGGCGTCGTCGTCTGGGGCACCCGTTCCGGCTGACGATCAGGCCGCAACGGGCGGCGGCAGCTCCTCGGACGCCGGCGCGTTCCGGCGCGCCAGGCAGCCGTCCTCGGCGATCTCGTAGTACCCCATCCGCTCCAGCGGCGGCGCGTAGACATGCAGCGACACCGACGGGCCGGCGTCGCCGTTTCGGACGTCGTGGATGCGTGACGAGTCGAAGCAGAAGCCGTCGCCGGCCGCGTACGCCGCGCTGACGATGCCGGGCTCACCCATCACGAGCCGGTCCTCGGTCAGCCTGCCGTCGACAACCCGGACCGCGCCGCTCGAGAGGTCGTGGTCGTGCAGACCCGTGTCCTGCGAGCCCGACCAGCAGATGAGCCACACGTCCAGCACGTCGTCGCGGTGGATGCGGATGTAGATGCGCCGCTCGTCGTCGTGCTCGACCAGGTCGCGCCACAGATCGGGATGGCCGGCCAGGTCGTGGGCCAGCTCGAGGAGCCGGCCCGGCTCGAGCCCTCCGGAGGCGGGCATCCGTTCCTCGAACCAGCGCGCGAGAGCGGTCTCAACCTGTGCGTCCATTTGCGACCTCCGGGCGTATGTGAAACGATTAACAGCATCATGACGCAGACGACCGCCAGACGCAAGCGGGCGACGCTCCGCGACGTGGCCGACGCCACCGGGCTCTCGCCGGCCGGCGTGTCGTATGCGCTTCGCGGCCAGCGCGTCTCGGCGGCCACCGAGGCCCGCGTCCGGGCCGCCGCGGCCCGCATCGGCTTTCGCTCCGACCCCATCGCCCGCGCCCTGCGCGGCGGCGCGACCGGCCTCGTCGGCATGATCGGGGGCAGCCTCGACGACTTCTGGCACCAGGAGTTCGCCTCCGAGCTCCAGCGCTCGCTGCGCCGCTACGGCCGCCACATGCTGCTCGCCGACGCGGGCGGCGATCCCGCGGCCGAGATCGCGCTCGCCGAGAGCCTCTCCGACCAGCGCGTCGACGGGTTGGTGGCGCTCCCGGTCGCGTCCGACTCGGATGCCTGGCTCCCGATCGTACGGGCCGTGCCCACGGTGGCCGTCGGCGCCGCCCTGCCGGCGCCCGCCGGCGCGGTGCGCTTCGCCGCGGAGGCCGGGTTCGAGCTCGTGCTCGACCACCTGCGCGAGGCCGGGCACAGCCGGATCCTCGTCCTCTCGATGGGCACCCACCGGCCGCCGCGCCGGGCCGGCGTCCGGACGGTGCGCTGCGGCTTCGCGCCCGCCGACGGCCGCGCCGCCGCGCTGCGGGCACTCGACCGCGGCGACGCGCCGACGGCCGTCTTCGCCCTCTCCGATGCGCTCGCCTACGGCGCGTACATGGCCTGCGCCGACCTCGGGCTCGACATCCCGGGCGACGTCGCGGTCGCCGGCTTCGACGACCATCCGCTCTCGCCCCTCGTCGCCCCGCCACTCACCAGCGTGAGCTGGGACACCGCCGCCGCGGCGGCCGCCGCCGCCGAGATGCTGGCCGGCGCCATCGACGACGGCACGAGCGCGGGAGAGGTCGTCGTCCCGCCGCGCCTGCGGCCGCGCCGGTCGACGGCCGCTCAGCCGCGCGCGTAGACCGCGTGGCGGCGGCGCTCGCGCATCCCCACCCGGCGGTAGAGCCGCACCGCCCCGGTCCGGTTGTCGGCGTCGACCTTGAGCCGCACCTCGCCGACCCTGCGCCGCGTGAACTCCGCGAAGACCGCGCGCATGAGCGCCTCCCCCAGCCCGTGGCCGCGGAAGGCGGGCCGGACGGCCAGGTCCTTCACGAACCCCTCGGTCCAGCACTGCGCGACACCGGCCACGGCCCCGCCCGCGTCGGCGACGAGCACGAGGGCCGGGTCGTAGGACGGATCGCCGGTCACCCACGGCAGCCACTCGGCGAAGGGCGCCACCCGCTCGTCGCTCCCGGCGAACGCCTCCACAAGGCAGGCGTGCACGCTGGGCGCGTCGAGCTCGGCGACGAACGGCCGCAGGCGGATCCCGTCCGGCCAGCGCGGCTCGGGCGCCTTCCCGCCGAGCTCGATCCCCATCTCGAGCACCTCGTGCACCCGCGCGAAGCCGATCCGCTCGAAGGTCGCGCACCGGTCAGCCTCCCAGACCGGGAGCACCGCCTCGAGGCGGCGGCCGTGGTGGGTGGCGGCGGCGTCGACGAGCGCGCCCGCCACGCCGTCGAGATCCGCGCGAGGCCGGATCCAGAGGTCGAGCCCCCCGCCGGCGTCGACCGCCGCGTAGCCGTCCAGCCGGCCGTCGCGGCCGTCCACGGTCCAGTGGCCGCCGGTGGGCCAGTGCGCGGCGAGGAAGTCGCGCGTGGTGCGCGGCTCGCGTGCACCTGGGCGTCCCACTCCCGCCGCAGGTCGAGCACGCCTTCGAGGTCGCCGTCCTCCGCAGGCCGGGCGGCCACTACGCCATCTCGAGCAGGACCTTGCCGAGCTTCCCGGGCGCCGACAGGTGGTCGAAGGCCGCCGCGGCCTCGGCGACCGGGAACACCCGGTCGATCACCGGGCGCACGCGGCCGGCGGCCAGGTGCGGCACCACGGTGCGGGCGAAGGCCTGCACCGCGGCCGCCTTCTCCTCCATCGACCGGGCCCGCAGGACCGTGCCCATGAGGCTCGCCCGCCGGCCCATGAGCGCCCGCAGCGAGACCTCGGCGTCGGCGCCCGCGCCGGTCCCGACGACGATGACCCGCCCCCGCAGCGCGAGCGCCTCGAGGCTCGCGGGCAGGTTCGCCGCGCCCACCAGCTCCAGGACGACGTCGACGCCGCGCGCCTCCGAGAGCGCGCACGGCTCCGCCCCCATCTCGGCGAGCTCGTCGCGGTG
>JAICKX010000028.1 GCA_025927685.1 Thermoleophilia bacterium | reverse complement strand
CTAGATGATTGATTCCACGCCCCCGCGCGCCTGACCGCTCATCCGTGGTGGGTAGCCGTCGGTGGTGGGGCTGCGGCTGCGAACTGTCGCATCCACGGGAGACCTGCTTGGATAGCAGGTCTTCCCATGACCGCTGCAAGGCGTTCGCCTTGCAGCTTGTCCTCGGTCGGCCCAATATCACCCGATATTGGGCCTCCCTGCGTCCTTGCGCTGCTCGGTTCTCGCCGCCCAGGACATCACGGGGGCCTGGAATCAATCATCTAGGGAAGCGGGCGGACGCTCGGCCCGACGTACGCGGCGTCAGGGCGGATCAGGCGGCCGTGCTCGGCCTGCTCGAGGACGTGCGCGCACCAGCCCGCCGTGCGGGCGACTGCGAAGGCGGGCGTGTACAGGTCGGAGGGCAGGCCGACGCCGTCGAGGACGACCGAGGCGTAGTACTCGACGTTCGTCTTCAGCACGCGGTCCGGCTTGTGCTCGGCGAGGAGGCGAAGCGCCACGTCCTCGACGTCGATCGCGAGCTTCAGCCACTCGGCGTCGGCCGCCAGCCCTTCGGCGACACCTCGCAGCGCCTCGGCCCGCGGGTCGGTCGTCCTGTAGATGCGGTGGCCGAAGCCCATGAGCCGCTCCCCGCGCGCCAGCGCCTCGCGGATCCAGCGCTCGGCGTGCTCCACGTCGCCGATCTGCGTCAGCTGGTCGCGCACGCCGGAGGGCGCGCCGCCGTGCAGCCGGCCCTTGAGCGCGCCGACGGCGCCGCAGACGGCGCTCGCGATGTCGGAATGCGTCGAGGTGACGACCCGGGCGGTGAACGTGGAGGCGTTCAGGCCGTGCTCGGCGCAGCAGACGAAGTACGCGTCCAGCGCGCGCTCGCGCGAGGCCTCGGGCTGCTCGCCGGAGATGGCGTGGAGCAGCCGCCCGGCGACGCCGAGCCCCTCCGACCCGGCGGGATCAACCGGATCGCCGCCTGACCGGAGCCGCGCGAAGCCGCCCACGATCGCAGGCGCGAGCGCGATCAGCTCGCGGGCCTGTGCGGCGGTCGGCGGCCAGTCCAGGCCGCGCGCGGCGCCCCACGCCGAGACGCCCGTCCGGAGCGCATCCAGCGGCGCGGTGTCCGCCGGCAGGCTGCGAAGCGCGGCTCCGACGGACTCGTCGAGCCCGGCGGGTGCGAGCGGCTCCGGAGCGGCCGGCCACTCGCCGTCGAGCAGGAGCGCGGTGACGCTGTCGAACGTCCCGTGGGCCGCCAGGTCGCCGATCTCGTAGCCGCGGTAGAGCAGCCGCCCGGCCGACCCGTCGACCAGGCTGATCGTCGTCTCGGCTGCGAGGACCCCCTCGAGGCCGGGTTTCACGTCCGCCATTCACACGATCGTATCCCCGGGCGTGCGACAATGCCGCCGTGAAGCTCTCCGCCAAGGCCGACTACGCGGTGCGGGCGGTGCTCGTGCTGGCGGCCCACCAGGGGGAGGGGCCGATCAAGGGCGAGCTCGTCGCCCGGGCCCAGGAGCTGCCGCTCAAGTTCGTCGAAAACATCCTCGGCGAGCTGAAGCATGCCGGGATCGTCGCCTCCCAGCGCGGCCCGGAGGGCGGCTACCGGCTGGCGGTGCCTGCGGACGAGATCTCGCTGGCCGAGGTGATCCGCGTCGTCGACGGCCCCATCGCCGCGGTCGCCGGAGTGCGTCCCGACGAGGTGACCTACCCGCCCGGGGCGGAGGCGCTCCCGGGCGTGTGGCTCGAGGCCCGCGGGATGCTGCGGTCGGTGCTCGAGACGATCACGTTCGCCCAGCTCGTCGAGCGATCACGGGTGATCGCGGCCCAGGGCGAGCGGCGCGCCCGCCGCCTGCCGCACAGGAATGCAGCTCAAGTAGAGGGTTAGGGTTGCCGGAGCTCAAGCCGGCCTACCTGATCGCGGGCAGCGACTGGCCCAAGGTGGACGCCGCGATCGCGCGCCTGCGGGCACACTTCCCCGAGGAGTCGGTCGAGCAGCTGTCGGCCGGCGGCGAGCAGCCGGTCGACGTCGTCGGGGCGTGCAACGCGCTCGGCCTCTTCGGCGGCCGCCGGCTCGTGCTGGTGCGAAACGCGGAGGAGTTGGACGACGAGGCCGTGGCGGGGGTCGTCGCCTATCTCGCCGACCCGGCGCCCGACACGGTGCTCGCGCTCTTCGGCGGCGGAGGGATCGGGCCCAAGCACCCGCTTTCGTCCGCCGTGGCCGCCGTCGGCGACGTGCGCCTGTTCGACGCGCCGGAGCGAAAGCAGGCCGCCGACTGGGTGGTCCGCCGCCTGGGCGAGCGCGGCGTCGGCTGCTCGGCCGCCGTGGCCCGCCGGCTCATGGACCTGGCCGGCGACGACGTGGGCGACCTGGCGGTCGAGATCGAAAAGCTGGCCGCCTACTGCGCGGGCGGCGACGCGAGGGTCGAGGACGTCGAGCTGCTCGTGATCGCCCAGCCCGACATCAAGCCGTGGGACATCACCGACGCCTGGGGCCGCCGCGACGCGGCGGCGGTGATCTCGCTCGCCACCGCCGACGTCGAGCGCCCCGACGACGTGGGCCGGTTGATCTCCCAGCTTGCGGCCCACGTGCGCAAGGTGCACCGTGCCGCCGTCATCCTGGACGAGGGCGGCTCCCAGGCGGACGTGGCGCGCGACCTCAACCTGAAGCCGTTCCCGGCCGGGAAGCTCGTCGGCCAGGCGCGCTCGTTCGCCCGCGACGAGCTGGGCCGGGCGGTGGTGCGCCTTGCCGACCTCGACCTCGCGGTGAAGGGCGGCAGCCGCCTCGACGCCCGCTTCGAGCTGGAGCTGGCGCTGGCCGAGATCACCGGCGGATGAGCGGCCAGACCGCCGCTGCGGCTGCGGCCACGGCGGTGGCCGCGGTGTGCACCGTCATCGCGGTCCGGCGCGCCATCGCGCCGAGCCCGCGGCGGCCGGCGTTCGTCGCCTGGGCGCTCGGCTTCGCGCTCTTCACGATCGCCTCCGCGGCGCTCTGGCTGGGGGCGGCGAACGGCTGGACGGACGGGCCCTTCCGCGTCTACTACCTGACCGGCGGCGTCCTCGTCGTGGCGTACCTGGCGGTCGGCGAGCTGCTGCTCGTCCTGCCGGGACGGACCGTCACCCGCCTCGCCGCCGCCACGATGCTCTTCCTCACCTTCGCGGCGGTCGCCGCCGTGCTGGCCGCACGGGTCGACGGCGGCGACCTGGCGCGGGCCGGCGCGACGCCGCCGAACGACGCGCTCGAGGGGCCGTGGCCGAAGGCGATGGCGATCGCGCTCAACTCGGCCGGGACGCTCGTCCTGCTCGTCGGGTCGATCGCATCCGCCCGCCGGCGGCGCGACCCGCGTCCGCTCCTGGTCGCGGCCGGAGTGGCGGTGATCGCGGCCGCCTCGACGGCGACACGGGCAGGCAGCTACGCCGCGTTCGCGCTCGGCCAGGCGGCCGGCGTCACCCTGATCCTGCTCGGGCTCGTTACGCGGAGACTCGGGCCTCGTTGACGACCCGTGCGGCCTGCGCCTTGCGGCGGGACGCGGCGTTGCGATGGATCGCACGCCGGGCGGCCGCGCGGTCGACGACCGTGACGAGACGGACGTGCGCGGCGGCGATCTGGTCGCCGTCGCCCGAGTCCACGGCCTCGCGCAGGCGCCGCTGAAGCGTCTTGATCTGCGTCTTGTAGCGCAGGTTCTCGAGCCGCTGCCGGGCGGCGGTGCGGACACGCTTGGCCTGTTGCTTGGAGTTCGCCACGGGCGCCGGGATCCTAGCAGCGCGCCCGGTAGACTCGGCGCCGATGAGCGATCGTCGGCGCCTGGCCGCGTCCACCGCGGCGTTCGGATCGGCGACGGCGCTTTCCCGGGTGGCCGGTGTCGTGCGCGAGCAGACGGCCGCCTACTACTTCCGCACGAGCCCGGCGCTCGGCGCGTTCCTGATCGCGTTCAACGTCCCGAACCTGATCCGCAGCCTGGTCGCGGATACCGCGATCTCGGCCGCCTTCGTGCCCGTGTTCGTCGAGCTCCGGGAGCAGGGCCGCGAGCCGGAGGCCTGGCGTGTGGCGAGCATCGTGCTCTGGCTGGCGGCGGTCGTGCTCGGGGCGCTCTCCGCCCTGTTCGTCCTCGTCGCGCCGTGGATCATGCCGCTCTTCGTCCCCGGCGACCAGAACATCGATCCCGACCTGGTCGTGACGCTCTCGCGGTGGCTCTTCCCGATCATCGTGATCCTGGGGATGACCGGCGTCGTCACGGGCATCCTGAACTCCTATGACATCTTCGGCGTGCCGGCGATCGCGCCGGTGGCCTGGAACGGCATCATCATCCTGGCGCTCGTCCTCTTCGCCGGCGACATCACGGCGTACGCGATCGGCGTCCTGATCGCGACCGTGAGCCAGCTCCTGATCCCGCTCCCGCTCCTGCGCGGCCGGTCGCGCCTGGTCGTGAGCCTGGCCTGGCGGCACCCGGACGTGCAGCGGATGCTGCGCCAGATGCTGCCGGTGGCGCTCGGGCTCGGGCTCATCAACTTCAACCTGACGCTCGACCTCGTGATCGCCACGCTGGCCTCGCCGCACGCCGACGCCGACCTGAACTACGCGTTCCGGCTCTTCATGCTGCCGCAGGGCCTCTTCTCGGTCGCGGTCACGGTCGTCCTCTTCCCGGAGATCTCGAGGCTCGTCGCCCGTGGCGAGACGTCCGCCTTCGCCCGCACCGTCTCGACGGGCGCGCGATCGATCGTGTTCCTGCTCCTGCCGGCCACCGCGGTCTCGATCGCGCTCGCCGTCCCGATCGTCCGGCTCATCTTCGAGCACGGCAGCTTCACCTCCTCCGACACCTCCCACGTGGCCGCGGCGCTCGCGACCTTCTCGCTGGGACTGGTCGCCAACGGATTGTCCCTGCTCCTCACGCGCGCGTTCTTCGCGCTCCAGGAGGCGCGCGTCCCGACCCAGGTCGCCGCCGCGAACCTGTTCCTGAACCTCGTGCTCGACCTCGCCCTCTACAAGCCGTTCGGCGCCGCCGGCATCGCGCTTGCGACCGCGATCGTGACGACCTTCAACGCCGTCGTGCTGGCGATCCTCCTGGGTCGGCGCGTCGGTAGCCTGCACGTTCGGGAGGTGGCCGGGGAGGGGGCCCGCATCGCCGTCGCCACCGCCTACTGCACCGCGGCCGCATTCGGCGTGTGGTGGCCGCTCGACCAGCTGCTGGGGCGCTCGCTCCCGGCGCAGCTCGCGTCGGTCGGGCTCGGCCTGGCCGCGGGGGCGGGCGCGTACCTGGCCGCCGGCCGGATCCTGCAGCTGGCGGAGATGGACATCCTGGCGTCTCTCGCCAGAGGCCGCGAACGCGCTGGATAACCTTCATGCGTGCCGCTCTCACGGATCCGCAACTTCTCGATCATCGCCCACATCGACCACGGCAAGTCGACGCTGGCCGATCGCATACTCGAGGTGACCCAGACGGTCGCCGAGCGCGAGATGCGAGACCAGGTGCTCGACTCGATGGAGCTGGAGCGTGAGCGCGGGATCACGATCAAGGCCCAGGCGGTGCGGGTGCTCTTTCGCGCGGCCGACGAGCGGGCCTATGACCTGAACCTGATCGACACGCCGGGCCACGTCGACTTCACGTACGAGGTGAGCCGGAGCCTGGCCGCCTGCGAGGGCGCGATCCTGGTGGTCGACGCCGCCCAGGGCATCGAGGCCCAGACGCTCGCGAACGCCTACCTGGCGCTCGAGAACGAGCTCGAGATCGTGCCCGTGGTGAACAAGATCGACCTGCCCTCGGCCGACCCGGACGGGGTCGCCGCCCAGGTGGCGGACCTGATCGGCGGGTCGCCCGACGACGTCATCCGCATCTCGGCCAAGACGGGGGCCGGGGTCGAGGCCGTGCTCCAGGCGGTGGTCGACCGCATCCCGCCGCCCCGCGGCGAGGTCGACGCACCCGGCCGCGCGCTCATCTTCGACTCGTCCTACGACCAGTACCGCGGCGTGGTGGCGTTCGTGCGGGCCGTGGACGGCTCGTTCCACCCGCGCGAGAAGGTGAAGGCGATGGCGCAGGGAACCGTGTTCGACGTCGAGGAGCTGGGGTTCTTCTCGCCGGCGATGCGCTCGGGCAAGCACCTCTCGGCCGGCGAGGTGGGCTACGTCATCACCGGGCTCAAGGACGTCTCGCAGCTCAGGGTGGGGGACACGCTGACCCAGGCCCGGCGCGGCGCCGCCGAGGCCCTGCCCGGGTACCGCGAGGTGAAGCCGATGGTCTTCGCCGGGCTCTTCCCGACGGACTCCGACGAGTACCCGGAGCTGCGCGACGCGCTCGAGAAGCTGAAGCTGAACGACGCGGCGCTCTCCTACGAGCCCGAGACGTCGCGCGCGCTCGGGTTCGGGTTCCGCTGCGGCTTCCTCGGCCTGCTGCACATGGACATCGTGCGGGAGCGGCTGGAGCGCGAGCACGACCTCGACCTGCTGGTCACGGCGCCGAACGTCGCCTACCGGGTGCAGGCGGCCGACGGCGAGTGGGTCGAGGTGCACAACCCGGCGCAGATGCCCGAGCGCGACATCCTCGCCACCGAGGAGCCGTACGTGCGGGCCTCGATCATCTGCCCGTCCGACCACGTCGGCGCGGTGATGGAGTTGAACCAGGAGCGGAGGGCCACGTTCGGGCACATGGAGTACCTGAGCCCCGAGCGGGTGCAGCTGATCTATGACCTGCCGCTGGCCGAGATCGTGCTCGACTACTACGACCAGCTCAAGTCGCGCACGCGCGGGTACGCGTCGTTCGACTACGACGTCATCGGCTTCCGCGAGGGCGACATCGTCAAGGTCGACGTCCTGCTGGGCGGCGAGCGAGTCGACTCGCTCTCGCTCATCACCCACCGCGCAAACGCGCAGCGCCAGGGCCGAGCCCTGGTCGAGGCGCTGCGGGCCCGGATCCCGCGGCAGATGTTCGAGGTCGCGATCCAGGCGGCGATCGGCTCCCGTGTGATCGCGCGCGAGACGGTGAAGGCCAAGCGCAAGGATGTGCTCGCCAAGTGCTACGGCGGCGACGTCAGCCGCAAGCGCAAGCTGCTCGAGAAGCAGAAGGCGGGCAAGCGGCGGATGAAGCAGGTCGGCTCGATCGAGGTTCCGCAGGAGGCGTTCCTGGCCGTGCTCGAGATCAACCGCGAGGGGGCGGCGTGACGAGGCACCTCTACGTGCACGTGCCGTTCTGCGCGCACCGGTGCGGCTACTGCGACTTCGTCACCGTGACCGGCCACGAGGACGTGCGGGCCCGGTACGTCGACGCCCTCGTAGCCGAGGTGCAGCGCGCGGAGGCGGCGCCGGAGACGATCTTCGTCGGCGGCGGTACGCCGTCGATCCTGGCCGACCGCGACCTGGCCCGGCTCCTGGCTGCGCTGCCCGCGGCCGCCGAGGTGACGGTCGAGTGCAACCCCGAGACCGTGACGCCGGCCAAGGCTCGAGTATTGGTCGAGGGTGGTGTGACGCGGGTGTCGCTGGGGGCGCAGAGCTTCCGGCCGCATCTCCTCGACGTGCTCGAGCGGCGGGCGCGGCCGGAGCAGATCCGCTCGGCTGTGCGGATCCTGCGGGAGGTCGGCATCGAAAGTCTCAACCTCGACTTGATCTTCGGGGTTCCGGGACAGAGCGGCGCCGACCTGCGCGCGGATCTGGCCGCCGTCGCGGCGCTCGCGCCCGACCACGTGAGCGCCTACGAGCTCGAGGCCAAGCCGGGCACACGGTTCACCCACCGGCATGGGCGCGAGCTCGGGCGGCAGGCCGAGGCGATGGAGGCCTACTACGAGGAGGTGGTCGCGACGCTGCGCGGGGCCGGGTACCGCTGGTACGAGACCGCGAACTTCTGCCGGCCCGGCCACGAGTGCCGTCACAACCTCGGCTACTGGCTCGGCCACGACTACCTCGGGATCGGCGTCGGCGCCGTGTCCACGGTCGGCCTCGAGCGGCGCCGGAACCGGCCGGGCCTGCGCGGCTACCTGGAGGCGGTCGAGGCGGGCATGCGGCCGCCGGTGGACGTCGAGCTTCTGACGCCGGACGAGCGGGGGACGGAGCGGCTGATGCTGGGCCTCCGGCTCGACGTGCCGCTCGAGCTGAACGGCCTGGCCGTGCTCGTCGACGACGAGGCCTGCGAGCGGATGGCCGCTGCCGGGATGCTGGTCCGCGAGGACGGGTCGCTGGCGCTCACGGAGCGCGGGCGCTTCCTGGCGAACGACGTGGTCGCGAGCGTGCTGCGATGAGCGCGCGGTCGCCGCTCACGCCGCGGCAGCTCGTGATCCTGACGCACCTGGTCGACGCCTACATCGCGACCGGGCACCCCGTCGGGTCGAAGACGCTCGTCGAGCTGGGCGCGGTCGAGGCCTCGTCGTCGACCGTCCGCTACGAGCTCGCCGAGCTCGAGTCGCGCGGCCTGCTCGATCATCCGCACACGTCGGCGGGGCGCGTGCCCACGGACGCCGGCTACCGGCTCTACGCCGAGTCGCTCCTGGAGCAGCCGCTCCCGCCGGCCGTCCTGCCGGTCGACCTGTCGAGCGTCCGCAGCGAGGTCGACACCGCGCTTCGGGTCACGACCGAGATGCTCTCCCAGGTGACGTCGCTCGTCGCCCTGGTCTCGGCGCCGCGGCTCGAGTCGACCGAGATCCGCCACATCGAGGTGCTGCTGCTGCAGCCCCAGGTCGTCATGGTGGTCGTGATCACGGCCACGGGCGGCGTCACGAAGCGGATCTTCCCGTTCCCCGGCGTGGTCGACCCGAAGCTCGCCGAATGGGCGAACGCGTTCCTGAACGAGCAGCTGACGGGCGTGCGCCTCGGCGCGCGGATGCTCGTGACGCGGCTCGACGAGCCGGGCCTGTCGCCGACCGAGCAGGTGTTCCTCGACATCCTGCGGCCGGCGTTCACGGAGCTCGTCGAGGCCGCCGAGCAGCAGCTCTACGTCGGGGGCGGCGCGCGCCTGCTCGAGGAGATGCACGTCGACGACCTGGTTGCGATCAACGACCTCGTCCGCGTGCTCGAGGGCAGGGTGGGGATGCTCGAGATGCTCCGCCAGGCGCTCGACTCGCCGCGCCCGTACCTGCGGATCGGGGCCGACCACAGCGTCCCCTACATGCGCGGCCTGGCGATGGTGGCCGCCAACTACGGCCTCGCGACCCGGAACCTCGGCACCGTCTCCCTGATCGGCCCGCGCCGGATGGACTACGCGGCCGCGATCCGCTCGGTGCGCGGCGCCGCGCACGCGCTGTCCGAGTTCGTGGCCGAGGTCTACGAGGAGTGAGGGGTTCGAGGCGGGCGGAACCCCCATCGGGCCAGGCCCCGGTGGTCAAGTGAGTCGCGCGGTGGTGAGGGGCTCCAGTCCTCACCACCGCGCTTGTGACTCCGACCCCCGGCGCCGAGTTGGGCGATGAGACCCCGGAAGCTTCCCGAATCCTGCTGCCGGCGGCCCACCGGCTTCACGATCCACCTCCGACATCGCCGTCTCGAACGTGCCGTCTTCGCGTTGTGGGCTCACCATAGCCGATCCGGGCGGCTCTAGTCAAGTACCTGAAAAGGGTGAAATCAAGTAGAACGATCTGCAACCGATTGACCGCAGGATTCCTTCTCCAGAAGCCGAATCAGTCCCATAGCATGATTCGCGCAGGCCGGGGTGGTCAAGTAGAAGGTCATCCGCTACTGTGAGTGGGATGAGAGGCACGAGGACATCCGAGCGCCGCGGCCGCCGCGTCCGGCAGGCTGCCCCCGAAGGGGTCGGCGCGCGCGTGCGGGCGCTGCGTCTCGAGGCCCGCCTGACCCAGTCCGAGCTGGGCGGCGAGCGCTTCACCAAGGAGTACGTGAGCCAGGTCGAGCTCGGAAAGACCAAGCCCTCCGAGGCCGCCATTGCCTGGTTCGCCGACCGTCTGGGCGTCGAGCGGCCGGCGATCGAGGGCGCGGCGTCGCCGGCGGCCGTCGCCGAGACCACGTCGGTCGTCGCGCGCGCGGAGGCCGCGCTGGAGGCGCGCCGCTACGCGGAGGCCGACTCGGAGCTCACGCGCGTGAAGGGCGCCGTCGACGCGGCGGGCGACCCGCACCTGGCGCTGCGGCACGGCATGGCGCTGGGCTGGGCGGTCCATCACCAGGGCCGGCTCGAGGAGGCCGCCGGCGTGCTGGGCGCGGCCGCGTCGGCCGCCGCAGGGCTCGAGGGCGCCGCGGCCGACCATGCCGACGCGCTCTACCGCCTGGGCGTCGTGCGCTTCAAGATGGGAAGCCACGCCACGTCGCTCGCGCTGCTCGACGAGGCGCTGCGCCTGGCCGGCGAGGCCGATCGCACGTCCGACGCGCTCCGCGTGCGCATCCTGAACACGCGCGCCAAGATCCGCCGGCGCCAGAAGGACTTCACCGCCGCGGCGGAGGATGTCCAGCAGGCGCTCGAGCTCGCGCGGGCGCTGGACGACGACCGCGTGCTCGCCGAGACGTATCTCGACGCGTCCCTCGTCGCGGAGCGCCGCAACGAGTACACCCGGGCGCAGGAGTACGCCGAGCGGTCGAGGGCGCTCTTCGAGCGTGTGTCCGACCACGAGTACGTCGGCAAGCTCCTGAACAACCTCGGCCAGCTGCACGCGATCACCGGCCGCCCGCAGGACGCGGTGCCGCTCCTGCGCGAGTCGTTCCGGATCGCCGTCGAGCAGGACAACAGGATCGACGCGGCGTTCGCCGCCTCCTCGCTCGCATCGGCGCGCCTGCACTCCGGTGACCCCGAAGGGGCGATTGACAGCGCAAATCGCGCGATCGAGCTATTGGGCGGCCGCGCGGAATACCGACAAGAAGAGGGGAACGCTCGTCTCGTCATGGGCAAGGCCCGTCTCGGGCTGGATCTCGTCGAGGAGGCCGAGCGCGACTTCGAGGCAGCGGCGGAGTGCTTCGCCGCGGTCGAATCGATCAGCCACATGGCCGGGTCATGGGTAGCGCTCGGCGACGTGGCGACTAGGCGCGGCGACCCGGAGCGGGCCGCCGAGCTCTACCGGAGGGCGGCCGACGCTCTGCAGGACGTCCGCTGGTAGGCGACGGAAGACTCCGTCAACGGGCACGGGAGGTACGACGATGAGGGTTCTGACGAAGCGGCCGGCGTTGTTTCTGTGGGCAACGTCGCTTGCGCTGTTCCTGGCGCAGGTCCATCACCATCGCGGCGGCCGCGGCTTCCACGAGTGGTGAAAGCCCGCCCGTAGACTACGGGCGTGGCCGCGAAACGAGACTACTACGACGTCCTGGGCGTCTCTCGGGATGCCTCTGATGCGGACGTCAAGAAGGCGTTCCGGCGGCTGGCGCGCGAGCTCCATCCCGACGTGAACCCGGAGGCCGAGGCGGGCGAGCGCTTCCGCGAGGCCGCCGAGGCTTACGAGGTTCTGAGCGACTCCGAGACCCGGGCCCGGTACGATCGGTACGGGCACGCGGGCATGGCCGGGACGCAGTTCCACACCGAGCAGTTCATGGACTTCTCGAGCCTGTCCGACCTGCTCGGGGCGTTCTTCGGGGACGACATCTTCTCCGGCGGCCGGCGCGCCCGGCCCCGTGGCGGCGACGCCGCGGCGACGATCGAGCTGTCGCTGGCCGACGCGGCCTTCGGCGCCACGCGCGAGGTCGGCGTCGACCTCATCACGGCGTGCGAACGCTGTGAGGGGACCGGCGCGGAGCCCGGCACCCAGCCGACCGCGTGCCCGGAGTGTGGGGGCTCGGGCCGCGTCCAGCACGTCGCCCAGACGGCCTTCGGCCAGTTCGTCCAGGCCTCGCCGTGCGCGGTCTGCGGCGGCCGCGGGGTGCGCATCGAGTCGCCCTGCCAGGACTGCCGCGGGCGCGGCCGGCTCTCGGTGCGGAAGAGCGTCGAGGTGCAGGTGCCGCCGGGCATCGCGTCCGGCCAGCGGCTGCGCCTCGCCGGCCGCGGCCACGAGGGAGAGGGCGGCGCCGGCGACCTCTACGTGCACGTCACGGTCGCGCCCGATCCCCGCTTCGAGCGCGACGGCAACGATCTGGTCACGGTGCTCGACCTGCCGTTCACTCGTGCTGCGCTGGGGACGACCGTGACGGTCGAGACGCTGGAGGGCCCGTACGAGATCGAGGTCAAGCCCGGCACGCAGCCGGGCGAGGTGATCGTGCTGCGGGCCCGCGGCATCCCGGTGCTGGGAGGGCGCGGCCGGGGCGACCACCGGATCGTGGTCGGCGTGATGATCCCGCGCAAGCTGACCGACGAGCAGCGCGCACAGCTCCGGGGCTTCGAGCGCGGCGTCGACGACGCCACCTACTCCTCCGACGAGAGCTTCCTCGGCCGCCTGCGCGCCGCCTTCCGGTGAACCGCTACTCGCTGCGCGTCCCGGCCGCCGACGCCGAGGTCGCCCTCGCGCGCATGCTCGACCTCTTCCCGGAAGGGGTCGAGGAGCAGCGAGACGGCGCGGACGTCGTCCTGGCGGGCTACGCCGAGGAGGCGCCGGCCTCGGACCTCGAGCCGCAGGCGGTCGAGCCGGGCTGGGAGGACGCCTGGCGGGCCTTTCACCGCCCGGTACGCGTCGGGCCGGTCTGGATCGGGCCGCCCTGGTTCGAGCCGGACCCGGACGCCCTCGCGGTCGTGATCGACCCCGGCCGCGCGTTCGGCACCGGGGCGCACGGCTCGACCCGGGCGGCCCTCGACCTGCTCGCCCGCCTGGAGCCGTCGCCGGCGCTCGACCTCGGCTGCGGCTCGGGCGTCCTCTCGGTCGCCGCGGTGCGGCTCGGCTTCGGGCCGATCCAGGCGTTCGACGTGGATCCGCTGGCGGTCGGCGCGACGGCCGACAACGCGAGCCGGAACGGCGTCGAGGTCGCCGTCGCATCGGCGGACGTCCTGGCCGACCCGCTGCCGTCCGCGCCGCTCTGGCTCGCGAACCTCGAGCTCGGCATCCTCGAGCGGCTGCTTCGGAGGGCTGACCTGCCGCCGCGGATCCTGGCGTCGGGGCTCACCGCCGGCCAGACGCTCGGAGGCGGCCTGCGGGCAGAGGTCGACGGCTGGGCCGCGGAGCTGCTCGAGCCATGACGCGCCACGCGTACCGGTTCTTCGCGCAGGACGTGGCGGACGGCCTGGCTACCCTCGCGCCGGCCGACCGCCACCACCTGGAGCGCGTTCTGCGGCTGCGGGTGGGCGATACTTGCGAGGTCGCCGCCGGCGGTCGCGTGCACGAGGCGCGGGTCGTGGCCGGCGGCCTGGAGCTCGTGAAGGAGATCGCCGCCGTGGCCGCACCAACCGTGACCGTGTGGATCGCCCAGCCGGGCGCCCGCTCCGACAGCGCGGTCGAGAAGCTGACCGAGCTCGGCGTGGCGCGCATCGGCGCGCTACGTACCGAGCTCCTGAAGGGCCGGTTCACGGCAGGGCGGATCGAGCGCTGGCGGCGGGTGGCCGAGGCGGCGGCGAAGCAGTCCAAGCAGGCGCGCGTCCCGGAGGTCCTCGAGCCGGCGGCCTACGCCGACGTGCTCTCGCCCGAGGCGGTCGTCCTCTCCCACGAGGGCGCGTCCGGCGGTCTGGCCGACCGGATCGTGGGCCGCCGCCAGACGACACTGCTGATCGGCCCGGAGCCGGGGTTCTCGGAGGCCGAGCTCGAGCTGGCCCGGGCGAGCGGCGTGGCCGTGGCGACGTTCGGGCCGGTCGTCCTTCGCACCGAGACCGCCGCGATCGTCGCCGCCGCGCTCGCGCTGCGCGAGCTGGGGTTCCTGGGATGAGCGGCTTCGCCGCCGAGTTCCTGGGATGCAAGGTGTCGATGACCGACGCCCAGGAGATCCGCGAGCGGCTCGTCGCAGCCGGGCACGCGGAGGTCGATCCCGGCCGGGCGGCGCTGCGCATCGTCAACACCTGCTGCGTCACCGCCGAGGCCGTCGCGAAGTCGCGCAAGGCCGTCCGGCGGGCGGCCCGCACCGCCGAGCGGGTGGTCGTCACCGGCTGCGGCGCGAACCTCCGGGGGGCGGCGTTCGAGGACGTCGCCGAGAACGTCACGGTCGTGCGCGGCGCGCCCGAGGCGGTGCCGCGCATCGTCGCCGGCTGGGTGGGCGACCTGGGCTGCGCCGGCCCGCAGCCTGCATTCCCGCGCACGCGCGCGTACGTGAAGATCCAGGACGGCTGCTCCTTCACGTGCAGCTACTGCGTGATCCCGCAGGTGCGCGGGAGGAGCCGCAGCCGCCGCGGCGCCGACGTCCTGGCCGACGTCGTCCGCCGGGCCCGGCAGGGCCACCGCGAGGTCGTGCTCACCGGCATCAACCTGGGATGCTTCCGCGACCGAGCGGCCGGCATGCGCCTCGCGGACCTGCTCGCCGCCGTCGCCCAGGTGGAGGGCATCGACCGCGTGCGGCTCTCGTCCATCGAGGTGAACCACGTCTCGGACGCGCTCCTCGCCGCGATGGGGCGTCCGGGCGTCGCCCGCCACCTCCACGTGCCGATGCAGTCCGGCGACGACGGCGTCCTCGAGGCGATGCGGCGCCGCTACACCGCGCGGGCGTTCCTGCGGGCGATGCGCCGGGCCCGCGAGCGCGTCGGCGGCGTCAACCTGACGACCGACGTCATCGTCGGCCACCCGGCCGAGGACGACGCCGCCTTCGAGCACACGCTGGACGCCGTCCGCGAAGCCGGGTTCACGCGCGTGCACGTCTTCCCGTACTCGCCTCGTCCGGGCACGGCCGACGAGGCCAGCGACCCGGTGCCCGCCGCCGTCAAGGCCGAGCGGTCGCGGCGCCTGCGCGACCTGGCCGAGCGCCAGGCGCGCGCCCACCGGCGGGCGCTTCGCGGCACGCGCCAGCTCGTCCTGGTGGAGACGGAGGCCGGGCGCGGGTACGCCGACGACTACACGCCGTTCGTGGTGCCGGGCGGGCGCCCGGGGACGATGGTGGAGGTGGAGCTGTGATCGACCGCGTGAAGTCCGACCTGACGGACGCGATGCGGGCAGGCGACCGCACCCGGGTGGACGCCCTGCGGCTCGTGCTGTCCGCGCTCCAGCGGGCCGAGAAGGCGGTGCCGGCCGGTGAGTTCTCGCAGGAGGACGCCGAGGCGGTGCTACGGCGCGAGCGGAAGCAGCGGCTGGAGGCCGCCGAGAGCTACCGGGCCGCCGGCCGCGACGATCGCGCCGCCGCAGAGCTGGCGGACGTGCCGCTGATCGAGGCGTACCTCCCGGCCGCCCTGTCCGAGGCGGAGCTCGCCGCCCTCGTGGAGAGCGCCATCCAGGAGGCCGGCGCCCAGTCGATGCGCGACATGGGCCGGGTCATGGGCCTTGTGACCGCCCGGGGCGGGGGGCGGGTCGACGGCGCCGCCGCCGCTGCGCTGGTGCGGGCCCGGCTCGATGATTGAATCAATCATCTAGGGCCCTGACGGCCCGGGCCGAAGCGACGTCGTGACGGTCGTCGTGGTCGTGACGGTCGTCGGCACGGTCGTGGTGACGGTCTGCGTCCTGGTCACCGTCCGCGTCTCCGTGTGAGTCGGCCCGGTCACGGTCTCCACCGAGGTCGAGCCCGGGCCCTTCACCGTCCGCTTTCTGGTGATCGTCACCTTGACCTTGCGGTCGACCGTCTTCGGCTTGGCGGAGACGGCCACGATGCGGGTCGTCCCGTTCCTGGTCACGGTCTTGAGAGACGTGGCCGCGTTCGAGCTCGAGTCCGACCCGATCGCGACGCCGAGGGCCGCGCCCAGGACCATGAGAAGGGAGCCGCCCGCGATCGTGGCGAACGCCTTCGAGCCCAAGATGAGCCGCAGCGTGTCCATGCCCCCTCCGGAAATCTACACTTCCCGGCGCATGGCACGGGTGAAACTCTCGGTTGAGAACGAGCTCGCGACGGAGCTCGGGCACGACCGCGATGCAATGCTCAGGGCGCTGGCCGAGCGGGCCGGCGTGCAGGCCTACCTGCGCGGGAACGAGCTCACGCTCGCCGGCGACGACGAGGCGGTCGAGCGGGCCCGGTCGGTCATGGTGGAGCTGGAGCAGCTGGTCGCGGAGGGCGTGAGCGTGGGGCCGCAGACGGTCGACGCCGTGGCGGGCGTCCTGACCGAGGACGGCCGTGCGGTGGAGGTCCTGCACGACGTCGTCTGGACGCACCGCGGCAAGCAGGTCTCCCCGAAGACGATCGGCCAGAAGCGCTACGTCGACGCCATCCGTGCCAACACGGTCACGTTCGGGATCGGCCCGGCCGGCACCGGCAAGACGTACCTCGCGATCGCCCTGGCGGTGGCGGCTCTCGGCGAGCGCGAGGTCGCGCGCATCATCCTCACCCGGCCGGCGGTCGAGGCCGGGGAACGGCTCGGCTTCCTCCCGGGCGATCTCCTGGCGAAGGTCGACCCGTACCTGCGCCCGCTCTTCGACGCCCTGCACGACATGCTGGACGCCGAGCGCCTGGCGTCCTACATGGACAAGGGGATGGTCGAGGTGGCGCCGCTCGCGTTCATGCGTGGCCGCACCCTGAACGACTCGTTCATCATCCTGGACGAGGCCCAGAACACGAGCCCGGAGCAGATGCAGATGTTCCTGACGAGGCTCGGCTTCGGCTCGCGGGTCGTGGTCACCGGCGACATCACCCAGGTCGACCTGCCCCGCGACCAGCGCTCCGGCCTCATGCACGTGATGCGGGTGCTCGACGGCGTCCCGGAAGTGGCGTTCGTGCGCTTCTCGGACGCGGACGTCGTCCGCCACAAGCTCGTTCAGCGGATCGTGAGCGCGTACGCCGAGCACGCCGAGCAGACCGGCGAAGGCGCGCGTGAATGACCGTGCACGTCGAGCTCGAGAACCGAAGCGGGCACGCGGTCGACGAGGCGGCGGCCCGCGCGGCCGTCGCCGCCACGTTCCGGGCCGAGGGCGTCACGTCCGGTGAGGTCGGCGTCGTCCTGGTCGGGGCCGGGGAGATGGCGGCGCTGAACGCCGCCCACCGCGGGAAGGACGAGCCGACCGACGTGCTGTCGTTCCCGCTGGACGGCCGCGACAGCCTGCCGGACGGGCTTCCGCGCCAGCTCGGCGACGTCGTCGTGTGCCCGGAGCGGGCCGAGGCCGACGGAACGCCGATCGCGCTCCTCCTCGTGCACGGCGCACTGCATCTCGTGGGCTACGACCACGAGGCCGATAACGGAGACATGCTCCGCCGCCAAGAGGCCATCGTCGAGGGGATCGGGCCCGTTGCCGCCGTCCGTCCTTCGTAACGGCGACGAGACCCGCCGCGCCGCCCGCCGCTCGGCCCCGTTCTCGGCCGCCCGGCGCGAGGCGGGCAGCCTGGTCGCGAGCTTCAACTACGCGTTCGAGGGCGTGATCTACGTGGTCCGCACCCAGCGCAACATGCGCATCCACTTCATCGTCGCGCTGGCCGTGCTGCCGCTCGGCGTCGTGCTGGGGGCGAGCCGGTTCGAGATGCTGGCGCTCATGCTCTCGGTCTCGTTCGTCCTCATCGCCGAGATGATCAACACGGCGCTCGAGAAGGCGATCGACCTCGCGACGAGCACGTTCGACCCGGTTGCGCGGGCCGCCAAGGACATCGCCGCCGGCGCCGTGCTGGTGGCGGCCGTGAACGCGCTCTTCGTCGGGTACCTGGTGTTCGGGCCGCGGCTCCGCAACCCGTCGAGCCGCGCCATCGACACGGTGCAGCACTCCCCGCCGCACGTCACGGTGATCGCGATCGCGGTCGTCATCATGCTCGTGATCGGGATCAAGGCCCGGTTCGGCACGGGCACCCCGCTCCGGGGCGGGCTCCCGTCCGGCCACGCTGCCGTCGCGTTCGGGGGCTGGGCGGCGGTCACGTTCGTCACCCAGTCGTACGAGAACCAGGTCCTGGTCTCCACGCTCGTGTTCATGATGGCGCTCCTGGTCGTCCAGACCCGGGTCGAGGCCAAGGTGCACACGACGCTCGAGGTGATCTACGGCGGCGTGCTCGGTGCCATGGTGACGGCGGCCATCTTCCAGGCGTTCTCTTAACACGGGGGAACCCGGGTTCCCCCGTTGGGGCGCCCTCCTCGAGGGGTCGCGCAGGTCTGGTGCGCGCCGGCGAAGAGCGCGGTCTTCGCCGGCGCCTCAACCGCCGGGACCGTTTGTGTCGTTACCGCAACGAAACGTCGCACGCGAGAGTTCAGGGACTGTCCCTCCTCTTAACCCTTGGCGGATGTGCACATCTGTGACGAGGTTGTGACGGTTCGGGCGTCGTCGCGTGACACGTGCGTGCCTACGCTGGGGGCATGGCCGCTCCCGCCCGCCCCGCCAACGTCGTGGCCGACCGGTACCTGGTCAGCCCGACCGCCCTCGCCCGCAACCCGGGCGGCCCGGTCGACGCGCTCGACACGCACTCGGGCCGCGCCAGCCAGGTGCGGCTCGTGTTCCTCACGGGCGCATGGGCTGAGGACGACCTCGCCGACGCGATCGGCCGCTGGCGCGGCATCGCCTGCGGCGAGGTCTGCGGCGTGCTCGACTTCGGCCGCCACCGCGACCACTGGTACCTGGCGCTTCCCCCCAGCCTCGGAGTGCCGGTCGTGCGGTGGCGGGCGATGCGACTGCCCGGGGCGGCCGATGCCGCCCGGCTCGTGTTGGGGTTCGGGCGGCTCGTCGAGCGGGTGGCCGCCGCCGGCTTCGAGCCGGAGGTGGCCGGCGTCGACGACTTCGCCGTCGGCCCGGGGCCGACACCGTTCCTCGAGCGGCCGCTCCTTCCCCGGCCGGGAGCCGACCCCGCCGCGCCCCCCGGCGGTGGCCAGCGGCTGCTGGTGCGGCTGCTCGACGCGCTCGTCGCCCGGGCGCACATGCCCGCCGGGCTGGCCGGTTGGGCCGAGCGCGCGGCGGCGGGCGGGTTCGCGTCGCTGGGAGCATGCCTCGACGAGCTCGAGCGGGTCGGGACGGACGCCGCCGCCTCCGGCGATTCAGAGCCGCCGGGCCTGCGCGGGATCTTCGAGGAGGACGAGCACGACGCCATGGAACGGGCGGCCGGCCGTGTGCCCGGCCGCCGGCGCCGGATCGCCCTGGCAGTCGCGGGAGCGCTTGCCGCAGCGGTGACGGGGCTGGCGCTCGTCGATCCGGGCGCCCGTGCGCGAAGCACGGCGCCGAACCCGGGCGGGCCTGCGACCTTGCCCGTCACGCGAGTTGCGCCGGCGACGGCCGCCGCACATCCCGCCCACCGAAGGCCTCCGAACCTCCGGCGCCGGCACGCCTCGGCCCATCGCCCGGCGCACACGCACCACGCACACGCGCACCGACCGCCCGCGCACGCGACGCCGACCCAGGTCGCGACCCCGCCCGCGCCGGTGACGAGCCCCGCGCCGGTGACGACGTCCACGCCGGCGCCGGCCGGCGGCTCCGGCGGGGCGACGGTGCTCCCGGCGCCGGGCGGCACCACCCTGCCGGCCCCGTAGCTGCACGGCTACGATCGACCGGTGCGGACACCGACCGACGACGAGCTGCGCCTCTACGAGGCGGCCCGCAGCGCCGCGGGGAACGCGTACGCGCCCTACTCGCAGTTCCCGGTCGGCGCGGCGCTCCAGCCCGCCGGTGGAGACAGGCCGGTCCTGGGCGCGAACGTCGAGAACGCCTCCTTCGGCCTCACCTCGTGCGCCGAGCGCAACGCCGTCTTCGCCGCCGTCACGGCCGGCCTGCGCGAGTTCGCGGCCATCGCCGTCCACGCCGACGCCGGCTCCGCCCCGCCGTGCGGGGCCTGCCGCCAGGTGCTGGCCGAGTTCGGGCCCGAGATGATCGTGGTGTACCGAAGCGGCGGCGAGGTCGTGGCGGCGCCGCTCTCCGAGCTTCTGCCCGACCGCTTCGTGCCGTGAACGAGCCCGGGCACCGCTCGGGAGTGATCGCGCTGGCCGGCCGACCGAACGTCGGCAAGTCGACGCTCGTGAACGCGCTGGTCGGCGAGCACGTCGCGGCGGTCTCGGCGACTCCCCAGACGACGCGCCGGCGGGCCCTCGGCGTCGTGACCCGCACGGGGTACCAGGCCATCCTGGCGGACCTGCCCGGGTTCCAGAAGCCGTTCGACCGGCTGACCGAGCGCATGCAGCGCGGCGTCGACGCCGCCCTCGCCGACGCGGACGCGACGCTGCTCATGCTCGACGCCCGCGTCCCCATCGGGCCCGGCGACCGCTTCATCGCCGAGCGCGTCCTCCGGCCTGGATCGGCCCCGTGCGTCGTCGTCGTGAACAAGGTCGACGGACTCGGGCCAGACCGGGTCCTCCCGGCGCTCGCGGCCGCGGCAGAGCTGGGCGGGGTGCACTCTGTCCACCCGGTGAGCGCGCTCCGGGGCGACGGGATCGAGGGGCTGCTCGAGGACGTCGCCGCACTCCTCCCGCCCGGCCCGTCGTACTTCCCGGAGGGCGTGACGACCGACCAGCCCGTCGAGCACCGCATCGCAGAGCTCGTGCGCGAGCAGGCGCTGCGCCTGACCCGCGACGAGGTGCCGCACGCGGTCGCGGTGGAGGTGGAGGAGATGCGGGCGCGCAAGGGCGGGCCGACGGTGGTGGAGGCGAGCCTGATCTGCGAGACCGAGTCGCAGAAGCGCATCCTGGTGGGGAAGGGCGGGGCGATGGTCAAGGCGATCGGCACGGCTGCCCGTCCCCAGGTCGAGGCCGTGCTCGGCTCCTCGGTGTACCTCGAGATCCGCGTGCGCGTGCGTCCGAGCTGGCGGCGCGACGCGGCCGAGCTCGACCGGCTTGGGGTGTGAGATAGACTGGGCGCGTTGATGCCTCCCTTACCGGTCGAGCCCGACCAGCCGGAGATCCGGTCACCCCGCGCCCTCCGGCCATCCGATCCCCCTGAGCTGACGGCGAATGCAGTCGCTTGACCGACGCATCTCGTCGAGCCGCCGGGCCCTCGAGGAGCGCCGCGGCGCGAGGCCTCTTCCCGAGCTGGAGGAGGCGGTGCGCCGCTTGGATGCGATCCGGCCGTTCACCGAGGGCATCGTCGGGGAGGAGATCTCGTTCGTGCTGCGGATCGCAGAGGCCGACCCGGGACTCATCGCCGACGCGCAGGATGCGGGCGTCGCCGGCCTGGCCGCCGCCACGGAGTCGGTGCCGCCGGGGCTCGAGGCCACGCGCCTGCCCGTCCTCCACAAAGGCGTCCTGATCGACCCCTACCAGCTGTACGAGAGCCGGCTCGGCGGGGCCGACGGGGTGGTGCTGATCGCAGCGGCGTTCGACGACGACGAGGACGGGTTCGTGCGGATGCAGGCCGTCGCCGGGGAGCTCGGCCTCGACGTGGTGGTCGAGGTGGCGGAGGAGGAGGAGATCGAGGTGGCGCTGGAGCTGCTCGATCCGGACTCGTTCCTGGTCGAGAACCGCCTCGAGGACCGGGGCTTCGACCTCGAGCGGACGTTCTCGCTCCTCGAGGAGGTGCCGGCCGGCAAGGTCGTCCTGTCCGAGGGCGGCATCCGCACGCGCGACCAGGTGCTCGCGCTGGAGCGGGCCGGCGTCGACGCCGCGATCCTCGGCGACTGGGTGCACGAGCTGGGGCTGCACGCGATGTTCGAGATCCTGCGCGGCGACTCGCGCGAGTAGCGCGTCCGCATCCGGCCGCCTCCGGGTGTTTTGTCCTGAGACAACGCTAGGATGCGGTGCATGACTGAAACCGGCTGCCAAGGCGGTGGCGGCCGAGCGAACTGGCGGTTCCTGACCAACCACAGCGCCGTTCTGCTCCGCATCGCGCGCGATCCCGACATCAGGCTCGCAGACGTTGCCAGCGACGTCGGCCTGAGCCAGCGCGCGGCCCAGATGATCCTGCGCGATCTGGTCGACGGCGGGTTCGTGACGCGTCACCGGGTCGGGCGGCGGAACAGCTACGAGATCCACAGGACGCGCCTCCTGCGGCCCGGCGGCCGGCTCCGTGTGTCCGACCTGCTCGACCTGCTGCCGGCCGACTACGAGTGGCCCGCCCCCGCGCGGAGCTAGGCTCAGGGAAGGCGGTGCACCGACCGGAAGCCCCACGTCTCGGCCAGCCAGTCAGGGACGAGCTCGTCGAGCGCGCGCTCCAGCTCGGTGCCGACCGCGTCGTCGACGACCCACCACGAGGCGACGGCGTCGGCGCCCGGAGGCGAGCGGTCGTCGGGAGGATCGACGTACACACAGCCCAGAAGCGTGGTCTCGCCGGCGTCGAGCACGGCGTAGTTGAAGCTCTCGTGCGCGGCGATCTCCGCCTCGTGCCGCGCTAGGTCGACCCGGTCGGCCTCATAGGACATGTCGGCGGGCGGCCAGCCCCAGATCTCGCCGTACATCTCCCACAGCCGCTCGCGCGATCCCATGACCGCCGGGTGGTCGATCGGAGTGTCCGCCTCGCGGATCGGGCGCAGGTGGTGGCCGGTCGAGAGCTCGACCCTGTCGGGCGCGACGAACCCTGAGGGGAGCCAGGCCATGCACGCTAGTCTCGCGCCTGTGCCCGCCGATCGCCACCCGGAGGCTCCGCGGCTCTTACGCGACCTCGCTGCGCGAGCGGTCGCCGGGCCGCTGCGCGACGGCGACTCCTTCGACGAGGTCGAGCTGGCGGGCGTCGCGTGCGTGGGACGAGTCGACGGCGTGGAGTGCTCCGGCGTCGTGCTTCGCGATCCCGACCTGTCCGGCGCGGAGCTCCGGGACTGCGCGTTCCGTGACGCCGTCTTCGACAACCCCAACCTGGCGACGACGACCGTTCGCGGCGGATCGCTGACCCGGGTCGTCGTCGAGGGCGGCCGGCTGACGGGCCTCCAGCTCGCCGAGGCCGAGCTCCGCGACTGCTTGTGGCGCGGTTGCGGCGCGGACATGGCGACGATCCGCCACGCGAAGCTCGCGCACGTCACGTTCGAGAGCTGCAGCCTGCGCGAGGCCGACTTCGCGGGCATGCGCGGCGAGCACGTGCGGTTCGTCGACTGCGATCTTCGGGGCGCGGCGTTCCACCACGCGGAGCTCGCCCACTCCGAGATGCGCCGGTGCCGGCTCGACGACCTCGAGGGGATCCAGGGCCTGCGCGGCGTGGCGATGGAGCTTGACGAGCTGGTGGGCCTCGCGCCGGTCATGGCGCACGCGCTGGGTATCGGCCTGCTCGACGGGTAACCGGCTTCCGCTGCCGGCGCGCAGGACAACCGGTGCGCCGATAGAAGAAAACGACTTCTCCTGTCCGAGTTCGAACGGAGGTCTCTCAGTGTCGCGACGCATGCTCGTCGTCCTCGGACTGCTCGGGGCAGCGGCAGTCAGCCTCGTCGCCGGCATCGCGGCGGCCGAGGGCGGGTCGTCAACGCACGGCTTGCGGGCGTGGGGCTTCGGTGCCGGCCGGGGCGCCCCGGTCTCCGTGCCGCACATCAGACGCGAGCGCCGGATCCAGCTCAGGGCGCAGGACTTCGTGGCCACCGCGCTCGACAACGACCCGGTCGGCTCCAGCCAGGGCGACGCGATCGTCGTCGAGGGCAGGTTGGTGTCGCGGCGCCAGGACTCCACGGTCGGGCGCCTGGACGTGAACGAGGTGTTCTCCGCGTTCACGCAGAACGGCGGGGCGCACCTCGTCATCACCGCGACGGCCACGCTGGCCGGCGGGCAGATCACCGCGGTCGGCGTCGGCCGCGTCAGGGCGTCGGGCCAGATCACGATCAAGCTCCCGATCGCCGGTGGGACTGGCAAGTACCGAAACGCCCGCGGCGTCCTGATCGGCCGGCCGCACGGCGCGGCGACCAGGCTCGTCTACCTGCTGATTCCGTAGCTCGTCGAGGCTCCGGCGCCATCACGAAGCCGGTAGCCGACTCCGGTCAGCGTCTCGATCGAATCGCGCGCGAGCCCGCCGGCTTCCAACTTGTCGCGCAGGCGTCCCATGTGCGTGCGCAGGAGCTGTGTCTCCCGGGCGTACCCGGGGCCCCAGACCTTGCGCAGCATCATCTGATGCGTGAGCGGCCGCCCGGCGGCGAGCGTCAGCTCCTTCAGGAGATCGAACTCGGTCGGCGTCAGGTGGATCTCGGCCCCGTCGACGGCGACGGACCGGCGAGGCAGGTCGACGGCGAGCCGGCCGACCTCGATCAGGCTGTCGCGCGGTGCTGCGCCTCCGGCCCGGCGCAGGAGCGCGCGCACGCGCGCGAGGAGCTCGCCGACCGCGAACGGCTTCGTGAGGTAGTCGTCGGCGCCGGCGTCGAGTGCGCGGATCTTCTCGCCCTCGGCCTCGACGGCGGAGATGAGGAGGATCGGCGCGGCCAGCCAGTCACGCAGCTCGGCGCAGAGCTCGGCGCCGTCGCCGTCCGGGAGCATGAGGTCGAGGATCACCAGGTCGGGCGGGGAGAGCGCCGCCGCCGTCAGTGTCTCAGCGCTGCTCCCGGCCGTCGCCACGCGGTAGCCCGCCTTCGTCAGCGTGACCTCGAGCGCGCGCCGGATCGGCCGCTCGTCGTCGACGACCAGGATCAGCGGCTCGCCGCTCATCGGCCGCCGCGCGCCGTCGTCGGCAACGAGAGCACGAACGTCGCTCCGCGGCTGGCCGGCGGGGCAAGCCACAGATCACCGCCGTTCGCGCGGGCCAGCCCCCGCGCGATCGCAAGGCCGAGCCCGGACCCCGGGACGTCGGTGCGGTCACCCCGCGCGAACGCCTCGAAGATTCGCTCAGCGTCGCTCGCCGCCACTCCTGAGCCCTCGTCGGAGACGGTGATCTCGACGGCTCCGTCGCGTCTTGCCACCCTGACGTCGACCGGGCGATCGGCCGGCGAGAACTTGAGCGCGTTCTCGAGGACGTTGACGACGACCCGCTGGAGCTGCGGGCCGTCGCCGTGCACCAGCGGCACCTCGGGCATGACCACCAGCCGCACGCGATTCTGCGGCCCGTCCCGGAAGAGCTCGCTCATCGCGGCCTCGACGAGCTCCCGCGGGTCGAGCCAGTCGGCGACCGGCGGGAGTGCGCCCGCGGTCAGACGCGAAAGGTCGAGCAGATTCTCGACCATCCGGCTCATGCGGCCGGTCTCCGAGCCGATCGTGTCGAGCAGCTCCTGCTCCTCGGCGTCGAGTGAGGCGTAGTGCAGACCGCCGGCGGCGGCAGCGATCGCCTGGAGTGGCGAGCGCAGGTCGTGGGAGACGGCTCGCAGGAGCGCCGTCTTGAGCTGGTCCGATCGCTGGAGGGCCTTCGCGTTCACCTCCTCGCGCATGCGCCGCTCGCGCTCCTCGCCGAGTGCGATCAGGCCGGCCAGCTGGCGCGCCACCCGACGCGCCGGCTGCGATTCGACCAGGCCGGGCGCGCCGCCGGAGAGGCGCAGCTCGCCGATCGGGCGCCCGTTCAGCTCGAGCGGGAGGACTCCCGGCCTCGGGAACGGGCTCGAGCCCCGGACGATGACGCCCTGTGTCGCGCCGAGCGTCCGCGCGGCCTGATCGCCCAGCGCCGCCAGCGCGTTGTCCAGGTTGGGCGCCGTGGCGATGACGGTCGCGAGCCGCTCTCCGAGCGCGGCCTCGTCGGCTCGCCGGGCCGCCTCGTCCCTGCCGGCTCGCTCCCGCGCCGCAAGATCGCTGGTCACGACCGCGGTCACCGCAAACGCGGCCAGCGCCAGCCAGTCGCTCGACGAGTTGACCACGAGCGTGTGCTCCGGCGGGAGGAAGAAGAAGTTGAACGCCAGCGCGGATGCCAGGCTCGTGGCGAGCCCCCACCAGACGCCGTAGACCGACGAGGCGCCGAGGACGGCGACCAGGTAGAAGACGCCGGCAGAGCGCACGGGGATCTCGGGCGTCAGCGCACCGACGACGAGGGTCGACCCCACGACCAGCGCCGCGGATGCGACGAGCGCCGAGAGCCGGGACGACCTCGCGTCCCGGAGTCGTGCGGACACCGGACGGCTGGGGCCCAGCCGCCCGTCGGTACGGGTTGCCACCATGCAGAGATTGTCGCAGGTGGTCGGCTCGGCGGGAGCTCTCATCCCGCCGTGACACGGCTGTGATGCGACCGTGATGCGATCGGCACACCGGGCCGGGCGATCGTGATGCCGCCGTGAGGCGTTCCGGACGACGCTTCGGGAGATGCCGGGTTTCCGCTCCAGCCGATGAACGCGGGCGCGACCATCGAAGCACCGGCCGCCGTGGCGCGGCCGCACCCCGAGCCCAGGAGGGCGACCAGATGGGGATCGCTGGCGCTCTCGCTGGGCGCCCTCGGGGTGGTCTACGGCGACATCGGCACGAGCCCGCTCTACACGATCCAGCTCATCTTCAGCGGCGACCATCCCATGGCGCCTTCGCCGCTTCGAGTCTACGGCGCGCTCTCGCTGATCTTCTGGGCGCTGGCGCTCGTCGTCACGCTCAAGTACGTGCTGCTCATCCTGCGGGTCGACAACGACGGCGAGGGTGGGATCATGGCGCTGGTCGCGCTCATCGAGCGGGTGGTGAAGAGCCGGCGCAAGACCGGGCTCGTCATCGTCGGCGTGCTCGGAGCCTCGCTGTTCTACGGCGACGGCATGCTGACGCCCGCGATCTCGGTCGTGTCTGCGGTCTCCGGCCTTCAGGTGGCCTCGCCGGAGCTGGCCTCCCAGATCGTACCGCTGTCGCTCGCCATCCTGGTCGCGCTCTTCGCCCTTCAGCGGTTTGGCACCGGCGCAGTGGGCGGCCTCTTCGGGCCGGTCATGGTGGTCTGGTTCCTCGTGCTCGGGGCGCTCGGGCTCAGGGAGGTGGCGGGCCATCCGGGCATCGTGCGCTCACTGTCACCCACCTACGCCGTCCAGTTCGTGGCCGACGACCCCAAGCTGGGCTTCTTCGCGCTGGCGTCGGTCTTCCTGGCTGTGACGGGTGCGGAGGCGATCTACGCCGACATGGGCCACTTCGGGCGCCGGGCCATCACGCACGCCTGGTTGGGGCTGGCGCTCCCTTGCCTGTTCGTAAACTACATGGGCCAGGGTGCCCTGCTCCTCTCACGGCCAGAGACGGTCTCCAACCCGTTCTTCTTCCTCGTCCCGGGCGGCCGGACCGGCCAGACGGCGATGGTTGTCCTGGCGACGGTCGCCACGGTGATCGCCTCGCAGGCGGTCATCTCGGGTGCGTTCTCGGTCACGCAGCAGGTGATCCAGCTCGGCTTCCTGCCGCGCATGGGCATCCGGCACACGTCCGAGCGGATCATGGGCCAGATCTACATCCCGGCCGTGAACTGGCTCCTGTGCGCAGCGGTGGTCGCGCTCGTCTTCACGTTCCGTTCGCCCACCGGCCTCGCGAACGCCTACGGGATCGCGCTCAGCGCGATCTTTGCGACCAACACGCTGCTGGCGTTCGTCGTCTTCCGGACGTTGTGGCGGACGCCGCTCAAGCTCGTGATCCCCGGGGCCCTGGTGTTCCTCTTCGTCGAGCTCACGTTCTTCGCCGCGAACCTGACCAAGGTCCTGAGCGGTGGCTGGTTCCCGCTCGTCGTCGGCGCGATCTTCTTCACGATCCTCACGACGTGGCACCGCGGCCGGGTTGCGCTCGGCGAGGCGGTGCGCGAGGGACGGGTGCCGCTCCGCCGCTACATCAACCGCATGATCGACGAGCCGCCGAACCGGGTGCCAGGGACCGCCGTCTTCCTCACGACCTCGCTCGACACGGTCCCGACGGCCCTGCTCAACAACGCCGAGCACAACGGCATCGTCCACGACCGGGTGGTGCTCGTGAATGTCCGCACCCTCGGCGTGCCGCACGTCCCGGAGGCCCAGCGGATCGCGATCAAGAAGCTCCGGCTCGGGTTTGTCGCGGTCGCCGTGACGTACGGCTATCAGGACGAACCCGACGTCGTCGCGGCGCTCGGGCAGGCCCAGCGGCAGGGCCTCGAGCTGGATCTCGACCGCACGTCGTACTACGTCGACCACGTCACGATCCTGCCGACCGGCCTCGCCCGCATGGCCGGCTGGCGCAAGCGGCTCTTCGCGCTCCTGCACCAGAACTCGACGCCGGTGGCCCGCTCGTACCACATACCGCCGGACCGCGTGTTCGAGGTCGGCGCGTACGTCGAGCTGTGACGCCCGGCGTCAGGCGGCACTGCTGATTCCGTCACGAGCGCGGGGCGCACCAGGCGCAGTCAGGTCGCGGGGCGGGCGTCCTGCCGGCCGCGCTACGCGGTCCGTTCGATCGTGACCGTGATCCGCGTCGTGCCCCGGTGGAGGTCGGCCACCCACTCGCGGCCGTAGTTCACGGCCGTCTCGGCGAGGCCGCTGAAGCCGCCGGTCTCGAGCGCCAGGATGCGGCCGTGATAGTCGTCCCATGCCCCCCGGGAATCGCTGTGGCGACGCCGGTCGAAGTCGTCGGGGAGATCGCCCGTCGTGGTGACCGTCCACATGGCATCATCATCGGCGCCGGGGCGCGCGGCGGCATCCGGGGATTCGCGGACCCGGGTTGCGGGGAAGTCGCAGCATGTCCGTAGGCCGGGTGTCGCTACGGCTGAGATGCCGAAGGTGGGAGTCGAACCCACACGGCCTCTCGGCCGCGCGATTTTGAGTCGCGTGCGTCTACCGTTCCGCCACTTCGGCCTCGGCCCATAGTACTGCCGCCGTTGGCAAGCGCCCTGAAATCCGGTAGAACCTCGCTCCAATGTCGCACTCCGCCGGAGGGGGGAAGGGGGGCACCCGGTCGAGCGTGCTCGACCACCGCTTCGGTGCGGGGCCGCCGCTCACCGTCGGCGTCGAGGAGGAGTACATGCTCCTCGATCCGTCGACCTGGGATCTCGTGTCGGGGGTCGAGCCGCTGCTCGAGCAGTCCGCCGCGAGCGAGTTCGCCGACCGGTTGAAGCCGGAGCTCATGCAGTGCGTGCTCGAGTCGGGCACGGTGGTCTGCGAGGACGTCCCGGCGGCCGAGGCCGACCTGCGCCACATCCGCTCCTACGTCGCGGAGCACGCACGCGAGCTGGGCATGCGCCTCGCGGCGTCCGGCACGCACCCGTTCTCGCTCTACGAGCACCAGAAGATCACCGCGCGCGACCGCTACCGGGCCCTCGTCGAGATGCTCCAGTACGTCGCCCGCCGCGAGCTCGTCTTCGGGATGCACGTGCACGTCGCCGTGCCGACGCCGGAGGCCTGCCTCGCGGTGATGGAGGGCGTCCTGATCGAGCTGCCCGTGCTGCTCGCGCTCTCGGCCAACTCGCCGTTCTGGCGGGGCGAGCGCACGGGCCTCGCGTCCACCCGCGCGATGATCTTCGCCGCCTTCCCCCGCAGCGGCCTTCCGCCCCGGTTCGAGAGCTACGAGGACTACGCCAACGCGGTCGGCTTCATGGAGGCGACCGGGGCCATCGGCGACTACACCCACCTGTGGTGGGACGTGCGCCCGCACCCGCGCTTCGGGACGCTCGAGGTGCGGGTGATGGACTGCCAGACGCGGGTCGAGGACACGATCGCGCTGGCCGCCTACGTGCAGTGCCTCGTGAAGCTCCTCGTCGACCGCTTCCAGGGCGGCGAGCCGGTGCTCTCCTACCACCGCATGCTTATGGCCGAGAACAAGTGGCTGGCCGCCCGCTACGGCCTCGACGCCCCGCTGATGGACCTCTCGGCCGGAAAGCGCGTGAAGATGCAGGCCCGCACGCTCGTGAAGCGGCGCCTGCGCGAGCTGAAGCCCATCGCCCGCCAGCTGCGCTGCGTCGAGGCCCTGGCCGGCGTCGACGCGATCCTCGAGAAGGGCACCGGGTCGGAGCGCCAGGAGCAGGTCTGGAACGCGAACCGCGACGTCCATGAGGTGGCCTGCGAGCTGGCGACGGCCGCCGAGGATGTGTGACTCTCAGCCGCCGGCGTACGCCTGGCCCAGGATCCAGAGCCCGAGCACCGTGTAGGCGATCATGAGGACGATCAGCGGCGCCTGCACCCACACCGCCGCCCGCCGCCTCGACACGATCCCGAGCGCGATCCGGTGCGCGGCGAAGATCGCGCACACGTGGCCCAGCACGATGACGGTGACCTGGAACGCCCACGCCATGCCGGCCGGGTAGCCGGTCCAGATCCCGAGGTCCGGCACCCAGTCGCGCTCGAGCGGGTCGACGATCACCTTCCACGTGAGCTGGCCGTAGCTCACGAGGTAGAGCAGGTAGTGGGCGGCGAAGTAGACGGCCACGATCGGCATCAGCGTGGGGGCGTAGCGGCTCACGGCGTCGTGAAAGCCTGCGCCCCGGCTCCCGACAGCCGCCGCCACCGCCGCGAAGACGGCCGCCAGCGGGAGGATGAACCCGGCCATCATGAGCGTGCGCAGGCCGGTGTCCGGAAGCGACGTCCAGTGCCGGTGGGTCCACTGGGCCAGGTCGGTGAATTGCGTCGTCTCGGCGAACCCGTCGAAGAGGACGACCGAGAGCAGGAGCACCACCATCGCCGCCCCACCCGGCAGGAGGGGGAGGTCGCGCCACGTGCCCGCCGTGAACCCGCGCCAGCGGATGCCGCGCTCGCCGGGGTCCGCGTCGCGCCAGCAGGCGGCGCAGCCGACGACCTCGCCCGGCTCGTGCAGCTCGGCCGGGCACGGCCCGTCCACCGCGGCGTACCACTCGAACGGTGATACCCGGGCCATGAGCCGGCCGAAGGCCGTGAAGAGTTCGGCCCGCTCGAGCCAGACGGCCGAGCCGAAGAGCGCCATCCCGGCCACCTGCACGAGCAGGTACGCCACGACCACGACGGCCAGGTCGAAGGGGTGGCTGCCGCCCGGCCACGCGAGCTCCATCCATCCGAAGGCGGCGAGCTGGGCCACGGCCGGCCACTGGCCCAGCCGTTCCGGGTAGACGAGCGGCGGCTCCGGGCTGGCGCGGTCGATGAGGTCGCCGAGCAGGCGAAGCGGGTTCACCAGGTCCCAGACCGGCCCGAACACGGCCGCCACCAGGCCGAGGCCGACCCACAGGTCGACCCAGACGAGGACGGTCGCCGGATTGGACGCGAACTCCTCCGACCCGAAGAGCCCGGCGAAGACGATCTCGACCAGCAAGAGGAGCGCCACGATCTGGAGCCCGCGCGTCAGCCGGCCCGAACCGGGCCGGTACAGGTTGCCGCCCAGGCGGCTCCCGATGCGGACGTCGGCCAGCGCCGCCGCCGGCACCGACGCCGCGACGGCGGCAGCTCCCGCGAGCACGTAGAGCCACACCGGCACGGGCGACTGGTAGGTGACGGTGCCGATGGCGTGGGCGTCGGCCGTCGCCGGCCAGGCGAGCCCGGTGACGCCGGCCGCGGCGAGGACCGGGAGTGTGCGCGCCCGCATGACGGCGCGGAAGTCTATCCGGAGGCGACTGAATGGGCGGCCGCGACGATGGCCGTGAGGACGGTCACCGGTACCCACGTGGGCCACACGAAGAGCGCGCCGCGCACGCCGCCGAAGCGG
>JAICKX010000092.1 GCA_025927685.1 Thermoleophilia bacterium | reverse complement strand
GGCGTCGTTCCTGCCCAAGGACAAGAAGCCCGCCTACCTGTGCGTGAACGCCGACGAGTCCGAGCCGGGCACGTTCAAGGACCGCGAGATCATGCTGCGGAACCCGCACGCGCTGATCGAGGGCGTCCTCGTCATGAGCTACGCCATCGGCGCCGCCTCGGCCTTCATCTATATCCGCGGCGAGTACCGCACCGAGTTCGAGGTGCTGCGGCGGGCGCTCGAGCAGGCGCGCAGCCGCGGCTACGTCGGCCTGAACGTCCTCGGGTCCGGCTACAACGCCACCGTGGTGCTCCACCGCGGCGCCGGCGCCTACATCTGCGGCGAGGAGACGGCGCTCCTCTCCTCGCTCGAGGGCGAGCGCGGCCAGCCCCGCTCCAAGCCGCCGTTCCCCGCCGTGGCCGGCCTCTACGCGGCGCCGACCCTCGTCAACAACGTCGAGACGCTGGCCGCCGTGCCGTTCATCCTCGAGATGGGCGCGGAGGCGTACGCCGCGCTCGGCACCGAGCGCTCGAAGGGCACGCGCGTCTTCTCGCTCTCGGGCAATGTGCGCCGCCCGGGCAACTACGAGCTGCCGCTCACGGCGACCCTGCGTGACCTGATCGAGGGCCACGGCGGCGGGCCGCCCGAGGGCCGGACGATCAAGGCCATCATCCCGGGCGGCTCGTCGACGCCGATCCTCCTCCCCGACCAGCTCGACACGGGCATCGACTACGAGTCGATCGCCGCGGCAGGTTCGATGGCGGGCTCGGGCGCGATCGTCGTGATCGACGACCGCACGTGCATGGCGCAGCTGGCCCTGCGGGTCGCGGAGTTCTACAAGCACGAGAGCTGCGGCAAGTGCACGCCGTGCCGCGAGGGCACGCGCTGGGGCGTCGACATCATCCGCCGGATCGAGATGGGCGAGGCCGCCCAGGGCGACCTCGACCTGCTCCTGAACGTGTGCGACCGCATCCTCGGCAACTGCCTGTGCCCGCTCGGCGATGCGATGGCGATGCCGGTCGCGAGCTACGTCACCCGCTTCCGCGAGGAGTTCCAGCGCCACATCGACGAGGGTGGCTGTCCCTTCGTCGACCAGAGCCCGATCGCATCCCTGTATCACGTGGGGGTCGGAGCATGACGGTGATGGAGGCAGGGAGGGGGCCCACGGGCGAACCCTGGTTCCCCCCTGATTGGATCGGCGAGGGTGGCTGTCCCTTCGTCGACCAGAGCCCGATCGCCTCGCTCTACCACGACCAGGCGGGGGTGCCGGCGTGAACACGTTCCACGACGCGTTCCTGGACGCCCGCCGCAGGATCGCGTCCGGGGCCGACCCCGAGCAGGTCGTGCCGGTGCTCCTGGAGCTGGCCGAGGCGAAGGACGAGATCGATCTGGCGCAGGCGCTGTACGAGGACGAGCTCGACGAGGACGAGGAGACCGAGCGCTGATGGCCACCGTCGAGACCGCCACCGTCACGCTGACCGTGAACGGCCGCGAGGTGACCGTCGCCAAGGGGCTCTCGGTCGTGGAGGCCGCCGCCGAGGCCGGCGTCGAGATCCCGGTCTTCTGCTACGAGCCGCGGCTGGGGGCGGGCGTCGGCGCCTGCCGCATGTGCCTGTGCGAGATCGAGGGCATGCCCAAGCTCCAGACGGCCTGCACCACGCCCGCCGCCGACGGCATGATCGTGAACTCGCTCTCCGAGCGCGCCCGCGAGGGCCAGGACGCGGTGCTCGAGTTCCTGCTCCTGAACCACCCGCTCGACTGCCCCGTCTGCGACAAGGGCGGCGAGTGCCCGCTCCAGGACCTGACGTTCCGCTACGGGCCGGGCGTGACGCGCATGCGCATCCCCAAGCGCACGTTTGAGAAGCCGGTGCCGATCTCGCCGCTCATCAAGCTCGACCGCGAGCGCTGCATCCTCTGCTACCGCTGCACCCGCTTCTCGGAGGGCGTCTCGGGCGACATGCAGCTCGTCGCCGAAAACCGCGGAGCGGACTCCATCATCACCACGTTCGAGGGCCGGCCGTACACGAACGAGTTCTCGGGCAACGTCACCGAGCTGTGCCCGGTCGGCGCGCTCACGTCGACCACCTACCGGTTCCGGGCGCGGCCGTGGGAGACGCAGCAGATCCCGAGCGTGTGCGGGCTGTGCGCCGTGGGCTGCAACACGTCCGTCAACATCCGCGAGGGCCACGTCGTGCGCGTGCTGTCGCGCAACCACCCCGAGATCGACGAGGGCTGGCTGTGTGACAAGGGCCGCTACGCGTTCGGCCTCCTGTCCAGCGAGCACCGCATCACGACCGGCCTCATCCGCGCCGGGCGCGGCCTGGAGGAGGTCGGCGCCGCCGACGCGCTCGACCATGTCGCCGACCGCCTGCGGGCCACGGTCGAGCGGTTCGGCCCGGGCTCGGTCGCGCTCCTCGCCTCCGGCGAGCAGACCAACGAGGAGGCGCACGCCTGGGCCCGGCTCCTCGATGAGGGCCTGGGCGGCGGGACCTCGGTGTGCGGGCCGGAGGGCGGTGCCGGGTGGGAGACGCTCGAGCCGTACGCCGCCGCGATCTCGGACATCGCCGCCACCGGGGTCGTCATCGTGGCCGGCGACACCGACCTGTCGCACCGGGCTCCCGTCGTCGAGCTCCGGATCCGCAAGGCCGTGCAGGCCGGCGCGCGGGTCGTCACGGTCGGCGCCGGCGGGACCCGGCTCGAGACCCTGCGCGGTGCGCATCACGTCTCGACCGGGCCGGGCACCGCCCACCTCGAGCTGCTGAAGGCGGCAGAGCACGACGGCGAGCTCTCGGCGGCGGTCGGCGACGCCTCCGCCGTGGTGATCTGGGCCGGGCCGATGCGCCCGGCGATCGCCGCGGTGCTCGCGCATCTCGCCCACGCCCGCGGCTGGAGCGTCCTTCGCACCCCGCGGGCCTCGAACGAGCTGGGCTGCCGGGCGGCCGGGCTCGGGACGGCCTCGCCGGACGAGGCGCTGGCGGCGGCCGAGGAGGGCCGGATCAAGGCGATCGTCCTGCTCGGTGCCGACCCCGTCGGCGACTGGCACAACGGCGAGCGGTGGCGCGCGGCGCTCGGCCGCTCGTTCTTCGCCCTCCAGGTGACGGCGACCCAGAACGACTCGAGCGGCTGGGCCACGACGATCTTCCCGGCAGCCTCGGTGCTCGAGCAGGACGGGACGCTCACCAACCTCGAGGGCCGCACGCAGCGCGTGCGCGCGGCGGCGACGGCGCCGGCGGGCGTGCTCGAGGGCTACGCGTTCGCGCTCGGCGTCGCCCAGCGGCTGGGCGTCGGGCTGCCGCCGGATGCACCGTCGGCCTTCGCCGACATGGCGGCCCGGCGGCCGGCGTTCGCCGGCTCGAGCTGGTCGGAGATCGGCGAGCGCGCGCCGCTCGGAGATCGGCCCGCCCCGTCTGCGGCGCCCGCCGCCCCGCACGCCTCCCGATCGGATGCCCCGCAGGGGACGGTGGTCGTGGGCTACCGGCAACTCATGTCGGGCCCCGCGGTCGACCACAGCCCCGCGCTGCACTTCCAGCAACGCACCGGCGTCGAGATCTCCCACGACGACGCGGCCGCGCTCGGCGTGAAGCCCGGCGACCGGCTGCGCGTCACCTACGACGGCGGGGAGCACGAGGGGGCCGCCGTCGTCCTGCGGCGGCTGCGGCCGGGCGTCGTCCGTCTCGCCGCCCGCCGGCCGTACCTCGGCCAGGGCACGGTGGCGGCCGCCGAGCCGGAGGCCGGCGATGCCTGACGGGTTCATCCTCACGTTCGTGAAGGCGTTCGTGCTCGCGAACCTCGTCATGGGGGTGTTCGCGTTCCTGACATGGCTCGAGCGCCGGCTCCTGGGCCGCTTCCAGGTACGGCTCGGCCCCAACCGGGTCGGCCCCTTCGGTCTGCTCCAGCCGATTGCCGACCTCGTGAAGCTGATCCGCAAGGAGAGCATCCTCCCGGAGGGCATCTCGCCTGTCCTCTACATCGCGGCGCCGGCGCTGTCGCTCTTCGCCTCGCTCGCGGTCTTCGCCGTCATCCCGTTCGGCGAGGAGGCGACGATCCCGGGGACCGACTGGAAGATCTTCCTCTTCATCTCGAACCCGAGCGTGGCGCTCCTGGTGGTGTTCGCGCTCGGCTCGATCAGCTTCTACGGCTTCCTGGTCGGCGGCTGGTCGTCGAGCTCGAAGTACAGCCTCTACGGCTCGATGCGGGCGGTCAGCCAGCTGATCTCGTACGAGGTGAGCCTGGCGCTGGCCGTGATCGGCGTCGTCATGATGGCCCAGTCGCTCTCGCTGACCGGCATCGCCGAGGCCCAGGACCGCGACGGGCTCTGGTACATCATCCCGCAGTTCCTGGGCTTCGTCGTCTACGTCGTGGCCTCGACAGCCGAGGTGAGCCGCATCCCGTTCGACCTGCCCGAGGCGGAGGGCGAGCTGGTCGCCGGCTACCACACGGAGTACGGCGGCATGCGGTTCGCGATGTTCCAGAACGCCGAGTACGTGGCGCTGATCGCGTTCTCGGCGGTGGCGTCGATCCTCTTCTTCGGCGGCTACGAGGGCCCGTGGCTGCCCGGCCCGCTCTGGATGCTCATCAAGATGACGTTCTTCATCCTGATCGCGATGTGGGTGCGGGCGACGCTGCCGCGCATCCGCTACGACAAGCTGATGTCGATCGGCTGGAAGGTGCTGCTCCCGGCCGCCACCCTCAACCTGCTGGTCACGTCAGCCATCGTGGCCTGGAGGGCGTAGTGCCCCTTCCCGCAACACATGGCGCGTTCTGGCGGCTGCAAACCGTCGCGCTGCGTTGTCCTCGGTCGGCCCAATACTTCCTCAGTATTGACGCTCCCTGCGTCCTAGCATCGCTCGGTTTTCGCTCGCCATCTCCCCGCCGGCGTCACGGGAAGGGGCACTGATGGCAGTCGTCGACTCCCTCAAGGGCTTCGGCGTCACCTTCCGGCACCTGTTCCGAAAGCCGGTGACGCAGCAGTACCCGGAGTACAAGCGCCCGGTGTACCCGCGCTTCCGCGGCCGGCACCGGCTCCACCGGCACGAGAACGGGCTCGAGAAGTGCATCGGCTGCTCGCTGTGCGCGGCCGCCTGCCCGGCGGACTGCATCCGCGTCGTCGCCGACGAGAACACCGACGAGGAGCGCTACTCGCCGGGCGAGCGCTACGCCCGCATCTACGAGATCAACATGAGCCGCTGCATCTTCTGCGGCTACTGCGAGCTGGCGTGCCCGTTCGACGCGATCACGCTCGGCCACGACTACGAGCTCGCCGAGATGAGCCGCGACGCCATGGTCTACACGAAGGAGATGCTGCTCGAGCCCATGCATCCGAGCCGGACGACGCCGGTCGCCCCGGCCGACCCGTTCGACGTGGTGGAGCCTGGCCAATGAGGGGCACCAGGTATGGCACCCGCCGCCGTGACGCGCGCGTGACGCTTCCCGGGCAGGGTCTGTCCCCGAACGGAACCTGCGCATGACCTACGACATCGTCTTCGTGGTCGCGTCGGCGCTTGCGATCATCTCGGCGCTCGGCGTCATCCTCTCCGGCAACCCGTTCCACTCCGCGCTCGCGCTGATCGGGAACCTGGTCGCGCTCGCGGCCCTGTACCTCCTGCTCCAGTCCGACTTCCTGGCGGCGGCGCAGGTGATCGTCTACGCCGGCGCGGTCATGATCATGTTCCTGTTCGTCATCGCCTACCTCGGCGGGCGGGCCACCGAGCCGGTGCGGGCGCGGCCGTGGTGGCAGACGCTCGCGGCGCTCGCGGCCGCGGTCGCGGTCGTCGTCGAGGTCGGGTTCGCGATCGAGGAGCAGGCCTTCGGCGACGGCGCCTCGGTCAGCGAGGCCTTCGGCGCGCCGCAGGCGATCGCGGCCAGCTTCCTCGGCCGCTACGTCCTGACGTTCGAGGCGACGTCCGTGCTGCTCCTGATCGCGGCGGTCGGCGGCGTCACACTCGCGGCCCACCGGCCCGCCCCGCGCGAGGAGGGCGCCGTGAGCGCCTTCGAGATCGAGCGGCCGGCCCCGGAGGTCAGCCTCCAGGCGGAGGTGGTCGACGCCCTGACGCGCTTCGACGTCGTCCGCGCCGGGCAGGTGCGAGACGAGGACGGCGAGACCTGATGCACGTCGGCGTCGCCTGGTTCCTGGGCGTCTCGGCCGTCCTCTTCGGCATCGGCCTCTACGGCGTCTTCACGCGCCGCAGCCCGATCATCCTCCTGCTCTCGGTGGAGATCATGCTGAACGGCTCCAACCTGGCCCTGATCTCGGTCGCTCGGTACTGGGGCGAGCAGTCGGGCCAGGTGTTCGCGCTCGTGGTCATGGCCGTCGCCGCATCTGAGGTGGTCGTCGGGCTCGGACTCGTCGTCGCGATGGCTCGCCGCCGGGCCGACCTCGACGTCGACTCGCTGACCGGGCTTCGCAACTGATGTCGAGCCTCGAGGCCCTGAGCTGGATCTGCCTCTTCGCGCCGCTCGCCGGCGTCGTCCTCCTCACGCTGGCCGGCTCGCGGATCTCCCGCGGGCTCGCCGCCTGGGCCGGCACCGGGTTCGCGCTCGTCAGCTTCGCCGCGGCCGTGGTGGTGGCCTACAAGCTGCACCACGAGCCCAAATTCCACCACCACAACGCCCGCGAGCACCTCTTCACGCTCTACACGTGGGCGACGTCGGGCAGCTTCAAGATCCCGTTCGACGTCCTGATCGACCCCCTCTCGGTGGTCGAGATGCTGGTCGTCTCGTGCGTGGGCACGCTGATCGTGGCCTACTCGATCGGCTACATGCACGACGACCCCAAGGAGCGCCGCTTCTTCGTCTACCTCGACCTGTTCCTCTTCTCGATGCTCCTGCTCGTCATGTCGGCCAACTTCGCGCTGCTCCTGGTCGGCTGGGGGCTCGTCGGGCTTTCGTCGTATCTGCTGATCGGGTTCTGGCACGAGCGCAAGGCGCCTGTCGACGCGGCCAAGAAGGCGTTCGTGATGAACGCGATCGGTGACGCGGGGATCGCGATCGCGATCTTTCTCATGGTGCGCGACCTCGGCACGGTCGAGTTCCAGGGCGTCTTCGACCAGGCCGGCGCGCGGTGGGCGCAGGGCTCCGGGACGGCCAACTGGATCGCGTTTCTGCTCCTCGTCGGCGCCGTCGCGAAGTCGGCCCAGATCCCGCTCCACACCTGGCTCCCCGACGCCATGGAGGGCCCGACCCCGGTCTCGGCGCTGATCCACGCCGCCACGATGGTGACCGCCGGCGTCTACCTCGTCGCGCGCACGCACGTCCTCTTCGAGAACGCGCCCGACATCCAGTCCCTCGTCGCCCTTGTCGGCGTCGCGACCCTGCTCATGGCGGGCGCGATCGCGCTCGTCCAGACCGACATCAAGCGGATCATCGCCTACTCCACCATGAGCCAGATCGGGTACATGTTCGCGGCCGTCGGGATCGGCGCCTACTCGGGCGGCATGTACCACCTCGTGACGCACGCGTTCTTCAAGGCGCTCCTCTTCCTCGGCGCCGGCATCGTGATCCACGCGCTCTCCGGCGAGCAGGACGTGCGCCGGATGGGCGGGCTGGCATCCGCGCTGCCGCGGACGACCGGCCTCATGTGGATCGGGACGATCGCGCTGATCGGGTTCTGGCCCCTGTCCAAGGACGCGATCCTGGCCGCCGCGCTCGAGAAGGGCGGGACCACGGCGACGATCGTGTGGGTCGGTGGCCTCGTCGGGGCGTTCCTCACCGGCATCTACGCGACCCGGCTCATGCGGCTCACCTTCTACGGCCCCCGGACGACGTATGCCGACGTTCACCTGCACGACACGTCCCACGGCGAGGCGCCGTCGACGATGTTCTGGACGGTCGCCGCACTCGCCGCCGGCGCGATCCTGTCGGGGTTCCTCGCCATCGGGTTCGGCATCCGCGACGAGCTCGCGAGCTGGCTTCAGTTCGTCGCGCCCGCCATCGAGGCCAGCGTGGGGAAGGACGTGGTCACGACCGCGATCGCCTGGGGCGTCGGCCTCGCCGGCGCCGCGCTCGTGTGGTGGGCCTACGCACGGCCGGAGCGGCTGGCGCGGATCACGCGGCCGCTCTCCGGCGGCGCCGTCGTCGCGGAGAACCTCTTCTACTGGGATGCGGCGTACCGCTGGATCGCCTACCTGCCGGCCTCCGTCGCGGCGAGTGCCCTCTATCGCTGGTTCGAACGGTGGATCATCTGGGGGACGGTCAGCCTCGTCGCCTACGTGGTGCGGGCGTTCAGCCGCGGCGCGGCCGAGGCCCAGAACGGCGTGGTGCGCCTGTACGCGACGGCCTTCGTGGCCGGGGCGGCCGTGCTGGCCGCCTACTTCCTGGGCCGGGCCTCGCTGTGACGAGCGCGCTGATCTTCCTCCCGCTCGCCGGCGCGCTCGCCGTCGCGATCCTGCCGCTCCCGCGCCGCCTGACCGAGGGGCTGGCGCTCCTCGTCACGCTCGCGGAGTGCGCGCTCGGGGCCGCCGCGCTGATCGGCTTCGACGCGCACGGCGGCGCGCAGTACGTGGAGAACCATGGGTGGATCTCGGACTTCGGCCTGAACGCCGCCGTCCGCTACCACGTGTCGATGGACGGGCTCTCGCTCTTCATGGTGCTCCTGACCGCGGTCGGGATCGCGGCCGCGGCGGGCGCCGCGGTGCGGCTGGGGCGCGAGCGGCCGCGGGCCTACTTCGCCCTGCTCCTCGTGCTCGAGTTCGCCCTCGTCCTGCTCTTCACCGCCCAGGACATGGTGCTCTTCTACGTGGGCTGGGAGGCGATGATGATCCCGCTCTACGTCCTCATGGGCATCTGGGGCGGAGCCGGCAGGCGGGCGGCGACGATGCAATTCATCGTCTACACGCTCGTCGGGTCGCTGCTCATGCTGGTGGCGATCGCGACCCTGGGCGTCACCGCCCACACGTTCGACCTGCCGGCGCTCGTCGCCAGGCCGCACGAGTCGACCTGGCTGTTCCTGGCCTTCGCCGCCGCCTTCTGCATCAAGGCGCCGCTGTTCCCGCTGCACGGCTGGCTCCCGTCCGCCTACCGGGAGTCGTCGCCCGAGGTGACGGCGCTGCTCTCCGGCGTCATCTCCAAGGCCGGCGCGTACGGGCTGCTGCGCTTCGCGGTGCCGCTCTTCCCGAGCACCGCCCACGACTGGCGCTGGCTCCTCCTCGGGCTCGCTCTGGCCGGCCTGCTCTACGGATCGCTGATCGCGTTCCGCCAGCCCGACGCGCGCGGCGTCATGGCCTACTCCAGCCTCGGGCAGATGAACCTGATCGTGATCGGGATCTTCGCGTTCAACGTCAACGGCTCGACCGGCGCGATCTTCCAGATGGTGAACCACGGCGTCGTGTCGGTGGCGGCCTTCCTCCTGATCGGGATCGTCGAGGCCCGCACCGGCACCGACCTCTTGGCCTCGCTGGGCGGGCTCGCCAACGGCCGGCCGATGTTCTCGACCGTCTTTCTGATCGCGGCCCTGTGGGCGCTGGCGGTGCCGGGCTCGAGCGTCTTCGTCTCGGAGCTCTACATCCTGATCGGCGCCTTCCAGCAGGCGGCGCTGCTCGGCGCCGCGGCCGCCCTCGGCATGGTGCTCGCCGCGATGTACATGCTGCGGTGGTACTCGGCTCTGGCCCACGAGGACGACGGCGAACGGGTGCCGCACGGGATGACCGACCTGCGCCCCGGCGAGCTCGCGATCGCGGTGCCGCTGATCCTGCTCCTCCTCGCCCTCACCGCCTACCCGTTCGGCGTCATGGACCGGGTTTAGTGCCCCTCCTCGCAACACATGGCCCGTTCTGGCGGCTGCAAACCGGCGCGCTGCGTTGTCCTCGGTCGCGCCAATACTTCTTCAGTATTGACGCTCCCTGCGTCCTAGCATCGCTTGGTTTTCGCTCGCCTGCTCCAGACCGGCGCCACGAGGAGGGGCACTCGTGAGCGACATCCCGATCCCCATCTCGTTCTCGGCGATCGCGCCCGAGATCGTGCTGCTGGCGACCGCCTCCGTGATCCTCGTGGTCGGGGTGTTCCTGCCGGGCGAGCTCGCCCGCCGGCTCTCCGCGGCGGCCAGCGTCATCGCGCTCGGGGCGGCGGCCGCCGTGTCGGCGACCCAGTTCGAGGACACCGCCCGGTACGCCTTCGACCATACGCTTCGCATCGACGCGTTCGGCCAGGGCGGGCGGATGCTGATCTTCGTGTCGGGACTTCTGGCGGTGTGCGTGGCGTTCGGCATGCGCGACCTGCGCGAGCGCGGGGTCGAGTACCACGCGCTCCTGCTCGCGGCGTGCGCCGGCATGTCGCTGCTCGCCGTCGCGAACAGCTTCGTGACGACGTTCGTCGCGCTCGAGCTGTTCTCGATCTGTCTCTACGTGCTGGTCGCGATCGAGACCGACGACCTGCTCTCGCTGGAGGGCGGCCTCAAGTACCTGATCGTCGGGTCGGTCGGAGCGGCGTTCCTGCTCTACGGCGCCGCGCTCGCCTACGGCGCGACGGGCGCGCTCGAGTTCGACCGGATGCGGGCGGCGCTCTCTCATGGCGACCCGCATGGCGTCCTGCTCATGGCCGGCATCGCGTTCGTCCTCGTCGGCCTCGGGTTCAAGGCCAACGCGGCCCCGTTCCACATGTGGACGCCGGACGCGTACGAGGGCGCGCCGACTCCGGTGACGGCCTTCATGTCGGCCGCGACGAAGGCGGTCGCGCTGGTCATCGCCCTGCGGGTGCTCGTCACGGCGTTTCCGCGCCAGTCCGACGTGTGGGAGATCGGGCTCGCCGGCATCATCTTCGCCTGCTTCATCGCGGGCAACCTGGGCGCGCTCCGGCAGTCCAACGTGAAGCGGCTCCTGGCCTACTCCACGGTCGCTCACTCCGGCTTCCTGCTGACCGCGGTCGCCGCGCATAGCGCGCTCGGCGGGCGGGCGCTCCTCTACTACCTCACGATCTACGCGGCGATGAACGTCGGGGCGTTCGCGATCGTGGCGATGCGGGAGCGCGAGATCGGCCGGCCGGCGGAGATACGCGACTTCGCAGGCTGGGGCTACCGGCGCCCCTTCGTCTCGATCGCCATGGTGGTCTTCATGCTCTCGCTGGCTGGGTTCCCGCCGACCGGCGGCTTTCTCGGCAAGCTCTACATCTGGAGCGCCGCCGTCGCCAACGGCCAGACGTACCTCGCGATCGCCGGGGCGATCGCGACGGTCGTCGGCCTCGTCTACTACCTGCGGGTGCCGTTCGCGCTCTTCGACCGCGACGCGGCCGTGCCCGCCGCCGCCCGGCCCGCGAACTTCCCGCTGGACGCCGGCGTCACGGTCGTGACGGCGGTGGTCGTCCTGGGCTTCGGGATCATCCCCTCGCCGCTGATCGACCTCGCCCGGACGGCGAGCTCGTCGCTCTTCGGCTGAGGTAGTCGAGCAGGCCGGCGCCGCGCGGCGAGAGCCGGTAGCCGGGCCGCAGGCTCTCGGTCAGGCCGAGCTCCTTGAGGCGGCGCACGTCGGCCTTGAACGGCAGGCGCTCGCGGCCGACGGCGGCGGCCAGGTCGGCTGCGGCCACCTGGGGACGGTCGCGGATCAGCTCGAGCGTCGCAACGGTCCACGGCCCTCGCTTGGTCGCGCGGTCGATGCGCTCCAGCTCCCGGGCCAGCTCGTCCCATGCCGCGTCCGAGAGCCGGCCGGCGCCGCGCAGCTCGATCCGGGGGTCGGTGCCGGCGTAGTGGAAGGCGATGCGGTAGTGCGTGCCGCTGCGCCGGGCCAGGATCGACCGGATCTCGGCGGCATCGGCGGCGCCGGCCCTGCGCGCCTCGCGGTCGCTGATCCGCCCGGGATCGACGGCCTTCACCGAGTCGATCTCGACCACGCCCGCGGGCGTGCGGTGGCGGGCGCCCGCCCGGGCCCGCGGCCGATCCCAGCGGCGGAAGGCGAGCGTCACCGACCCGTCGGCGATGCCCGGCCACAGTCGCTTCGGGAAGAGCATGACGCGGAGTATCGTCGGCGAGATGGAACGCGGGACGATGCGCGTCTACGCCAGCCTGCCGCTCGCCGGCCCGGCCGGCCATGCCGGCCGCGACATCCTCCGCGGGGCGGAGCTGGCCCTCGAGCGGTCGGGCGACGGCGGCACCCGGATCGTCGCCCTCGACACCCACGCCGCCGACCGCGAGGCACGGGCCCGGGAGAACGCGCGCCGCGCCGCGGAGGATCCGGGCACGCTGGCCTACCTCGGCGACTTCCACTCGTCGCAGATCGTGGCGACGGCGCCGATCCTGTCGGCGGCCCGGCTGCTCCAGGTGGCCCCGGCCGCCACGTTCGCCGGCCTCGGCGGCGCGACCCTCGTCCGGCTCATGCCGAGCGACGCCGGCCTCGCCCGCGGGATCGCCGACTGGCTGGTGGAGCGGGCGCGGGTGCGCCGGCTGCTCGTCGTGCACGACCACGACCCCGGCTACGGGGATCCGGTCGGCCGGATGTGCGCCGAGGCCGCGAAGGCACGCGGCATCGAGACGCGCTCGCGACCGGTATGGGACCACGCGGAGGGGATCGCGCACGACGTCGAGGGGGCGGAGGCCGTCCTTTACGTCGGCGTGCCGGGGCCGGGCACCGCCGCTCTCTGGCGCGACCTGCACACGGCCGACCCGGCGTTGTGGCTCCTCGCGACGGATGGGATCGCCGTCGACTGGGTGGTGCGCGCGATCGACGCCGATGCGGCGCGGATGACCCGGTTCTTCACGTCCCAGCGCGCGCCGTGGGGCTTCTACGGCTACGCGGCGAGGGCCCTCATCCTCGATGCGATCGCGGTGGGCGGCGGCACCGGTGCGGGCGCCGTCGCGGCGGCCCGGGGGACGCGCGGCCGCGACTCCGTCCTCGGCCGCTACTCGATCGACGACGACGGGCTCACCACCTCGCCGGCCTCGGGGCGCCTGGCGATCGCC
>JAICKX010000158.1 GCA_025927685.1 Thermoleophilia bacterium | reverse complement strand
TCGACGCGTCGGGACTATGGCCAGGTGAGGTGGTCACCGAGGTGAGCCCGGCCGGCGAATTCTGGGAAGCAGAGCCCGAGCACCAGGACTACCTGGAGCGCTACCCGAACGGCTACACCTGCCACTTCCCGCGCCCGAACTGGGTGCTGCCGAAGCGGGCGGAGTCGGTCGCGAGCTAGACCTTCGGGAATCCGCTGACGGGGAACGACTCGACCTGCGGCGAGCGCTGCTGGGAGAGCATTCCCCCGTCGACGGCCAGCGTGGCCGCGGTGAGGTACGACGCATCGTCGGAGACGAGGAACGCCACCGCGGCCGCGATGTCGGCCGGCTGACCCATGCGGCCGAGCGGCACCGTGGCGGCGGACGCGGCGACGCGCTGGTCGTCCTGCCACGGCTGCTGGATGAAGCCCGGCACGACACACACCGAGCGGATGCCGTAGGGCGCGAGGTCGAGGGCGACTGCGCGGGTGAAGGCCTCGATGCCGCCCTTCGAGGCGTCGTAGGCCGTCATGCCGCGATGCGCGCGCGTCGCGCCGCCGCTAGAGGTGTTGACGATCACACCGCGGCCGGCGGGCGCCATGACCTTCGCGGCGCGGAGGGCGCAGAGGAAATGCCCCTTCAGGTTCACGTCGAGGATGCCGTCCCACCACTCCTCGTCGGCCTCGAGGAAGTGCCGCACGGCGCCGATCACCCTGGCGGCGTTGTTGACCAGGATGTCGACCGTGCCCCACCGGTCGAGGACGTCGTCGAAGAGCCTGTCGACGTCGGCGGACGAGGAGACGTCGGTGACGTAGCCGACGGCCTCGCCGCCGATCTCGGAGGCCGTCTGCGTGACCGATTCGTCGATGTCGGCGAGCGCGACCAGCGCGCGTTCCGCCGCCAGGCGCTCCCCGACGGCGCGGCCGATGTTCCGCGCGCCGCCCGTGACGATCGCGACCCTTCCCTCGAGCCGTTCGCTCATAGGACAACCTCCTGTTGCCCTGTCGATTGCGGTCTCACCGTGAGCTCCGTCGAGCCTACGCTCATTCCCTGCCTCCTTCGTTCATCGTGATCCTCCGCGCACAGCGTCTACCACGGCGCGGTACCGGCTCGCGTCGACGACCGCGTCGATGACGTGCGGACCCGGCGCCTCCGCGGCGTTCGCGAGCGCGGCGCGCAGCTCCTCGAGCGTCGTGACCCGCGCCGCCTCGCACCCGAGCCCGCGCCCCACGGCGGCGAAGTCGATGGGGGCGAAGCGAACCGCGCTCTCCCCTCCCTGCCCCGCCCCCTGCTTGACCTCGATCAGGCTGAGCGCGGCGTCGTCGAAGACGACGACCGTGACGGGGAGCGCGAGGCGCGCGAGGGTCTCGAGCTCGGCGAGCGCCATCCCGAGGCCACCGTCGCCGGTGAAGCAGACGACGCGGCGGCCGGTCGCGAGGGCGGCGCCGACGGCTCCGGGGAGCGCGAATCCCATCGTCGCGAAGCCGCTCGAGATCAGCGCCTCGCCCGGCCGTTCCACGAGCCAGTACGCCATCGCAACGAGCATGTGCGCGCCCGAGTCGACGGTCGCAATCGTCCCTGGCGGAAAGATGGTCCGCGCCTCGCGCACGAGCTCGTGCGGCGCGAGGCCGTCATTGGCGGGAAGGTCGAGCGCGTCGAGCGCGGCGAGCAGGTGCTCCCGCGGCGCGCACTCGGGCTTGATCGCCTCGAGGGGCTGCAGGAGGCCGATCGTCTCCTCCAGCGGAGCGACCAGCTCCACCGCCGGCGTGGCGTAGCTGCTCTCCGTCGGCCACTCCGCGAGGGACACCACGGGCGCCTCGTACGGCCACGCGCCGGGGATCATCTCGACCGGGTCGAAGCCGACCGCGACGATCACATCCGCCGAACGCAGAAGCGGCGCCTCGATCGTCGCTCCCGTCAGCAGCCCGGCGGCCGCGGGCGACGATTCCGGCAGGAGCCCCTTCGCCTTGTAGGTCGGCAGCACCGGGCACGAGAGGCGGGCGAGCGCCGCCGACACGGCAGCTGCGGCGCGCCGCGCGCCGACCCCGACCACGACGACCGGCGAACGCGCGCCGGCGATCAGCGCCTCGGCGCACCCGCGGTCACCGCCGCGAGCGTGGCCGGGTGGCGGGGCCGGCGGCCGCTCGTCGAGCGCGGGCATGAAGTCGATGTGAACCGGCCCGGCGGGAGGCCGCAGCGCAACCTCGATGGCGGCCGGCAGCGCCTCGGCCGCGCCGAGCCGGATGCTCCACTTGGTGACCGGGGCGAACAGCGTGCCCTGGTCGATCAGCTGGTGCGAGTTCCGGGCGGCCTCCGCGGGCGGGATCGCGTCGGTGACGACGACGAGCGGCACGCGTTCGAGCAGCGCGTGCCCGACGCCGTTCACGACGCTGGCCGCGCCGGGCCCGCGCGTGACGACGCAGGCGCCGAGCCTCCCGCTGCACTCCGCATAGCCGGCCGCCGCGAGCGCCGCGGCCGTCTCGCCGCGCATGAGGACGAACTCGATCCCGGCGTCCTCGGCAGCGCCGATCAGATCGAGGTTGTGTCCACCGCCCGGCATGCCGAACAGCCGGTCGCAGCCGGCTCCGGCCAGGGCACGCGCGACGGAGGCCGCGAGCTCCCGGGAGGTCAGATGAGTAGTTCCACGAGATCGTCTGGCGCGGGGCGCGAGCTGAGTGGTCTGGGGCGCCGCGGCGGCGCCTCGCCGGTGCTGGACGCATCGGTGAGGTGCCGACGTGGGGAAGCGTGGCCCTGGGCCACGCGGCCCAGGCTGCTCGGATCGTGCAGCCGGGCACGCGAGATCGTGCAACTACTCATCTAGTAGCGCGCCTCGACGAGACTGACGTAGAGGTCGTCGGGGTCGCGGAACGAGGCGTACCGCCATTCGCCGCCGCCGACGTCCAGTGTCACCGGCTCGCCCGTCTCGACCCCCATCCCGCGCAGCACCTCGAGGCCCCGCTCGAGGCTGGTGACTCCGACGGCGAAGTCGAACGGCCCGATATGCCCCCACTCGCCGCGGCAGTCCGGCCCCTCGGGGTCGAGCACGACGGGCTCGATGCCGGCGCCCTGCGACGAGAGCAGCATGATCATGTGCTGGTCGGGCGGCCCGGAGGGGTACCAGGGCGCCATCGGCTCGAAGAAGTCGACCGACTCGAAGAGCATCTCAGTGAAGCCGAGCTGCTCGTAGAAGGCCCGCGCTCGCTCCATGTCCTTGACGCCGAAGGCGACATGGTTGACCCCCTCGGCACGTGCGGGCCCCGGCAAGGAGTGCCAGAGGCCCGTCCACTCGATCAGCTCGAGCTTGCCGCCCCAGGGGTCGGCGACGTAGGCGATGTCGAGCGACACGTCGTTGGGATCGACCGCCGCCGTCAGCGGATCCATCAGCGACCCGGCGCCTGCGGCGACGAGGCTCCGGTGCACGTCCGTGACGCCGCGGGCGTGCAGGCAGATCTCGCAGATCCCGAGCTCGCCCCACCCGCCACCGGTGGGCGCGGGCGGCGGGCCCTCGCCGTCCAGCACCTGGACCAGCTTGATCCCGCCGGCTCCGACCGGCGTCGCTCCCGGGTTGGAGAGCATCACGACGCGGGCCTCGCGGTCCGGACCGGGCACCGGGCCGGTGTAGTCGAAGCGGACGTCCGAGAACCCGACCCGGCCGTAGAACGCCTTCGCCGCCTCCATGTCGGCCACCCCCACGCCCACGTGGTCCACTCCCCTGAACAGACTCATGCCGCAGCGGTCTCCTGCAGCAGCCCGAACTGGACCAGCGTCGCGCGCATCTCCTCGAGCGCGTGCGGGTCGTCGACCGGCAGGCGCGGCCGCCGCGGCAGGCCGCCCGGCTGGCCGAGCATCTTCATCAGCGCCTTCAACTGGCTCTGGTAGCCGCCGTACTGGCCGGCCCAGCCGCCCGGCAGCCACAGCTTCGGGAAGAGCTCCTCGGTGCGGCGTGCGTGCACGAGGCAGGCCTCCTCGTCGCCGGCCCACCAGTCCTCCCAGAACTTCCCGTCGGGCGCGCCCCAGAGCGACCCGCCCCCGATGAAGCCGTCGCCGCCGTGCGCCTTCAGCTGCTCGACGCCTGCGGTCGACATGTACGGCCCGAAGACGCGCAGCCGGTCGACGACGCGTCGCGAGGTGTGGCAGAACTGGTCGAAGTCCGGCGTCGAGTCCTTGAGCGAGACGATCGTGTCGATGTCGGCCAGCTTCAGGATCAGGTCCGCCTTCATGTCGACGGCCGTGCCGTGCACCCAGTTGTAGACCATCAGCGGCGCGTCGGTCGCGGCCGCGAGGTCCCTGTAGTACTGCACGATCTCGTGGTCGAACGGCTTGACGTACGGCGGCGCGGTCGACTCGACGCCGTCGGCGCCCGCGGCCACGGCGTGCTTGGCGAGCGCGCCCGCCTCGCGCGCCGTGTAGGCGGTGCAGCCGATGACCACCGTGATCCGCCCCGCGACGGCGTCGATCGCGTTCTCGGCAACGGTCATCCGCTCCTCGGTCGACTGCGAGAACCACTCGCCCGTCGTACCGTTGATCAGGGTGCCGTGGAAACCCTGGTCGATGTACCACTCGAGCAGCTCACGATGAGCGTCGGCGTCGTAGCTCTCGTCGGCCCGGAACGGCGTCGGACACGCCGTCCAGTAGCCCCTCCAGGTCACATCCTTTCGATCCATGGGACTCCTTTCCGGTCGGGAGCGTACTCGTCCGGCAGCGGCACGCCCCGGGCGATGTTGGCGGCGAGCCGCCGGGCGACGAGCGGCCCGAGCGTGAAGCCGGTGGGCGCCATGCAGACGAAATAGCCGGGCAGCGCGACCGACTCGCCGAGCACCGGCTGCAGGTCGTCCGTTGCCGCCCAGACCCCCGTCCACATGCGGACGACGCGCACGTCGGCGAGGCTCGGCATCACCCGTACCGCGACGGCGGCGTTGCCGGCCGCGCTCTCCCAGATCGTCGAGTAGCGCGCCGGGGGCGCCTCGGCCCGGGAGGGCCAGCCGCCGCCGATGATGAACGTGCCGCTCGCCGCCTGCTTGAGCGTGAGCCGCCGGCCGATGTGCTGGACGAGCGGCTCGAGCACCTTCTTCCTCGGTTCGGTGACGTTCACGTGCAGCCCCTCGGCGCGGATCGGGAGCACGATGCCGCTGAGGGCCGCAAGCTCGCCCGCCCAGGCGCCGGCCGCGTTGACGACGCGGCGGGCCCGCACCTCCCCGGCGGACGTGCGCACCACGAAGCCCGGGTCGATCGCGGTGACCTCCACGCCCGTGCGGACGACGGCGCCGCGCTCGACGGCCCGGAGCGCGAACGTCGGCCCGGCGAGGAACGGGTTCGCGTGTCCTTCGACCGGACAGTAGGTCGCGCCGGGCAGGTCGGGCGCGAGGTACGGCGCGAAGCGGCGGAGCTCGTCGCCCTCCAGCACGAGCGTCTCGAGACCTGCCTCGGCTTCGATCGACTGCTTGTCGTGCAGCAGCTGGAGCTCCTCGGGTGTCTCCGCCACCATCAGCCCGCCCGTCCGGTGGATCCCGAGGTTCGCGTCCAGCTCGTCCTCCAGGGCGTCCCACAGCCGCGCGGCCTCGAGCAGCAGCCGCACCTCCCTGAGCAGCCGGTCGTGCGAGCCCGAGGCGTCGCGCTCGGTGAACTGGTGGATCGCGATCTGGAAGTGGAAGCTGCCGGCGTTGGTGCCCGAGGCCTCCCGGTTCAGCTCCGAGCGCTCGAGCAGCAGCACCTCGATCCCCTCGCCCGCGAGGTTGTAGGCCAGCGCGGTGCCGGCGAGCCCGCCGCCGACGATCACGACATCGGTGTCCGCCGGCAGCGGCCCGCGCGTCTGCTCCGCGCGGAGGAACTGAGGAGCCTGGGTCCAGCGATCTCCGCCGGCTGGGCGCCCGTCTGGACTCATCAGGCCGCTCCCCGTCCGGGCTCCGGCCCCTGCCGAAGCTTCCACCCGGCCGCTGCGCTCCGGGTCACAGCGGGCTCGGCCGGGCCACCAGCCCGGCCAAGCCCGCTGCGCCCCGTCCTGATGGCCCAGCCGAACGCCCAGCGATCACGCACCTCGGTGGATCCAGGCTCAGTCGACGACGAAGAGCCCATGATCCTCGATCGAGTCGTCGGCGATCGCGGCGAGCGCCGCCGGACGCGCGGGTGAGCGCGGCGTCGAGAGCGGCAGCTCCGCGATCGGCACACCGTGCCGCATCGAGGCCAGCGCCGCGATCTGCCGCTGGCAGTTCCGGCCCTGGCAGAGCCCCATCGTCGCGCGCGTGAAGGCCTTGACGACGTTGATGTCCGGCGTGGCGTCGATGGCCCCGTCGAGCTCGGCGCGGCGGATCTCCT
>JAICKX010000044.1 GCA_025927685.1 Thermoleophilia bacterium | reverse complement strand
CCAGCTCCTGACCGAGGTCGGGATCCCGGCCGCCGAGCGCCGCTACGGCGATCCGCCGCACCGCCTGAGCGGCGGCATGCAGCAGCGGGTCGTGATCGCGACGGCGCTCGCGAACGAGCCGGCGCTGCTCGTGGCGGACGAGCCGACCACCGCGCTCGACGTCACGATCCAGGCCCAGATCCTGGCGCTCATCCGCGACCTGCGCGACCGGCACCGGACGACGGTGATCCTGATCGCGCACGACCTGGGCGTGGTCGCGCAGCTGTGCGACCGGGCGGGCGTGCTCTACGCCGGCCAGCTCGTCGAGGTGGCGCCGGTCGAGCGGATCTTCGACGCGCCGGAGCACCCCTACACGAAGGCGCTGCTCGCGGCCCTTCCGACCCGCGCCGCCGAGCGCGGGTCGCTGCCGGTCGCCGGCGGACGCGTCCCCGACCTGGCCGACCCACCGCCCGGCTGCCGGTTCGCGCCGCGCTGCCCGGTGCGGATGGACGCCTGCGAGCGGGTGCCGGCGCTCACGAGCCGCGAGCCGGGCCACGTCACCGCCTGCTGGCACGTCGAGGCGGAGGCCGCCGGATGAGCGCCGCTCCCGCCCTGCTCGAGGCCCGCGGCGTCACGCGCGATTTCCGCGTCGGCGGCGGGCTCCTGGGCCGGTCGGCGACGCTGCGCGCCGTGGACGACGTCGACCTCGACGTGCGGGCCGGCGAGGTGCTGACGGTCGTCGGCGAGTCGGGATCCGGGAAGACGACGCTCGGCCGCTGCCTGCTCGGGCTCATGCGTCCGACAGCCGGCACGGTGCGCTTCGACGGCGACGAGGTGGGGACGGCCGGCCGGGCGCGCACCACGTTCCGCCGCCGCGTCCAGCCGATCTTCCAGAACCCCTACAGCTCGCTCGACCCGCGCTGGCCGGTGGCGCGCACGGTGCGCGAGCCGCTCGACGCGTTCGGGATCGGGACACGCCCGGAGCGCGACCGGCGGGTGGGCGAGCTGCTGGAGAGCGTCGGGCTGTCCCAGCGGCACGCCGAGGCCCGCCCGCACGAGCTCTCCGGCGGCCAGCGCCAGCGGGTGGCGATCGCCGCCGCGCTCGCGCTCGGGCCCGACCTGATCGTCGCCGACGAGCCGGTGTCGGCGCTCGACGTCCTCGTGCAGGCCCAGATCCTGAACCTGATCTGCGACCTCCAGCGCGAGCTCGGCGTGGCGCTCGTGTTCATCACGCACGACCTGGCGGTGGTCGAGCACATCGCCGACCGCGTCGCCGTCATGTACCTCGGCCGGATTGTCGAGTCCGGGCCTGCCGCCGAGGTCCTCACCCGGCCCAGGCACCCGTATACGCGCACGCTGATCGACGCGATCCCCCAGCCCGACCCCCGCCGCCGGCTCGAGGCGGGCGCCGTTCGCGGCGAGATCCCGAGCCCGCTCGAGCCGCCCACGGGCTGCCACTTCCACCCCCGCTGCCCGCTCGCAATCGACGTCTGCCGGAAGGACGCGCCGGCGATGACGGAGTTCGGGCCGGGCCACGTCGCGAGCTGTCACGTGACGGCCGCGGAACTTCGAACGAGAGGAGCGTGAATGCCGACCGCATCGGTGAACGGCATCGACATCAATTACAAGCTGGAAGGCGACGGCGAGACGACGGCCGTCCTCGTGAACGGCCTCGCCGACGACCTCGAGACGTGGGTGCTCCAGATGGACGACCTGCTCGCGGCCGGCCACCGCGTCCTTCGGTTCGACAACCGCGGCGTCGGCTCGAGCTCCGCCCCGCCCGGCCCGTACACCACCCGGCTCTTCGCCGACGATGCCCACGCCCTGATCCAGGAGCTCGGCATCTCCGACTTCCACATGGCGGGGATCTCGATGGGCGGCATGATCGCCCAGGAGTACGCGCTGGCCTACCCGGAGGGCATCCGCTCGCTGACGCTGGCGTGCACCTACGCCGCTCCCGGGCCGTTCTGCTCGCGCATGTTCTCGATGTGGGCGGACATGGCCCCGGTGAACGGCGTCCCGTTCATCATGCGCGACGTCACGCTGTGGGCGTTCACCGTCCCGTTCTTCAACGAGCGCGAGGACGAGCTGCGCGAGTTCGAGAGCGAGATGGCCCAGCTCCCCATGGCCGTCGACACGTACCTGGCGCAGCTGAGCTCGATCCAGACCCACGACACCCGCGACCGCGTCGGCCGCATCGCGGCGCCGACGATGGTGCTGGCGGGCGAGGAGGACATCCTGATCCCGGTCAGCCTGTCGAAGGAGCTCCACGCGCTCATCCCCGGGGCCACCTGGAACACCACCCGCGGCGGCCACGCCTGCTGCTGGGAGCACCCGGCCGAGTTCAACCAGGCGCTGCTCGAGTTCTGGGGCAGCCGCTGATGCCCCCGAGACGGGGCCCAACCCAAGGAGGAGACGTGCACACACCGTTCGAGGGGGAGCGCCGCGCCGCCGAGGAGCTGGCCGAGCGCTTCCTCGCAGGCGCGATCAGCCGCCGGCAGCTCTTCGCCCGGGCCGGCAGGCTGAGTGCCGCCGCGGTCGCGACGTCCGCGCTGGGCGGCGTCCTGGCCGCGTGCGGCGGCAAGGGCTCCGGCACGACGACGGCGACGGGCGGCGGCGCCCAGAAGGCCGGCGGCACGCTCAAGGCCGCGCTGACAGGCGAGCCCGACAGCCTGGATCCGGGCGTGTCACAGATCTACACGGGCGCCCAGGTCTACGACAACATCTTCAGCAAGCTGATCGACATCGGGCCCGACCAGCAGTTCTACGGCGTCCTGGCGACGAAGTGGACGCAGAACGACGACACGACGTGGACGTTCGACCTGGTCCCGAACGCGACCTTCCACAACGGCGAGCAGTTCACCGCGGACGACGTGAGGTACACGTTCGAGCGCATCCTCGACCCGAAGACCGCCAGCGGCTACGCCCCGCTCTACACCGCGATCGACGCCGTCGAGGTGGCGAGCCCGACCCAGGCGATCTTCCACCTCAAGAGCCCGTTCGGCCCGTTCCTCACGAACCTCGCGAACAACGGCGAGATCGTGAACCAGAAGGCGATCGAGGGCGGGAAGGACCCGGCCCGAAACCCGATCGGCACCGGCCCGTTCCAGTTCGTCGAGTGGGCCCAGGGCGACCACGTCACGCTCAAGCGCTACCCCGGCTATTTCAAGAAGGGGCGGCCGTACCTGGACGGGATCGAGTTCCGCTTCCTGCCGGTCGACCAGGGCCGGGTCGACTCCCTGGGGTCCGGCGAGCTCGACTGGTCGGATGCGATCCCGCTCCAGCAGCTGGCGGCGCTGAAGAGCGACCCGCGCTTCCACTACGTCACCTCGGCGCTGGCGGGCATCCCGGACTACCTGGCGATGAACGTCTCGAAGCCGCCGTTCGACAACAAGGCCCTCCGCCAGGCCGTGGCCTGGGCGATCGACCGCGACGAGATCAGGAACGTCGCCTACTTCGGCGCCGGCGAGTCCGGCTCCGAGGAGGTGCCGACCGGCTCGAAGTGGTACGACGGCCAGGACCTCTACGCGAACGGGCCGGATCTCGACAAGGCCAAGTCGCTGATGCAGCAGGCCGGCCTCGCCAACGGCATCACCGTCGAGTACCTCGGCCTGCCGCAGTACCCCGAGCTCCTGAAGACCGGGGAGGTCGTCCAGCAGCAGCTGAAGCAGATCGGGATCACCATGCAGATCAAGCAGGTGGACGTCTCGGTCTGGTTCGACCACTTCAGCAAGGGCACGTACGACATCACGTCGGCGTACCAGGAGCGGACGATCGACCCGGACAACTTCTACTCGCTCGTGCTGAAGACCGGCGCGCCGATCAACGCCACGCAGTACGCCAACCCGGCGTTCGACAAGCTGATCGACCAGGCGTCGCGCGAGACCGACGAGGCCACCCGGAAGACGCTCTACACAGAGCTGCGCAAGACCGTCTTCGACGACGTCCCGCTGATCTTCGCCCACTACGAGACCCTGAACTACCTCATGCGCAAGGAGGTCGTCGGCTCGACGATCAACCCGACGCTCGAGCTCAGGCTGGAGGACGTCTCGATGTCGTGACGCCCTCGCGAGGCTGGGGCGCGGGTCGCCAGGTCCCCGCGCCCCAACAACCTCTACGGTTCACGGATGCGCCGCGACCTTCACGCCGCCCTCGCCGGAGCCGCCGCCGCGGCGGCATGGATCGCGGTGGAGCCCGTCACCCGCCGCCTCACGGGCGGCACACACCGTGAGCTGCGGCTCATCTCCGGCACGCTCCGGGGCGACCGCGGCGGGAACGCGCTCGGGTGGGCCGTCCACCTCTGGAACGGCGCCGCCTTCGGCGTGGCGTTCCGGCGGCTTGGGGGCCACAGCGTGCGCCGGGCCGTGATCGCCGCTCAGGCCGAGAACGCGATCCTCTGGCCCGGCATGGCGGTCGTCGACCGCGTCCACCCCGACGTCCGCTCCGGTCGCTGGCCGAGGCTGCTCACGGACCGCGGCACGATCCTCCAGGAGATCGGCGGCCACCTCGTGTTCGGCGCCGTGCTGGGGGCGCTGCTGCACGACCGCGGGTGAGTCGATTCCGTCACACCCGCGTCACGGCAGCCGAGGCGGGGCCTGACCCCCACGCGGCATCGTCCGTCCCTCGACCGCACCGCCCCGTCATGCGGCCGATCGGGGTCAGACCCCGACTCACACGTCGTCACACTCGCGTGGATGGGCCGTGACGTTCCGTCAGACGCCGACGGGGTGCCAGACCGTCTTCATCTCGACCAGCGGCTCGATCTCCCACAGGCTCTCGCCGGCGGGCATCCCGCGCACCACGCGCTTCACGTTCCCGGCCGCCAGCCGCTCCAGCTCGGCCACGTCGCCGTTCGCGCCGGTCAGGTCGATGGCGTTCACGTCGGCGTGGCCGGCCAGGATCGGGGCCAGCTCGGACCTGCGGCCGGTGAGGATGTTGAGCGCGCCGCCGGGCATGTCGGACGTCGCGATCGCCTCGGCGAGCTCGATCGCCGCGAGCGGGCTGGTCTCGGAGGCCACGGCGACCACGGCGTTCCCGCTCACGAGCGCCGGCAGGATGCGCGAGACGAGGCCCTCGAGCGGCGGCTCGTCGGGCGCGATGGTCGCGACGACGCCGGTGGGCTCGGGGATCGTGAAGTTGAAGTACGGCCCGGCGACGGCGTTCGCCCCGCCCAGGGCCTGGGCCAGCTTGTCGGCCCAGCCGGCGTACCAGACGACGCGGTCGATCGACCGCTCCACCTCGTCGCGGCCGCCGGCGACAGCGGCCAGGTCGGACGACCGGGCCTCCATCCTCTCGGCCAGGCGGTAGAGCACCTGGCCGCGGTTGTAGGCCGTCGTCCCCGACCAGCGGGCGAACGCGCCGCGGGCCGCGCGCACGGCGTCGCGGGCGTCCTTGCGCGAGGCCAGGGCCACGTTCTGGCCGTCGGCGAGGAACGTGCGCCCCGACTCCGAGCGCGGGAAGGCTCCCCCGATGAAGAGCTTGTACGTCTTCTTGACCGGGAGCCGGCTCATCCCTCGAACCCCAGGTAGGCCTCGAGCCCGTGGCGGCCGCCCTCGCGCCCGAAGCCGGACTCCTTGTAGCCGCCGAACGGGGAGGCCGGGTCGAAGCGGTTGAACGTGTTGGCCCAGACGACGCCGGCCCGGAGCCGCGCGGCCATCCACAGGATGCGCGACCCCTTCTCCGTCCACACGCCGGCCGAGAGCCCGTAGGCGGTGTTGTTGGCCTTGTCGACCGCCTCCGCCGGCGTGCGGAACGTCATCACCGAGAGCACCGGGCCGAAGATCTCCTCCTGCGCGATCCGGAAGCTCTGGGCGACGTTCGTGAACACCGTCGGCGGGAACCAGTACCCGCGCTCGGGGAGCTCGCACGCCGGCTGGTAGAGCTCGGCCCCCTCGGCCTGGCCACTCTCCACCAGCTCGGTGATCCGGTCGAGCTGGGCGCGGGAGTTGATCGCGCCGATATCCGTGTTCTTGTCGAGCGGGTCGCCGAGCCTGAGCGTCGAGAGCCGGCCCCGCAGCTTGCCGAGGAGCGGCTCGAGGATCGACTCCTGCACCAGAAGGCGCGAGCCGGCACAGCACACGTGACCCTGGTTGAAGTAGATCCCGTTCACGATGCCCTCGATCGCCTGGTCGAGCGCGCAGTCCTCGAAGACGATGTTGGCGGCCTTTCCGCCCAGCTCCAGCGTGTGCGGGACGCCCCGTCCCGCCAGCTCGCGCTGGATCGCCTTGCCGACCTCCGTCGAGCCGGTGAACGCCACCTTGTCGATCCCGGTGTGGCGCACCAGCTCCGCGCCGGTCGAGCCGTCGCCCGTGATGATGTTGACCGCCCCCGGCGGCAGCTCGGCCTGGCGGCACACGTCGGCGAAGAGGAGGGCCGTGAGCGGGGTCGTCTCGGCCGGCTTCAGGACGACCGAGTTGCCGCACGCCAGGGCCGGCGCCACCTTCCACGCCAGCATGAGGAGCGGGAAGTTCCAGGGGATGATCTGGGCGGCGACCCCGAGCGGGCGCGGACGCCGGTTGGGGAAGGCGTACTCGAGCTTGTCGGCCCAGCCGGCGTGGTAGAAGAAGTGCGCGGCGGCGAGGGGCAGGTCGACGTCGCGCGACTCCTTGATCGGCTTGCCGCCGTCCAGCGACTCCGCGACGGCCAGCTCGCGGGCCCGCTCCTGGAGGATCCGGGCGATCCGGAAGAGGTACTTGGCCCGCTCGGACGGGCGCAGCCCGGACCAGGTCTCGTAGCCGGCCCGCGCGGCGCCCACCGCCAGGTCAACGTCCTCCGGCCCGGCCTGGGCGACCTCGGCCAGCGGCTCCTCGGTCGCCGGCGAGGCCGACGTGAACCACTCGCCCGAGCGCGGCTCCACCGTCTCGCCGCCGACATAGAGGCCGTAGCGCTCCTCGAACGACACGATCGCGCGCGACTCGGGCGCCGGTGCGTACGTCCACTCGAGACCGCCGTCGGTACGCGGTTCGATGTCCGTCATGTCAGTCCACCGTGAAGCGGTCGGGCGTCTCGTAGACGCCGGTCTTGTGCGAGCGGATCTGCATGAGGACGTCGTTCAGGAGCGACGATGCGCCGAACCGGAACCGCTGCGGCGTGAGCCAGTCGCGGCCCAGCGTCTCGTGGAGCACGCACAGGTACTGGATGGCCTGCTTCGAGTGCCGGATCCCGCCGGCCGGCTTCATCCCGACCACACGCCCGGTCTCGACGTGCACGTCACGGATCGCCTCGAGCATGCAGAGCGTGACGGGCAGCGTGGCCGCCGGGCTGATCTTGCCCGTCGACGTCTTGATGAAGTCCGCGCCCGCCGCCATCGCCAGCAGCGATGCCCGCCGGACGGCGTCGTACGTGCCGAGCTCGCCCGTCTCGAGGATCACCTTGAGGTGGGCCGGGGCGCACGCCTCGCGCACCTTCACGATCTGGTCGAACACCTCGGCGTGGCGACCGGAGAGGAAGGCGCCGCGGTCGATCACCATGTCGACCTCGTCGGCTCCGAGCTCGACCGCCGCCCGGGCCTCGGCGGCCTTGAGCGCGATCGGCGACTGGCCGGACGGGAAGGCCGTCGCGACCGACGCGACGTGCACCGGCGCCCCGTCCAGCCGCCGGCGGGCCTCGCCGGCGAGCGTCGGGTAGACACACACCGCAGCGACCGAGGGCACGCTCGTGTCCACCGGGTCGGGCCGCACCGCCTTTGCGCACAGGGCCGCAACCTTGCCGGGCGTGTCCGCCCCCTCGAGCGTCGTCAGGTCGATCATCCGCACGATCAGGTCGAGCGCCTCGAGCTTCGACCCCCGCTTGATCGAGCGCTTGGCGAGGTCGGCGGCGCGCGCCTCCAGCGCGACCGCGTCGACGGCGCCGATCCGCGTCAGGCGCGGCTCGAACGGCTCGAACGGCTCGACCTGCCGGGTCGGCGACGTGGCCTGCTCCATGGGCGGGATCGTAGATCACCGACCGAAGCGGCCAGGCCCCCGACAGGCCGCCCACGCCTGGTTGTAGGATGGGCGCCGTTTGTGACCAACCCATCTCGGGAGGAAATGTGAAGCGCCCACGCATCCTCGGGCTCGGCGCGCTCGCCGCGGTCGCGGCGGTCGCCCTTCTCGCCGCTGCTTGCGGAGGCGGCGACTCGGGGTCGTCCACCCCCGCCGCCGGCTCCGGAGGAGGCGGCGGCAAGGTGTTCAAGATCGGGCTCGTCACCGACATCGGCGGCCTCGACGACAAGAGCTTCAACCACCTCGCGTTCGTCGGAATCCAGCGCGCCAAGTCGCAGCTCGGGATCGACTTCAAGGTGCTCGAGTCGCACCAGGAATCGGAGTACGTCCCGAACCTCCAGACCCTGGCCGCGCAGCACTACGACCTGGTGATCGCGGTCGGCTTCCTCATGGACGGAGCGATCAAGCAGGTCGCAAAGGCCTTCCCCGACGTCAACTTCGCGATCATCGACGACGCCCCCTCGCCGGCGCTGCCGAACGTGCAGGGGCTGCTCTTCAAGGAGCAGGAGTCCGGCTACCTGGCCGGCTACCTGGGCGCGCTCGAGTCGAAGTCGGGCACCATCTCGACCGTCGGCGGGCAGAAGATCCCGCCGGTCGACCACTACATCGCCGGCTTCCAGGCCGGCGCCGAGGCCGCCAACCCGCAGGTGAAGACGCTGAACGACTACTCCAACTCGTTCACCGACACGGCGAAGTGCAAGCAGCTCGCGCTGAACCAGATCAGCCAGGGCTCGGACGTCGTCTTCCAGGTGGCCGGCGGCTGCGGCCTGGGAGCGCTGAGCGCCGCCAAGGAGAAGAACGTCTGGGGCATCGGGGTCGACGCCGACCAGGCCTACCTGGGCGACTACATCCTGACCAGCGCCATCAAGAAGGTCGACGTGGCCGTCTTCGACACGATCAAGCAGATCGTGGACGGGACGTTCAAGGGCGGCATCGTCACGACCTTCGACGCCACCAAGGGCGCGACCGGCCTCGGCGCCATCAACTCGGCCGTTCCGCAGAGCGACATCCAGAAGCTCGACGACCAGGCGTCGCAGCTCAAGTCGGGCGCGATCACTCCCCCCGACACCGTCTCGTGATCGACCGGCCGGAGGGGCGGCGCCGCCGTCCCTCCGGCCCTCCCTGATCCATCCATGCCCGACGCACCGCTGCTCGAGCTCCGCGGCATCACCAAGCGCTTCGGCGACCTCGTGGCGAACGACGGCGTCGACCTCGAGGTCGCCCAGGGCGAAGTGCACGCGCTCCTGGGCGAGAACGGCGCCGGCAAGTCGACGCTGATGAACGTCCTCTACGGCCTGACCTCGCCGGACGCAGGCGAGATCCGATTCGACGGCAAGCCGCTTCGGCTGCGGTCGCCGCGGGACGCGATCGACGCCGGGATCGGGATGGTGCACCAGCACTTCATGCTGATCCCGGTCATGACCGTGACCGAGAACATCGTGCTCGCTGCCGAGCCCCGCGAGGGACCGCTGCTCGACTACGGCAAGGCCCATGACATCGTCCGCGACCTCTCCGACCGCTACGGCCTCGCCGTGCGGCCGGACGAGCGGATCGAGTCGATCGGCGTGGCGCAGCAGCAACGCGTCGAGATCCTGAAGGCGCTCTACCGCAGCGCCCGGCTGCTCGTCCTCGACGAGCCCACCGCCGTGCTGACGCCGCAGGAGACCAGCGAGCTCTTCACGGTGATCCGGTCGCTTCGAGAGCAGGGCACCTCGATCATCTTCATCACCCACAAGCTGAACGAGGTGCTCGAGATCGCCGACCGGATCACGGTGCTCCGCCGCGGCAAGGTGATGGCCACGGTCGCCACGACCGGGACGGATGAGCGCCGGCTGGCGGAGCTCATGGTCGGCCGCTCGGTGCAGCGCGTCGAGAAGGGCGCCGCGCAGCCCGGCGAGCCGCTCCTCTCCGTCCGCGACCTCGTCGTCCACGACAGCCGCGGGCTCGAGGCCGTGCGGGGTGCGTCGTTCGACGTGCGGGCGGGCGAGATCGTCGGCCTCGCGGGCGTCGACGGAAACGGCCAGAGCGAGCTGGTCGAGGCCATCACGGGCCTGGTGAAGCCCGCGGCCGGCACGGTCGTGGCCGACGGCCACGACATCGGCGGCCACGGCGCCCGCGCCAGCTTCGAGGCCGGGGTCGGCCACATCCCCGAGGACCGCCAGCGCCGCGGCCTCGTGCTCGACTTCACGCTGGCCGAGAACCTGAACCTCCGCAACGTCCGCCGGCGCCCGATCTCGCGCTTCGGCATCCTCGACCCGAGGGCGATCGCCGAGCGGGCGCGACGGCTGCTCGGCGAGTACGACGTGCGCGGCGGCGGCCCGGGCACGCGCGCCCGCGCCCTCTCGGGCGGCAACCAGCAGAAGGTCGTGATCGCCCGGGAGATGTCGGGCACGCAGCGGATCCTCGTCGCGTCCCAGCCGACGCGGGGGCTCGACGTGGGCGCGATCGAGTTCGTCCACAAGCGGCTGCTCGCGGTGCGCGAGCTGGGCGCCGCGATCCTGCTCGTGAGCTTCGAGCTCGACGAGATCCTCGCGCTCTCCGACCGGATCCTGGTGATGTACGAGGGCCGGATCGTGGCCGAGCACGGTTCCGACGTCAGCGAGTCCGTCCTCGGCCTCGAGATGATGGGCGGCGGGAGCGCCGCGGCGGTGTGAGGGACCGGGCCACAGCCTGGCTCACGGCGAAGAGCCCCGCCGTGCTGCTCCCGGTCGGCACGACGCTGCTGGCGTTCGTCATCGGCGGGCTCGTGGTGGCGCTCACCGGCCACAACCCGGGGTCGGCGTACCGGGCGATCTTCAACGGCACCGGCCTCAACTACCTGCTGCCGTGGACCTCGTCCGAGGACAAGGACTTCGCGGCGCTGAACCTCCAGCAGACGCTGATCATCACGACGCCGCTCATGCTGACGGCGCTGGCGGTCGCGCTTCCGTACCGGTGCGGCATGTTCAACATCGGCGGCCAGGGCCAGTACGTGGCCGGGATCGTGGCGGCGATCGTGGTCGGCTCCCACGGCGCGGGGCTGTCGAAGCCGGTGCACCTGACGCTCGCGCTCGCAGCCGCCGCGCTCGCCGGCGCCGCCTGGGGCGGGATCGCGGGCGCGATGAAGGCGACCGTCGGCGCCCACGAGGTCATCTCCACGATCATGCTGAACTGGATCGCGATCTACGGAGCCCAGTACCTGTTCGAGCTGAACGGGCCGCTTCAGGGGCCGCTGCCGGACGTTCCCCAGTCCGACGAGATCACGAGCTCGGCCAAGCTGCCGGCGGTCTGGGGCGTCCTCCAGCCCCTCCATGCCGGCATCTTCCTGGCCCTGGCCGCGCTGGTCGTCTACTACGTCCTGATCAACCGGACCGTGTTCGGCTACGAGGTGCGGGCCGTCGGCTACAACGCGGACGCTGCCGGCTACGGCGGCATCCCGGTGGCCCGCAGCTACGTCGCGACGCTGGCGATCGGGGGCGCGTTCGCCGGCCTGGCGGGGGCGTGCGACGTGCTCGGCTGGGAGTTCCACATCGTGACGAACGACATCGCGGTGAGCCAGATCGGGTTCATCGGCATCGCCGTCGCGCTCCTCGGCCGTAACTCCGCGATCGGGATCGCGCTCGCGGCGCTGCTCTTCGGCGGGCTTCAGGTCGGCACGTCCGCCCGCGCTCTCGACCCGACCGTGTTCCCGCCCCAGCTGGCCGGCAACCTGGCCGTCATCATCCAGGGCCTCATCATCCTCTTCATCGGCGCCCAGCTCCTGCTCGTCTACGCCTGGCGGGCGCGCCGCCGGCGCGGGGCAGAGCCACCGCCGGTGCCGCGGGTGGACCCGACTGCGGCATGACGGCGCTCGACCGCATCCCGCGCGGAGCCCGCGGCGTCGCGATCCTCGGCATCGTCGTCGGCCTGGTGGGCCTCGAGCTGGCGCTGCCCCCGCTCCAGGTGCAGGCCGCGGCCGTCCCGGTGGTGCTCGGCCTCGCGGCGGCAGCCTGTGCCATCTGGGCCCTGACCCGCGAGGAGCGCAAGCTTGGCATCTGGGCGCTCCTTGTCGCGGTCGTCGCCACCGCCTTCGCCATCTGGGTGCAGGGGAAGAGCGACACCTCGACGTCGCTCGTCGTGAACTCGGGGCTCTTCGCGGCGACGCTGGTCTACGCGACGCCGCTCGCCTACGGCGCGCTGGGCGGCATCTTCTGCGAGCGGGCCGGCGTCGTGAACATCGGCCTCGAGGGCATGATGCTGACCGGCGCCTTCTTCGGGATCTGGGGCACCGTGTGGAGCGGCCACTGGGCGATCGGGCTCGTCGTGGCGATGCTCGCCGGGGCGCTGGTCGCACTGGTGCACGCGGTGTTCTCGATCCACCTGCGCGCCGACCAGATCGTCACGGGCACGGCGATCAACTTCCTCGCCGTCGGGGTCACGGGCTACGCGTTCATCGACATCTACGGCTCGAACGGCACCCCCCCGTCGATCGACTCGGTGCCGAGCATCACGCTCCCCGGGATCGAGTCGATCCCCGGGATCGGCGGGGTGTTCGGGTCGCTCAACCTGATGATCTGGGTCGTGTTCGTGCTCCTGGTCGTGACGCATCTGCTCCTGTTCCGGACGCCGATCGGGCTCCGGATCCGGTCGGTCGGCGAGCACCCGCGCGCGGCCGACACCGTCGGGATCCCGGTCTACCGGATCCGGTATGCATGCGTGATGCTGTCCGGCGTCCTGGCGGCGCTCGGCGGCGCCTATCTCTCGGTCGGCTTCGTCGGGTCGTTCGGCCAGAACATGACGGTCGGCCGCGGGTTCATCGCCCTGGCGGCGGTGATCTTCGGCAAGTGGCGCCCGTACGGCGCGTTCGGGGCGTGCCTGCTCTTCGGGTTCGCGAGCGGCCTCGCCGACCGGCTCCAGTCGGTTGCCGGCGTGTCGCCGAACCTGCTCGCCACGCTGCCCTACGTCCTCACGCTGATCGCGCTCGTGGGCCTCGTCGGCCGCTCGCGCCCGCCGGCCGCCGACGGCCAGCCGTACGTGAAGGGGTAGCCGCGCGCATCGCCGACCTGATCGCGAAGAAGCGCGACGGGCTCGAGCTGTCCGCGGACGAGATCCGGGCGATGGTCGACCCGGCCGTGCCGGACTACCAACTCGCGGCCTTCCTGATGGCGGTCGTCCTGCGCGGCCTCACCGATCGGGAGACCACCGGCCTGCTCGAGGCGATGGTCGACTCCGGCGACCGGATCGACCTCTCCCCGGTCGGCCGCCCGGTGGCAGACAAGCACTCCACCGGAGGCGTCGGCGACAAGACCACACTCGTGGTGGCACCGCTCGTCGCGGCAGCCGGGACGCCGGTGGCCAAGCTCTCCGGCCGCGGCCTCGGCCACACCGGCGGCACGCTCGACAAGCTCGAGTCGATCCCGGGCTTCCGGGTCGACCTCTCGATCCCGGAGCTCGTCTCGCAGGTGGCCGAGCACGGGATCGCCGTCGCCGCCCAGACCGCGGACATCGTGCCGGCCGACAAGCGCCTCTACGCGCTCAGGGACGTCACGGCCACGGTGCAGTCGATCCCGCTGATCGCGACCAGCATCATGTCGAAGAAGATCGCGGCGGGCGCCTCGCGGCTGGTGCTCGACGTCAAGGTCGGTGAGGGCGCCTTCATGGAGGACCTCGATTCCGCCCGGGCGCTCTCGCAGGCGATGATGCGGCTCGGGGACGCCGCCCGGCTGCCGACGACCTGCATGCTCTCGTCGATGGACGAGCCGCTCGGGTGCGCGGTCGGAAACGCGCTCGAGGTGGCCGAGGCCGTCGCCACGCTCGAGGGGCGGGGGCCGGCCGAATTCACCGAGCTCTGCCTGGTCGCGGCCGGGCTCATGCTGGGCGACCGAACCGCGGCCGACGAGGCGCTGCGCTCGGGCCGGGCGCTCGCCGCCTACCGGGAGTGGATCTCGGCGCAGGGCGGCGACCCCGACGCCGCGCTGCCGGAGGCTCCGGACGTGACGGACGTGCGCGCCGACCGCTCCGGCGTGGTCGCGTGCTGCCACTCGCGCGGGATCGCCGACGCAGCGATGCGGCTCGGCGCCGGCCGGGCGCGCAAGGAGGACGCCGTCGACCACGCCGTCGGGATCGTCGTCCACAGGAAGCGCGGCGACCGGGTCGAGGCCGGCGACGTGCTGGCGACCGTGCACTCGCGCGGGCCGGCCGACGACGACGCCGTGCGGGCGAGCTTCGAGCTGGTCGACGGCGGCGTCGAGCGCGGGCCGGCCGTGCTCGAGATCACGAGCGCCGGGACGTGACCGCGGCCTCGGCCTCCTGCGCTGTCATCGGGTTGTTGTAGATCGGGGCGCCCGGCTGCTGGCGGGCTCCGCCATCGTGGAGGCCGCCCGTGTCGACCGGCGCGAAGCCGATCTCCTCGATCAATCCGGCCACGATCGCCTTCGCGCCGTCGTCGTCGCCGGCCAGGTAGATCGCGAGCCGCTCGGCGCGCGGCGCCTGCGGGCGGCCCTCCGACCCGAGGGGCCGGAAGTTCATCGTGCTGAACGCCTTCACGACCCGGGCGCCGCTCAGATGGCGCGCGAGGAGCTCGCTGGAGGTGGTATCGCCGCTCTCGAGCTCGGCGATCCGGCCGTCCCGCTCCGGGTAGTAGTTGTTCGCGTCGATGACGACCTTGCCGGCGAACGCCTCGGCGGGAAGATCGGAGTACGCGCGGAGCGGAACCGCCACCAGGACGACGTCCGCCTCGCGGGCCGCGTCGGCGACCGTGCCGGCCTGGGCGTGCTGGCCGAGCTCGCCCACCAGCTCGCGGAGCGACTCCGGGCCGCGCGAGTTCGCGACGGTCACCTCGTGCCCCGCCGCGGCGAAGAGCCGCGCGGTCGTCGAGCCGATGTTGCCGCTGCCGATGATGCCGATCCTCATCTCGATCTCCCTCCTCGCTGACACCTGCAAGGTAGCTGCCGGCCTACCGCCGGCTCAGCGCGTGCAGCCGCTCCGCCGACCGGCACAGGGGAGCGACGACCGCCGCCACCGCCTCGAGGTCGTGCGGGAGGTCGGCCCAATGGACGCGCGCAAACGGCGCGAAGTGCCCGTCCGTGCGCGCCGCGGCGATCTGCAGCACCCGGCCGGCCGAGCGCAGGACGACGCCGCGGTCGGGATCGGCGATGAGCCAGGCGGTCCGCGACACCCGCGTGCCGGCCTCCTCGCGTGCGCGTCCGGGACGCAGCAGCTCGCCCGGATCGGCGACCACCTCGGCCGCCTCCGACAGGCCGAGCAGCGGCAAGAGCGCATCCCCGGCCGGCGGCCAGGCCGTGGCCGCGCTCATCGCCGGAACGCCGCCGCCCGCTCCTCCGGCGAGATCGCCACCTCGGCGTAGCGCGACGTCCCCGACGAGAGCAGCTCGCGTGCTCCGCCGAGCAGCGCGCCGTAGGCCGTGCGCGCCAGCAACGACCCCGTCGACACCCGCCGCACCCCCAGCCGCTCGAGCTCGGAGACGGGCGGCGCAGCCGGGAGCGCAAGCACGTTCAGCGGCGCCTCGACCGCCTCGACCACCGCCGCGATCTGGTCCGGCTCGGTAAGGCCCGGCGCGTACACGCAGTCGGCCCCGACGGAACGGTAGGCGACGAGCCGCGCGATCGTGTCGTCGAGGTCGGTGACGCCGTGGAGGTGGTTCTCGGCCCGTGCGGTCAGCACCAGTGGATCGGGGCGGCCGTGGGCCGCCTCGACGGCGGCGGCGACGAGCTCCGTGGAGTGGCCCGGGTCGTCGATCCTCCCGGCAACGGGGTCCCAGTCCTCGATCGAGCAGCCGGCGGCGCCGGCGCCGGCGAGCAACCGGACCGTCTCCGCCACGCCCGCCGGGTCGTTCGAGAAGCATCGCTCGCTGTCGACCGAGAGCGGCACGTCGACCGCCTCCGCCAGCTGGGCGACGTGCGCGACCAGCTCGTCGCGCGTCACCTCATGGTCCTCCTTCCCGAGGAGCCACGCATACCCGGCGCTCGTGGTCGCGAGCGCCTCGTACCCGCACGACTGGAGGATGCGCGCCGAGCCGACGTCCCACGGGTTCGGCATCACGAAGATGGCCTCGCGGGCGTGCAGCTCGTGGAACCGGGCGCGGCGGTCGGCGACGGACATGGAGCCCCTCCCTTCGTCGGTGGTCGAGGTGGGAGCATGCCCCGCCCGGCGCCGCCGCCGCGCAGGTCTCAGCCGGAGCTGCGTGAGCCCGCCAGGGCGAGGACCCGCGCGAACCGGCGCGGCTTCCGCCGCCCGGTGTCCGCGGGCGGGGCCGCACGTGCCGCCACGCTATGCGCGGCGCGCTCGGCGCACGTCGGGAGAACCTCCCATCTTTCGCCGTCATCCGGAGGCGGGAAGTGTTTAGCGCGTGAACCGGCGGGGAAGTGTCGGCGCTGGAGTGAGGACGGGAACCACCGGCAAGGGCGCTTTGCGTCTGGGAGTGGCTCTGGCCGCTCTGGCACTCGCCACCGCGGCCGGCTGCGGCAGCGGGCAGTCGTCGAGCGGCCCCGTCACGCTCAACTGGTACATCTTCCCGGAGTTCTCCGGCGCCTTCGTGAAGAGCGCGGCGGCCTGCTCGCAGGGCTCGAACGGCGCGTACGAGATCAAGATCCAGACGCTTCCGAACGCCGCCGACGGCCAGCGCCAGCAGATGGTGCGGCGCCTGGCGGCCGACGACTCGTCGCTCGACATCCTCGGCCTCGACGTCACCTGGACGCCGGAGTTCGCCGAGGCCGGCTGGATCACGCCGTGGCCGGACGACGTCGCCAAGCGGGTCGAGAACGACACCCTCCGGTCGATGGTCGACACGGCCACCTGGAAGGGCCGGCTCTACTCGGCGCCGTTCAACACGAACACGCAGCTCCTCTGGTACCGCAAGGACCTCGTTCCGAATCCGCCCACGACGTGGAAGCAGATGATCTCGATGGCCGAGGACCTCGCCAAGCAGGGCAAGCCGCACTACATCGAGATCCAGGGCGCCCAGTACGAGGGCTACACGGTGTGGTTCAACACGCTCGTGAGCTCGGCGGGTGGGCAGATCGTGAGTGACGACGGGCAGAGGGTCACGCTCGACCAGTCCGCCGTCCAGGCCCTCGACACGATTCACGAGCTGGCCAACTCGACGGCCGCCGACCCGTCGATCGGCAACCAGATGGAGGATCAGACGCGGCTCCAGTTCGAGGCCGGCCGGGCGGCCTTCGAGCTCAACTACCCCTACGTCTACCCGTCCGCCAAGGCCGATGTGCCCGACATCTTCAAGAACATGGCGTGGACCGTGTATCCGACCGTCAAGGAGGGCGTCCCGACGCACGTGACGATCGGCGGCATCGACCTCGCCGTGGGCGCGTTCTCGAAGCACAAGCAGCAGGCGTTCGACGCGATCCAGTGCCTGCGCTCGCCGCAGAACGAGATCCAAAACGCCGTCCTCGGCGGGCTCCCGCCGGTTCTCGAGTCGGTCTACAGCGATCCCAAGTTCCAGAAGGCCTACCCGATGTGGAAGGCGATCTTCACCACGCTGAAGCAGGCCAGCGTGCGGCCCAAGACGCCGGCGTACCAGAGCGTGTCGCTCCAGATCTCCTACACCCTCTCGCCGCCGAGCTCCGTGAGCGCCAAGAAGCTCGGAACGCTGCGAAGCCGCATCGAGGACGCCATCAACTCGAAGGGGCTCGTGCCATGAGGCTTCTCCCACGAATGCGGCTGGGGGCCGTCGCCGACCCGGCGATCGGCACGGGCCGTCCCCGCCGCGCGCTGACCGAGCGGAACCGGGCTGAGCGCCGGCTGGCCTGGATGCTGTGCGCCCCCGCCGTCGCCGTGATGGCGCTCGTCGCGATCTACCCGATCGTGTACGCGATCTACCTGTCGTTCCAGCGCTACGACCTGCGCTTCCCCGGCGACAAGAGCTGGATCGGGATCGACAACTACACCACCATCCTGTCGTCCACCGACCTGTGGTGGCAGGCGTTCGGGGTCACGGTGCTGATCACGGTCGTGTCCGTCGCCATCGAGCTCGCCCTCGGGATGGCGGTCGCGATCGTGATGCATCGCGCCATCTTCGGCCGCGGAGTCATCCGCACTTCGGTGCTCGTCCCGTACGGCATCGTCACCGTCGCCGCAGCGTTCAGCTGGCAGTACGCCTGGACTCCGGGAACGGGGTACCTGGCCGGGCTCCTCTCCTCGACGGCGGCGCCGCTCACCCATCAGTGGCAGGCCATCCCGATCATCATCCTCGCCGAGGTCTGGAAGACGACGCCGTTCATGGCGCTGCTGCTCCTCGCCGGGCTCTCGCTCGTGCCCGAGGAGCTCCTGCGGGCGGCGAAGGTGGACGGCGCCACCGCCTGGCAGCGGTTCTGGCGCGTGATGGTCCCGGTGATGAAGCCGGCGATCCTGGTGGCACTCCTCTTCCGCACGCTCGACGCGTTCCGGATCTTCGACAACATCTACATCCTGACCCAGGGTTCGCAGAACACCCGCTCGGTCTCGATCCTCGACTACGACCAGCTGTTCACGGCGCTCAACCTGGGCGTCGGCTCCGCGATGTCCGTGCTGATCTTCCTCGCGACGGCGCTCATCGCGTTCGGGTACATCAAGGGATTCGGCGCCGCCGCGCCGGGGCAGGAGGTGAACCGATGAACACGACCCCACGGCAGCGGATCGGCTGGGGCTCCGCCAACGTGATCGTCGTCCTGATCGCGGCGATCCCGGTGCTCTGGCTCGTCTCGCTCTCGTTCAAGGATCCGAGCACGATCACGGACGGGAGCTACTACCCGCACAAGTGGACATGGGACAACTACAGCGGGATCTTCGACCAGCCGCTCTTCACGCACGCGCTCGTGAACTCCATCGCCATTGCGCTCATCTCGACCTTCTTCGGCGTCGTGCTGGGCGCGATGGCCGCCTACGCGATCGCCCGTCTCAACTTCCCGGGCAAGCGCCTGCTCGTGGCGTCGGCGCTCCTGATCGCGATGTTCCCGCCGATCTCGCTCGTGAACCCGATGTTCAATCTGTGGCGGACGCTCGGCATCTTCGACACCTGGGTCGGCCTGATCATCCCCTACATGACCTTCTCGCTGCCGCTCTCGATCTACACGCTCTCCGCGTTCTTCCGCGAGATCCCGTGGGAGCTCGAGCGGGCCGCGGCGCTGGATGGCGCGACCCCGCTCCAGGCGTTCCGGCGGGTCATCATCCCGCTCGCCGCGCCCGGCGTCTTCACGACCGCGATCCTCGTCTTCCTCTACTGCTGGAACGACTTCGTGTTCGCGATCTCGCTCACGTCCACCAACAACGCCCGCACGGTGCCGGCGGCACTCGCGTTCTTCACCGGCGCGTCGCAGTTCGAGCAGCCGACGGGCTCCATCGCGGCCGCAGCGGTCGTGATCACCATCCCCGTCGTCATCGTCGTCCTGCTGTTCCAGCGCCGGATCGTGGCCGGTCTGACGGCGGGCGCGGTCAAGGGCTAAGGAGGGACACCCAATGGCAGAGATCGTCCTCGACCACGTCTCCAAGCGGTTCCCCGACGGGGCCCTCGCGGTGGACGACGTCAACCTGACGATCGCCGACGGGGAGTTCGTGATCCTGGTCGGCCCGTCGGGCTGCGGAAAGTCGACGACCCTGAACATGATCGCGGGCCTCGAGGACATCTCAGACGGCGAGCTCCGCATAGGCGGCGAGGTGGCCAACCAGAAGTCGCCCCGCGACCGCGACATCGGCATGGTCTTCCAGAACTACGCGCTCTACCCGCACATGACGGTGCGCGAGAACATGGCGTTCTCGCTCAAGCTCTCGAAGGCCGACCAGTCGACCGTGGACGAGCGTGTGAACTGGGCGGCGGGGATCCTCGACCTGACCGGCCACCTCGACCGCAAGCCCGGCCAGCTCTCGGGCGGCCAGCGCCAGCGCGTCGCGATGGGGCGCGTCATCGTCCGCACGCCGAACGCGTTCCTGATGGACGAGCCGCTCTCGAACCTCGACGCCAAGCTGCGCGTGCAGATGCGCACCGAGGTCTCGCGGCTCCAGAAGCGGTTGAAGACGACCACCGTCTACGTCACCCACGACCAGGTCGAGGCGATGACCCTCGGCGACCGGGTGGCCGTGATGCGCGGCGGGGTCATCCAGCAGGTGGGGCCACCGGAGGAGCTCTACGACCGGCCCGCCAACCTGTTCGTGGCGGGGTTCATCGGCTCGCCGGCGATGAACTTCCTGCCGGCGACCGTCGAGGGCGACGTGCTGCGCTCGCCGCTCGGCGAGCTGCGCCTGCCGCAGGAGCGCCGGCGCCGGCTCCAGTCCGACGGCGGCGGCGGGCGGGCGGTGATCATCGGCATCCGACCGGAGCATTTCGAGGACGCCGCGCTCGTCGGCGACAAGCGCGACCAGGGCGCCGTCGTCACGGCGAACGTGGATCTGCTCGAGTCGCTCGGATCGGACAAGTACGCCTACTTCACGGTGCAGAGCGAGCGCGCGTCCGCGCAGCACCTCGAGGAGCTTGCCCAGGACGCGGGCGGCATCGAGATGACCACCGAGGAGGGCGTGCAGGTCACCGCCCGGCTCGACTCCGCGAGCAAGGCCAGGGAGGACGAGGAGCTCGAGTTCTGGCTCGACCTGCGCCGCGTACACGTCTTCGACCCGGAGTCGGGCGAGAACCTGACGGTGGACACGAAGGAGGGCGGCGACGAGGCGCAGCGCCAGGCGGAGCCGGAGGCGAGCCGCCCGGCGGACACGCCGGCCGCCGACGAGCGAGCCGAGCCCCGGACGGAGCCCGGCGCGGACGGCTAGCCTCTGAGCCGCGCGACGATCTCGTCGCTCCACTGGTGCGCGCGGATCAGCCGGTAGCGGTCGCACGCGACGCGCAGGTAGGCCTCGGCCTCGGTGCCGCGGCCGACCAGGTCGGCCTCGTGCAGCATCGCCACGACCGGCCGGTATTCCTCGTCGTACCAGCGCCGGGCGGCCTGCGCCCGGCTCAGGTACTCGCCCGCGTCCTGCACGAGCCGGAACGACCATGCCTCGACGTTCTCGGAGAGCTCGGCGTAGTTCCACGGGTCGCGGCAGACGATGCGCTTCGCGAGCTCCTCGGGCAGCGGAACGCGCTGGCGAAAGAGCCGCTCGTAGCCCTTGAGGACGAGATCGCCGCGGTCCGAGATGCCGGCGACCGGGACCTGGGTCAGCACCTCCGTCACGTGGGCCTCGATCACCGAGCTCCCGAGCGCCAGCGCCACCGACACCCGATGGTGGCCGTCGCGCACGAAGTGCAGGTCGCCGACGCGGTAGACGGAGATCGGCGGCATGCCCCGGCCGCTGCGCTGAGCCATGTTGATCCCCTGCCACCGCTCCCGCAGCCGGTTCGACGTGGGCCGGAAGCGGCGATCGAAGTCGGATGTCCGGTCGACGCTCCCGACGATGCTGTGCAGGTCGATCGTGTGGAGCCCGAGCCGGCGCTCGCCGGTCCTGCCGACGGCGGCCACGACCTCGTCGAACGGCAGGATGAGGTTGATGTCGTCGGGCTCACGGCGCAGCCGGTGCGCCAGCCGCGAGAGCACCTGGCGGCGGCGCGCACGCTGGAAGTCGCTCTCGGCGTCGACGCTCCGGAGTCCCGTGTCCCAGGGCATGACCGAAGGGTAATCACCCGGGCGCGCACGCCACGACGCCCTGGCCGGGGCCAAGCCGGGCGGGATCGACGCCCGGCGCCGTCGCAACCACCACCCGGCCCGGCACGTCCGCCCGGCGCTCGCCGTCGCCCAGGTTGAGCGCCACGGTGGCGTCGCCTCGCCGGTAGACCAGGAGCCCGCCGGGGTCGGCCGTCACGGTCTCGAGCCCGCCCTTCAGCGTCGACCGGAGCCGGATCAGGGCCCGGTACAGCTCCAGCACCGACGCCGGATGGCCTCGCTGGCCGGCCACGCTTCGCATCGAGGGATCCGACGCAGGGAGCCACGGCGTCCCGGTGGTGAAGCCGCCGGCCGGGTCGGCGCTCCACTGCATCGGGTGGCGGGCCCCGTCGCGGCCGTGGCGATCCTCGGGCGGGTCGCCGCCGGGGCCGTCGAGCATCCCGATCTCGTCGCCCTGGTAGATGAACGCGGTGCCGGGCAGCGTCAGGAGCAGCACCGCCGCGGCCCGCTGCTGGTGCGCACCGATCCGGCTTCCGATCCGGCTGAAGTCGTGGTTGGAGAGCATCCACGAGGGCCGCGCGAGACGCGCTCCGCGCTCGACGACGGCCGCGACCGCGTCGGCCCGCCAGGGCGCGAACATGAGCTCGAAGACGAAGGCGCTGTCGAGGTGCTCCAGGTACGGGCCGAGCTCGGCGGTCGGGCGGTAGACCTCGCCGACGAGGAACCGCCCCCCGGCCGCCGACCGCAGCGCCTCCAGCGGCTCCGCGAGGCCGGCGACCCAGTGGCTCGAGTTGCGCTGGTCGAGGGCCGCCACGTCCGGCGGCTGCGGGAACGGGAACGGCGCCGTGCGGGACGGGTCGTCGATCAGGTCGGGGTGCTTGGCGATCCGATCGAGCGCGTCGACGCGAAAGCCGTCCACGCCTTCTCCGAGCCAGAAGCGCACGACGCCCTGCATCGCTTCGACGACGTCCGGCCGGCGCCAGTCGAGGTCGGGCTGCTCGGGGAAGAACGAGTGCAGATACCAGCGCCCGGTCCGCCCATCCCGGCTCCACGCCGGTCCGCCGAACGCCGCCCGCCAGTTGTTGGGCGGAGCGTCGGCCCAGACGTAGCGCTCCGGGTGCTCCCGGAACCAGGGGTGCTCGATGGAGGTGTGGCAGGGGACGAGGTCGAGCAGGAGCGCCATCCCGCGGGCGTGGAGCGCATCGGCCAGCGCGCGGACGTCCGCCGGCGTGCCCAGCCGCGGGTCGACGCCGGTGTGGTCGGAGATGTCGTACCCGCCGTCGGCGAGCGGCGAGGGGTAGAACGGCGAGAGCCAGACGGCATGCACGCCGAGCTCAGCCAGGTGGTCGACCCGCGCCAGCACTCCGCGCAGGTCACCGACGCCGTCGCCGTCGGAGTCCTGGAACGAGCGCGGGTAGATCTGGTACACGACCGCGCCCTCCGATGCAAAATCGGGGTCAGGCATCAATCAGCGGTCATGGATGGCCGGATACCCGATGCGGCCGCCGAAGCCGACGAGCCCGCACCCGGTGGTCAGGTCGACAGCCGCGACGACCTCGGCCCAGCCTGCCGCCGGCAGAAGGCCGATCGCGTAGCCGTGCAGCACGCGAGGGAGACTACGCACCGATGAGTTCGCCCGCGCCGAGCGGTCTACCGCCCAGACACAACCGAGAGGATCGACGCCGATGCCCACGGTCACACCCTTCCTGTGGTTCGACACCGAGGCCCGGGACGCAGCCGAGTTCTACACCTCGATCTTCCCGAACTCCGGGATCACGAAGGTCACGACTCGTCCGGACCGCTCCGAGGACGCCGTGCTGACGGTGGAGTTCGAGCTCGACGGCACGCGGTTCATCGCCCTGAACGGCGGCCCCCAGTACTCGTTCACCGAAGCCTTCTCCCTGTCCATCGACTGCCGCACCCAGGACGAGGTCGACACCTACTGGGCAACCCTCACCGAGGGCGGCGAGGAGGGCCCCTG
>JAICKX010000136.1 GCA_025927685.1 Thermoleophilia bacterium | reverse complement strand
GTGTCCCAGTCGAACGGCGACACCCAGCGCGGGTCGACGACCTCGACCTCGATGCCCTCGGCCGCGAGCTGCTCGGCGGCCTCGAGGGCGACTCCGACCATGCGCGACAGCGCGACCACGGTCACGTCGCGCCCCGGCCGGGCAACGGCCGCCCCTCCGATCGGCGGGATTTCGGCGGCGAGGTCGACCTCGCCCCGCTGGTCGTACATCGCCCGGTGCTCGATCACGATGGCGGGATCGTCGTCCGCGATCGCCGCGAGCAGCATGGTGTACGCATCGCCGGGGTTCGAAGGCAGGCCGACCCTGAGGCCCGGGATGTGGCAGAGCAGCGCCTCGACGCATCGGGAGTGCTGGGCCGATGAGGACGTGAGCGAGCCTTGCTGCGTCCTCACCGTGAGCGGTGCGGTCATCCGGCCGCGCGTCAGCCAGCGCACGTTGGCCGCCTGGTTGACGAGCTGGTCGATGCCGACGAAGAGGAAATCCGCCCACATGATCTCGACGATCGGCCGCCGCCCCACCATCGCCGCGCCCAGCGCCGCGCCGAGCATCGCGCTCTCGGAGATCGGGGTGTCGAAGACGCGGTCGCCGTACTCCTCGGCCAACCCGCGCGTGACGCCGAACACGCCCCCGGGCGCCGCGACGTCCTCACCGAACACGAGCGTCTCCGGGTACGTCTCCATCGCACGGCGGAGCGCCGCCCCGAGCGCCTCCCGGTAGGTCGCCTCGGTCGCCGTCTCAGGCGTAGACATGCTGCTCCAGCATCGCCGGGTCGGATGCCGGCGCCGCGGCGGCCGAGAGGGCGGCGGCCCGCACGTCGGCGCGGGCGTCCCCCTCGAGCTGTGCCAGCGCCGCGTCGTCGGCCAGGCCGGACTCCAGGATCACGCCCCGAAGCTTGGGGATCGGGTCGAACTCGGCGGCCCATGCCGCCTTCTCGCCGTCCGGACGGTAGTGCTCGGGATCGTGCGTGTGGTGGCCGCCCAGCCGGCGCGCGCCGGCGACGACGAGCGTGGGACCACCGCCCTCGCGGGCGCGCGCAACGGCTTCCGCGACGGCGGCGTGCACGAGGCGCGGGTCGGTGCCGTCGACCGCCACGCCGGGGAACCCGTAGACCTCCGCCCGCCGCTCGAGCGCGCCGGCGGGGGACATCGACCCGGTCGGCGTGTATTCCGCATAGCCGTTGTTCTCGCAGACGAACACCACCGGGAGGCGGTAGATCGCGGCGAACGTCATCGCCTCGTGGACCGCGCCCTGGTTGAGCGCGCCGTCGCCGAATGCGGTCAGCGCCACGCGCCCGGACCCGTCGTAGCGGGATGCGAGCGCCGCGCCGACGCCGATCGGGACGCCCCCGCCGACGATGCCGCTCTCGCCCAGGAAGCCGTGGTCGGGATCGGCGAAGAATCCGGCCCCGCCGCGCCCGCCGTTGATGCCGGTCTCGCGGCCCATGAACTCGCCGAAGAGCGCCTCGATGGGCGTCCCGCAGGCGATCGCCCAATGGTGACCGCGGTACGTCGCGTTCACGGTGTCGGCCGGCCCGAGCGCCGCCCGGGCCCCGACCGCGATCGCCTCCTGGCCGTTGCAGAGGTGCAGGGAGCAGATGATCGTCCCCCTGCTCCGGAGCTGTGCGGCGTGGTTCTCGAACTCTCGGATCGTGACCATCCGGTGGTACGTTGCGACGGTCTCCGGACCGGTCATCCCGGCTCCTTGACTGGGCCTCGGATTTGATCGATGATCAAGTCTACATTGCCGGCGGAAGGAGCGAGGATGGCGTGGCTCGACGGTCGCATCGCGGTGGTCACGGGAGGGGCCGGCGGCATCGGCTCCTCGATCTGCGAGGAGCTGGCGCGAGAGGGCGCGACGGTTGCCGTGTGGGACATGGACGCGGCGAAGGCCGCCGAGCTCTCGGCGCAGATCCCCCGGGCCCAGGCGTACGAGGTCGACGTCACCGACAGCGCCGCGGTCGATCGGGTCGCGGCACGGGTCGTCGCGGACCACGGACGGATCGACACGCTGATCAACAACGCCGGCATCAGCCGCGTCGGCGATCACACCCACGAGCTGTCGGACGAGATCTGGGAGCAGTCGATCGGCGTCATGCAGACCGGCGTCTTCTACTGCTCCCGCGCCGTCGGCCGGGTGATGATCGACCAGGGATCCGGGACGGTCGTGAACATCTCGTCCATCCGCGGCTACTCCGCGAATCCGGGCCGGCTGGCGTACTGCGCCGCGAAGGCCGCGGTCATCATCATGACCGAGGTGATGGCCGGCGAGTGGGGCCCGCTGGGGATCCGCGTGAACGCCGTCGCCCCCGGCGTCGTCGCGACCGGAATGTGGAAGGAGGAGGTGGCGCGCGGCCTCTACCGGGAGCAGGACTACATCGACCGGATCCCGTCGCGGCGCCTCGCAGAGCCGAGCGAGATCGGGCGGCTGTGCGCGTTCCTCTCATCGGAGGAGTGCGCGTACATCAACGGCGCGTGCATCACGATCGACGGCGCCCTGACGCGGATCCCGTCCGGCTGAAACAGCGGTGCCTGATACAGCTGTTTCAGCCGAGGACGATGCCGTCGCCGTCGCGTCGCGGGTCGCCGGCCGCCTCGGTGCGGCCGTCCCGGACCGAGACGATGTTCGCGCCGCCGAAGTAGAGGTTCAGCGACTCGAACCGGTTCAGGCGCTCGCCCCACCGCTCCAGCACCTCGAGCTCGGCCTCGTCCAGGCCGCCCTCGCAATCCAGGCGGTCACCCTCGACGTGGACACGGGGATGGTCGACCGCGTCGCGGGCGGACATCCGGTGGTCGAGCACGTTGACGGCGACCTGCATGATGGCCGACCGAAGCCGGTTCGAGCCGCTCGAGCCGATCACCAGCTCGAGGTCGCCGTCGCTCGCGGCCATCGACGGCGCCTGCATGCTCGTGAGCCGCGAGCCGGCCGGCATGTGGCGGCCGGCGGCCAGGTCCTCCTCGCCCATCATGTTGTTCAGGTGCAGGCCGGTCCCGGGGACGATCACGCCCGAGTGGCAGCCGTTGGAGGCGGTGAAGGCGCAGGCGTTCCCGTCCCGGTCGACGGCCGAGACGTGCGTCGTCCCGGCGTCTGACGGCACCGCGAGGGCCGGCGCCGGCTCGCCGGCGAGCGCCGCGACGACCGCCGCCCGGCTCGCCTCGATCGCCTCCGGCGCCAGCATGTGCCGGGCGAGGCCGCCCCGGTAGAGGAGCCGCGTGAACGTGCCGGTGCGCATGCGCGCCGCGGCCCGCATCGTCTCGGCATAGGCCCGGAGCGTCCGCGCCCGTCCGGGCGGCCGCGGGCCGGGGACGCCCTCGAGCACCGAGAGCATGTGCCCGATCAGGACGCCGCCCGATGACGGCGGCGGGTTCGTCGCGATGACGTGGCGGCCGTACGGGACGAGCAGCGGGCGCCGCCACACCGGCCGGTAGGCCGCGAGGTCGGCCATGGTCAGCCTGCCGCCGGTCTCGCGCTGGTGGTCGACCATGGCCCGGGCCAGGTCGCCCGTGTAGAGCTCCTCGGGCCGGTCGGCCAGGCGCTCGATCGTCGCAGCCAGGTCGCGCTGGCGCACCGGCTCGCCCTCGGCGACGAGCGCCCCGCCCGGCCAGAACACCTCGCTCACCTCGGGGGTGTGTCGCAGGATGTCGCCGATGGCGATCAGGACGGCGTATTGCCCGCCCGAGCTCGGGACGCCGCGGTCGGCGGCCCCGGCAGCGGGCAGGAGCAGATCGCGCCACGGCATCGAGCCGAACCGGCGATGGACGGCGCGCAGGCCGGCCAGGACGCCGGGGACGGCGCACGCCGCCGCGCCGATGTGGAACTCCTGGGTGGTCTGCTCGTCGAACGGCACCAGCACCCGCTCGACCTCCGCGAGCCGGCGGCCGCCGGGCAGGTTCTGCCCGGGGATCGCGGTGAAGGCGTCGACAACCCGTGCGCGGCCGCGCGCCGGTCGCACCATGAGGAACCCGCCGCCGCACGGGCCCGTGAGGCCCGGCTCGGCGGCCCACGACATCGCCCCGGCCGCCACGACCGCGTCGACGGCGTTCCCGCCCCGCTCGAGCACGTCCGCCCCTGCGCGGGCGGTGAGGGCGTGGCCGGCTGCGACCGCTGCTCTCATGGAGCAAGTCTAGGGCGGGTCAGCTGAGGAAGCTGGGAGGCTCGAGGCTGATGTCGGCTCCCGGCGACGGCGCCCGCCGCGCCGGCGGGTCGCCCGGGAGCGCGAACCCGGTTGCCACGACGGTCACCCACATCTGCCCCGCCAGCCGCTCGTCGACGCTCGCGCCGAAGATGATCGTCGTCTCGTCGTCCGCCGCGGCCCGCACAACCTCGGCCGCCTCGTTCACCTCGTGCAGCGCGAGGTCGCTGCCGCCCGACACCGCGAGCAGGATGCCGCGCGCCGAGCGCACCTCGTGGTCGATGAGCGGGCTCCGGATGGCGTGGGTCGCCGCCTCGTGCGCCCGCTGCGAGCCCGTCGCCATGCCGATGCCCATCATGGCCGAGCCGGCGTTCTGCATGATCGTGCGGACGTCGGCGAAGTCGAGGTTGATGAGGCCCGGCAGCGTGATCAGGTCGCAGATCCCCTGGACGCCCTGGCGCAGCACGTCGTCGGCCACCCGGAACGACTCGACCAGGCTCGTGCCCTTCTCGAGCACGTCGAGCAGGCGGTCGTTGGGGATGACGATGACGGTGTCGGCCGCGTCCCGGAGCGCCTTCACGCCGGCCACCCCCTGCGTCTGGCGGCGGTTGCCCTCGAACGTGAACGGGGCGGTCACGATGGCGACGGTGAGCGCGCCCACCTCGCGCGCGATCCGGGCCACGACCGGCGCGGCGCCCGAGCCGGTGCCGCCGCCCTCGCCCGCCGTCACGAACACCATGTCCGAGCCGCGCAGCGCCGTCTTGATCCGGTCGTAGGAGTCCTCGGCGGACATCCTCCCCACCTCGGGGTCGGATCCCGAGCCGAGGCCCTGGGTGCGCTCGCGGCCGATGTTGATCTGGACCGGCGCATCCGACATCTGCATCTGCTGCTGGTCGGTGTTGACGGCGATGAACTCGACGCCCTCGATCCCGGCCTCGATCATCCGGTTCACGGCGTTGCAGCCGCCGCCGCCGACGCCGACGACGCGGATGACGGCCAGATACGGAGACCCGGTCTGGCGCGGCACGTGCGCGCCGAACTCCTCGCCGGCGGGCAGGTCGACGACCTGCGGCCGGGCCGGTTCGGCGGCGGGCTCCGGCTCCGGCTCGGGCTCGGGAGCCCGGCGGGCGGCGGCCTCGCTCCGCTCCGTGGCCTTGAAGAGCTGGGCCAGCGGCCCGTCGCGCATGCTATGGCGCTTTGCCATTGCGAAGCACCTCCTGGGCCAGCTCGCGGTATGCCCTGGCGGCGGTCCCGTTCGAGTCGTACTTGAGGACCGACGTCCCCTTCACCGGGGCCTCGGCGTAGCGGATCGTCTTGCGGATCCGCGTGTCGAAGACGAGGTTCCCGAAGTTCTCCTGGAGGATCTCGACCGCCTCGCGCGAGTGCAGCGTGCGGCCGTCGAACATCGTCGGCAGGATGCCGCGGATGCGGACGTCGGGATTCAGGTTCTCGCGGATCATGCTGAGCGTGTTCTCGAGCTGGATCAGGCCGCGCAGCGACAGGTACTCGCACTGCACCGGCACGATCACGCTGTCGGACGCCGTGAGCGCGTTGATGGTGAGCAGGCCGAGCGACGGCGGCGTGTCGACGAGGACGTAGTCGTACGACGAGCGCAGGGGCAGGATCGCCTTCTGGAGCGCGCGCTCGCGGCCGATCATCGACGACATCGCGAGCTCCGCGCCGGCCAGGTCGATCGACGCGACGGCCAGGTCGATCTCGCGCTGGACGATGATGTCCTCGAGCGGCGTCTTGTGCACGAGCACGTCGAACATCGACCGCTCGAGGTCGTCGGGGTCGATGCCCTGGCTCATCGTCAGGTTCGACTGCGGGTCGAGGTCGACCGCGAGCACGCGCTTGCCGCGCTCCGCGAGCGCGACGCCGAGATTGAGCGTCGTCGTCGTCTTGGCGACGCCGCCCTTCTGGTTCGCGAGCGCGATTACCTGACCCAAGCCTGCCTCTCCTCGAGACGGTACGAGTTTGAGCCCTCTGGCGGGCCCTTCGACGGTGAACGTGTCAAGCGCAGCACGGCGCATCGGGCGACTCTTCGCCCTGGAACTAGTGTAGTCCTGCAACGTGTCCCGGGTGGGACGCCCGCGCCGCGGCGATGCGCTCGCGCGGCGCCGGGTGCGACGCGGTCAGGAGATGGTGCCAGCGCGGCGGATCGAGCTCGCCGAGATTCCGGGCGACCAGCCGCTCCATGGCACGGGCGAAGGTCTCGCCCTCGCCGGTGAGCGCAACGGCGTAGGCGTCCGCCGCCCGCTCGCGCCGGCGCGCGTAGGCGGCGGCGAGCGGCGAGACGACCGCCGATCCGAGCGAGAACCCGAGCGCGGCGGCGGGCAGCGTCGTCACGTGGCCGGCGCCGTCGGGGGCGAGCCACGCGACCCCGGCCCAGGCCCCGAGGATGCCGGCTGCGTTCGAGCCGGCGGAGACGCCCAGCAGCCGCCAGACATCCCGGTGCCGGTGGTGGCCGAGCTCGTGGGCGAGCACGACCCGCGAGCGGCCGAGCGCCTCGGGCGGCGTCTCCCCCTCCTCCGGCTCGGCCAGCGTGTCGGAGACGTAGATCCGCACCGTCGGCCCGAGTCCGGCGACCATCGCGTTCGCGGCCGCGGTCTTCTCGCCCATCTTGAGCAGCCGCAGCTCGCGCACCCGCACGCCTGCCGCCTTCGCGGTCGCCCACATCGCGTCGGCCAGCTCCCCCGCGGCCATGCGCTCGCTCTTCAGGAAGAGCGGCAGGAGCAGCACCGGAAAGAGCGCCGCCAGGAGCCCGCCGAACGCCACGGCCGCCGCCCACGCCGGAAGCGGCCACAGGTCGCCCGCTCCGCGCTGGATCAGGATCAGCCCGGCGGCGACCGCCGCACCGAGGACGGCGCCGACCGCGAGCCCCTTGGCGCGGTCGGCGAGCCAGCCGCGCGGCGTCTGGCGCGAGAGGCCGAACCGGCGCGAGAGCCGGTAGCCCGCCACGGCGAACGGCGCGTCGACGACCGGCAGGCCGGCGCCGAGCGCGGCGACGCAGCCCCACGTGCCCAGCCACCCGGCCGCGGCCACGACCGCGACGAGCGCCGCGAGGCCCGCCCCCGTCGAGGCGTAGCCGGTGCGCCGGCGGGCGCGGTTGTACGCACGCGCCTCGTCCTGGCGAAGGTTAAGCTCGGGCTGCATGTCGCTCTTCGACCGTGGGCTCCTGATCGTGTCGGGCAAGGGGGGCGTGGGCAAGTCGACCGTCGCGGCCGCCCTCGGGATGGCGTCCGCCGGGCTCGGCAGGCGCACGCTCCTCGTCGAGGTCGCATCGCAGGAGCGGATGTCCCGCCTGTTCGACCAGCGCGATCCGATCGGCTACCACGTGACGCCCGTCTATCCGGGGCTGGACGCCCTCTCGGTCGACCCCCAGAAGGCGCTCGAAGAGTACCTGCTGGGGCAGGTCAAGGTCCGCGCGGTGTACGAGCGGATGTTCGAGAACCGCGTGTTCGGCTACTTCGCAGCGGCCGCGCCGGGGCTGCGCGAGCTGGTCACCCTGGGGAAGATCCGCCAGCTCCTCCAGGCCGGCCGGCACGACGTCGTGGTGGTCGATGCGCCGGCCACCGGGCACGGGCTCGGCTTCCTCAAGGTGCCGCGGACGTTCGCGCGGATCGCCCGCACGGGACCGGTGCACCGTCGCGCCAAGGCGATTGCGGCGCTCCTCGACGACCCGGCGCGCACGGCGGTGGTCCTCGTCACGACGCCCGAGGAGCTGCCGGTCGGCGAGACGCTCGAGACGATCGTCGACCTCCGCGAGGAGGGCTTCCCGCTCGCCGGTGTGATCGCAAACGCTGTCTACGAGGACATCTTCGACGCGGGCGACGTGGACGCCCTGGCGGCCGTCGAGGCCCGCGGCGCGGCGTCGGCCGCCGCGGCGGCGGCGCGGGCGCGCCTGGCCCGCACCGGCGACCCGCGCGAGCAGCTC
>JAICKX010000129.1 GCA_025927685.1 Thermoleophilia bacterium | reverse complement strand
CTTCAAGCAGAAGGTGCTCGAGTTCCTGCCGGGTCGATGATGAACGTCGAGCGGCTGGAGATCGAGTGCCTGACGATCCCGACCGACGAGCCCGAGTCGGACGGGACGGCGACCTGGGACTCGACCACGATCGTGATCGTGGAGGCGTGCGGCGGCGGGGCCCGCGGGCTCGGGTGGACGTACGCGCCCGACGCCGCGGCGAAGGTCGTGGACGGGTTGCTGCGCGAAGTCGTCGAGGGCAGCGACCTGGAGGCGATCGGCGCGACGTGGCTCGCCATGGGCGGACGGCTGCGGAACGCCGGGCGGCCGGGCATCGGCTGGTGCGCGCTCTCGGCGGTCGACACGGCGCTCTGGGACCTGAAGGCGCGCCTGCTCGGCGTCCCGCTCGTCTCGCTGCTCCCGGCGTGCCACGACGAGGTGCCGGTCTACGGCAGCGGCGGCTTCTGCACGTACTCGCTCGACCGGATCCGCCAGCAGCTCGGCGGCTGGGCGGACGAGGGGATCCCGCGCGTGAAGATGAAGCTCGGCCGCGAGCCCGACGCCGACCCGAAGCGGCTCGACGCCGCCCGCGAGGCGATCGGCGACGACACCGAGCTGTACGTCGACGCGAACGGCGCGTTCAGCGCGAAGGAGGCGATCCGCTGGGCGCGGCGGTACGACGAGGAGTGGCGCGTCACCTGGTTCGAGGAGCCGGTGTCGTCGGCGGACGTCGACGGGCTGCGCGAGGTGCGGGCCGCGACGACGCTGGACGTCGCGGCCGGCGAGTACGGCTACGTGCCGGCCGACTTCCGCAACCTCGTGGGCGCCGTGGACTGCCTCCAGGCCGACGTGACGCGCTGCGGCGGCGTCACCGGCCTGCTGCGCGTGAACGGGCTCGCGACGGCGCACCAGCTGGACATCTCCGGGCACTGCGCCCCGCAGCTCGCCGCGCACGCCCTCTGCGGCGTCGACCGGCTCCGCCACCTGGAGTGGTTCCACGACCACGTCCGGATCGAGTCGATGCTCTTCGACGGGTGCCTCTCCCCCGCCGGCGGCGCGCTGCGCCCCGACCGGTCGCGCCCCGGCCACGGGCTCGAGCTGAAGCGCGCGGACGCGCAGAGGTGGGCGGCATGATCGGGAAGCTGCTCCGGAACGTCAGGGACGGGCGCGTGCAGAAGCTGCTCGCGGCGACGACGGCCATGTCCGTGCCCGCGCTCGGAGCCGAGATCTACTTCGAGCACTACAAGGGCTCCTTCGGCGACAAGTGGATGTGGACGCCCATCGTGCTCGCGCCGCCGCTCACCGTCGCCGGGATCGCCGCCGCCTTCTCGCCTCGCATCGCCCGCACGGCCCTTCCGGCCGTCTCGGCGCTCTTCGTGCTGGACGGGGTCGCGGGTCTCGTGACGCATGTCCGCGGCATCCATCGCCGTCCGGGCGGGTTCCGAGAGACGACCTACAACCTCGTGATGGGGCCGCCGCTGCTCGCGCCCGGGGCGCTGCTCGCCATCGGCGCGCTGGGCCTTCTGGCGCCGCTCATGGAACGGGAGCGATGAGCCGGACGCAGGCGACCGACTTCTCGGAGGCCGGGCATCTGCCCAAGGTGGGGGACGAGGGCTCGGCCGACCCGGCCGGGCTGCCCCGGCAGCGGCGGGGGACGACGCCCCAGATGCACGGCCGCTACCCCGACTTCGACGTGATGCAGGAGCTCGACCACTGGGACGAGCGAACGCGCGAGCTGATCGTGTCCCGCGTGGAGGCGGTGCCCCAGCGCACCTTCTTCACGGAGCAGGAGTTCGCGACGCTGACGGCCCTCGCCGACCTCGTGCTCGCCCAGGACCGCGAGCCCCGCGTGCCGGCGCTCGCGTTCGTCGACGCCAAGCTCGAGAGCGGCCGCGGCGACGGCTACCGCTACGACGACATGCCCGACGACCGCGAGACGTGGCGAACCGTGGCGCGCGGCCTCGACGAGGCGGCGGGCGAGCCCTTCGCGGAGGCCCCCGTCGAGCTGCGCGAGCGGGTCGTCGGCGCGCTCGCGGACGGGTCCCTCTCGGGCGGCGCGTGGGCGGAGGTGAACGTGACGCGGGCGTACGGCATCGTGATGCGCGACCTCCTGGAGGCGTTCTACTCCCACCCCTGGGCGTGGAACGAGATCGGGTTCGGCGGTCCCGCGTACCCGCGCGGCTACCAGGCGCTCGGCGTCGACCGCCACGAGCCGTGGGAGGGCCGCGAGGCCTTCGAGCTCGACCCGGTCCGCGATGTGAAGGAGCGCGGCCTGGAATGAACCGCTCGCACCTCCTGCTCGACCCGCACCGCCGGGGCGTCCCCGGCCTTGCCCGGATGCGCCGGTACCGCGACGACGACGCCGTGGACATGGCGATCGTGGGCTGCGGCGCCGGCGGCGGCGTGCTCGCACAGCGGCTGGCCCGGGCCGGATGGCGGGTCGTCGTCCTCGAGCGAGGCCCGTTCTGGGATCCCGACCGCGACTGGGTGTCCGACGAGGCCGGGTCGTCCCACCTCTACTGGAACGACACGCGGATCATCGCCGGCGAGGACCCGGTGGAGATGGGCAAGAACAACAGCGGCCTGGGGGTGGGCGGCTCGATGGTGCACTTCGCCGGCTACACGCCCCGGTTCCACCCGTCCGACTTCGCCACCCGCTCGGTGGACGGCGTCGGCGCGGACTGGCCGATCGACTACGCCGACCTGCGCGCGCACTACACGGTCCTCGAGCGAGAGCTGCCGGTCGCCGGCCAGCGCTGGCCGTGGGGCGACCCCCACGGCTACCCGCACGCCCCGCACCCGGTCTGCGGCGCCGCGGAGCGGGCGTGGGAGGGCGCGCGGGCCTGCGGGGTCACGATGCGGGTCGGCCCCGTCTCGATCACGAACGGCCCGTTCGGGAACCGGCCGCACTGCATCTACCGCGGATTCTGCCTCCAGGGCTGCAAGGTGAACGCGAAGGCGAGCCCGCTCGTGACGCACGTGCCCGACGCGATCGAGCAGGGAGCCGAGGTGCGGGCCGACTCGATGGTCGTCGGGCTGGAGACGGACGGCGGAGGCGCGGTCTCGGGCGTCCGGTACCTGCGCGACGGGACCGAGCGCCTCCAGCGCGCCCACGCCGTGGCCGTGTGCGGGTACTCGATCGAGTCCCCCCGCCTGCTCCTGCATTCGGGCATCGGAAACGACCACGACCAGGTCGGCCGCTACATCATGGTCCAGGGCGCTCCCCAGATCGCCGGCCGCTTCCCCGAGCTGCTGCGGATGTACAAGGCGCCGCCGCCCGAGATCTCCTCCGAGCAGTTCTACGAGACCGACCCCGACCGGGGTTTCGCCCGCGGGTTCTCGATCCAGACGGTGAGCCCGCTGCCGATCGGGTGGGCCGAGCACGTCCTGGCCGACGGGCACCGCGGCCCGGCCCTGCGCGAGTACATGCGCGACTACAACCACTGGTCGGTGCTCGGCGCCCTGTGCGAGCTCCTGCCCCGGGCCGAGAACCGGGTCACGCTCGCCGGTGAGACGGACCGGTTCGGGATGCCGCTCGCCCGGTTCAGCTACACGCGGGGCGAGAACGACCGCGCCAACATCGCCTACGCGAAGCGGGTGATCAACCAGATCTGGCAGGCGGCCGGCGCGCAGGACATCCTCACGATCGACCGCTACGCGCACCTGGTCGGGGGCTGCCGGATGGGGACCGACCCCGAGACGAGCGTCGTGGATGCCGACCACCGCGTCTGGGGCGTTCCCAACGTGTTCGTGTGCGACGGCAGCGTGATGCCGACGCAGGGGAGCGCGAATCCCGCGCTCACGATCATGGCGCTCGCCGCGCGGCTGGCCGAGCGGCTGGCGGCGCGCCGCATCTCCGACGCCCGAAGGAGGGCAGCATGAGCGCTTCCCAGCTCCCGCGAGTCGTCGTCGTGACCGGCGCTTCCGCCGGCGTGGGGCGGGCGGTCGCCCACGCCTTCGCCCGCCGGGGCGCCGCAGTCGGGCTCGTCGCCCGCGGCCGGCCGGGGCTCGAGGCCACGGCGGAGGAGGTGCGCCGCCTGGGCGGGACCGGGCTCGTCCTGCCGGCCGACGTCGCAGACCACGACCAGGTCGACGCCGCGGCCCAGGCCGTCGAGCGCCGGCTCGGGCCGATCGACGTCTGGGTGAACGACGCGATGGCGACCGTGTTCGCGCCGCTCGCCGAGACCGCGCCCCACGAGTTCCGGCGCGCGACCGAGGTCACGTATCTCGGCACCGTGCACGGCACGATGGCGGCGCTCAGGCGGATGGTCCCGCGCGACCACGGTGTCGTGGTCCAGGTCGGCTCCGCCCTGGCCTACCGGGCGATCCCGCTCCAGGCCGCCTACTGCGGAGCCAAGTTCGCGATCCGCGGCTTCACCGACTCCGTGCGGACAGAGCTCCTCCATGACGGAAGCGCCGTGCGCCTGACGATGGTGCAGCTCCCGGCCGTGAACACGCCGCAGTTCTCGTGGTGCCGCACGCGCCTTCCGAACCATCCCCAGCCGGTGCCGCCGATCTTCGACCCGGACGTCCCCGCCGAAGCGGTCTACTGGGCGGCCACCCACCGGCGCCGCGAGCTGATCGTCGGCGGCAGCGCGCTGAAGGCGATCCTCGCATCCGTCGTGGCGCCCAGCCTGGCCGACCGCTACCTGGCCCGGACCGGCTACGAGTCCCAGCAGGTCCAGGGCGAGCCGGTCGACCCCGACCGCCCCGACAACCTCTACGAGCCCGTCGAGGGCCTGGCGGCGACCAGGGGGCGCTTCGGCGCCGGGTCGCGCACGGCGAGCGCTCAGCTCTGGGCGACGACGCACCGCGGAGCGCTGCTGGCGGCGGCGGGCGGCGCCGCGCTCGCGCTGCGGTCGCTGCGCCGGTGACCCGGCCGCACGTCCTCCGCGACTACGCCTTCATCGGCGACGGCGAGCGCGGTGCCCTCGTCGGGCCGGAGGGCGACATCGCATGGATGTGCTTCCCGCGCTGGCACTCCGACGCGGTCTTCTCCGAGCTGATGGGCGGGGGCGGCACCTACGCGGTGCGGCCGCGGGGCCGGTGCGTCTGGGGCGGTTACTACGAGCGCGCGTGCCTCATCTGGCGCAGCCGCTGGGTGACGGACGAGGGCATCGTCGAATGCCGCGAGGCGCTCGCCCTTCCCACCGGCCCGGGGCGGGCGGTCATCCTGCGCCGGATCCGCGTCGTGGCCGGAAGAGGGGCGCTCGCCGTGCGGCTCGGGCCGAGGGCCGGCTTCGGCGCCGAGCCGCTCGAGCCGGCGCGGCTCGAGGGGGACGTCTGGGCGCTGCGCACGGGTGAGATCGCGGCCCTCTGGTCGGGCGGTGCGGCGGCCCGGCCGGGCGAAGACGACCGGCTGGTGCTGGAGCTCGACCTGGAGGAGGGGGACGTACACGACCTCGTCCTCGTCCTGGACGCCTCGGGCGAGCCCGACGCCCCACCGCCGGCCGATCGAGCCTGGAGCGAGACGGAGGCGGCGTGGGCGCAGCGCGTCCCCGAGCTCGAGGGGGTCGTCGCGAGGCGGGAGGCGCGACAGGCGGTCGCGGTGCTGAGCGGCCTCACGAGCTCGAGCGGGGCGATGGTCGCGGCAGCGACGACGTCGCTCCCGGAGCGGGCGCGGGAGGGCCGAAACTACGACTACCGCTACGCATGGATCCGCGACCAGTGCTACGCCGGCCTTGCCGGCGCGGCGGCGGGCGTCGACCGGATCCTGGACGACGCCGTCCGGGCCGTGACGGGAAGGCTGCTGGAGGACGGCCCGAACCTGCGGCCCGCCTACACCGTGGACGGCGACCCCGTCCCCGACGAGCGCCGGCTCGGCCTGCCAGGATACCCGGGCGGCTGCGCCGTGGTCGGAAACGGCGCGAACGACCAGTTCCAGCTCGACTGCTTCGGGGAGGCGCTCCTGGTGCTGGCCGCCGCCGGCCGCCGCGACCGGCTCGACGCGGATGCGCTGCGCGCGGCGGATGCCGCGGCCCGCGCCGTCGCCGCTCGGTACGGCGAGCCGGATTCCGGCGTGTGGGAGCTCGATCCCGACCGGTGGACGCACAGCCTGCTCATCTGCGCGGCGGGGCTCCGGGCGATGAGCGCCGTCGCGCCCGGCCGCTCGGAGTGGGTCTCCCTCGCCGACGCGCTCGTCTCCGAGGCGACGGTCTGGGGCGTCCACCCGTCCGGCCGGTGGCAGCGCGCGGCCGGCGACGAGCGTGTGGACGCCGCCCTCCTGACGGCCGGGATCCGCGTCGCCGTGCCGCAGGGCGACCCGCGCACGCGGGCCACAATCGAGGCGGTCGACCGTGAGCTGGCCGAGGACGGCTTCGCCTACCGGTACAGGATCGACGACCGCCCGCTCGGCGAGGCGGAGGGCGCCTTCCTCGTGTGCGGGCTCTGGATGTCGCTGGCCTGGCATCACCAGCGCGAGCCGGTCCGGGCCACCCGCTGGTTCGAGCGCGCCCGGGGAGCGTGCGGCGGGCCGGGGATCTACGCCGAGGAGTACGACATCTCCCAGCGCCAGCTGCGCGGCAACCTGCCGCAAGCGTTCGTGCACGCGCTCGTGCTGGAGTGCGCGGCAACGCTCTCGTAGATCATCGCGTCAGGCCGGATCGCGAGTCGCGAGATGCGCCTGCTTCGCGTGGTACATCCGCTGGTCGGCGACGCGCTCTGCCTCGGAGACCGTCGCCACCTCGGGCGTCGCCGCCCAGCCGAGCGAGGCTGCGAGCCGGACGCCGCGCACCGGCGGATGGTCGGACAGCGCACGCGCGATCCGCCGGGCCGTGAGCCGGCACCGCTCGCGGGATGCGCCCGCCAGGAGGACGCCGAACTCGTCGCCGCCAAGCCTCGCGACCAGGTCGGACTCGCGCACCTCGCCCCGGATCGTGTCCGCAGCCGCGCGGATCAGCGCGTCGCCGGCCTCGTGGCCGTGCTCGTCGTTCGTCCGCTTGAGGCCGTCCAGGTCGGCGATGATGACGCTCACCGGCTCGCTGCCCTGGGAGTCGGCCAGCGCCACCGCCTCGTCCCATGCCAGCCGGTTCCCGACGCCGGTCAGCGCGTCGCGATGCGCCTCGCGGTCGACCGTCCGGTAGGCGTGCGCGAGCCACAGCGCCTCCGTGATCCGGCCCCGGCGGTCGCGTGCCATCTCGGCCAGGAGCGCCGCTGCGGGCAGGACGAGCAGCCAGGCGTAGATGTCGTCGAGCGTCGCCAATGCGGCCAGGAACGCCACCGGCGCGAGCAGCAGGTCGATCGTCCAGACCCGGGCCAGGGCCGGCGCCAGCACCCGGGCGGGCACGCCGAACGCGATCCGCTCCCGCAGCCCTGTGCTGGCGAGGTCGAACCCGAACTGCGCGGCCAGCGCGGCGGTGTAGGTCGGCCAGTCGGAGAGATGCGGGTCGGGCGCGCCGTCCAGCGCGAGGACGAGCGCGGGGCCGACCGCGTGCCAGGCGCCGGACAGGAGCACCAGCCCGCGCTCGGGATGGAGCGCCCCGCGCCGCCACTCCCACGCTCCTCCGGCCAGGAGGCCGGCCGCGACGACGAGCGGCACCCAGCCCGGCGGCAGCGCGAACAGCATGGGGACGAGCACGAGCATCGTCGGGACGCCCGTCCCGCTCGACACCTCGAAGTCGATGCACGAGCAGGCCGCGTAGGCGGCCCCGAAGGCGACCACCAGGACGACGCCGGGATGCCGCCCGCCCTCGGGGGATGCGAGGGCCAGCCCGACCGCGGCGGCCAGGAACGCCGCCGAGAGCAGGCCGCTGACGGCCAGGTCGCGCGCCGAGAGGCGCTCCGGCATGCGCGCACGCGCCTCCCCGATCAGCGCGTCCGTCGTCGAGCCCGGCTCGGTCGTCCTGCCGGGTGCTCCGCCAAGAATGTCCACCATCACCTCCGGTGTCCGGCGCGGCGCCGCCAAGTGTAGTGCCGGCCCCGGCTGCCCCAGATCCCTCGGGTGGGGGAAGCGCAATACCCCAAAATGGGGAGGAAGGCGGGCCATCACCCGGACGAGGTACCCCATGACGTCCGACCGTGAAGGAGCACCCGATGCGACCGCTCACCGTCCGCCTTTCCGTCACCGTCACCGCCGCGTTCGCGGCCCTGGCGATCGCCGCTCCCGCAGCCGGCGCCTCGCTGCTCAACGGCTGCCCGGACGCGGGTGCGTCCCAGCCGTTCCAGCCGTGGGGCGACGACGCGATGTACGTGCTCGCGCCGGACGGCGGCCTCGAGCAGGGCGGGGGCGGATGGGATCTCGACGGCGGCGCCGTCGTGGTCGCCGGCAACGAGAGCTTCCAGGTCGGAGGGGCGGGCGACTCGTGGTCGCTCTCGCTTCCCGACGACGGCCGGGCCACGACCGCCGACACCTGCATCGGCCTCGACTCGCCGACGATGCGGTTCTTCGCGCGGAACGACGGCGACCCGGACGGCCGCCTCGTCGTCAGCGTTATCGTGGACACGCTGCTCGGGCCGGTCACGCTTCCGATCGGGAGCGTCGCCGGGACCGACGCGTGGCGTCCCACGCCGGCGTTCCTGCTACTCGCGAACCTGACCGCGCTTCCGATCGTGAACGACGGCACGGCGTCGATCCGGCTCCGCTTCACGCCGCACGGCGGCGACTGGCGCATCGACGACGTCTACGTCGACCCGTGGAAGGGCCGCTGAGGCGCGGACTCAGGGCAGGCGGCCGTAGCGCCGGTACGCGTAGTTGAGCGCCGTCACGACGAGGGCGCACACGACCCACACGATCACCGCGCCGACCGCGGCCGGGCCCTTGTCGTCGGTCGCGAAGATCGCGGCGGCCCAGAAGAGCGCGAGCAGCACGAGGGTCGCGATGTAGCCGGCTCCCGGCTTGCGCGGGAAGAAGCGGGTCGTGGGGGGGCGGACGCGCGCGCCCGGGGGCGGGGCGCGCCCCCGCCGCGGCGCGCGCGGCGGGCCCGGGGGGGG
>JAICKX010000185.1 GCA_025927685.1 Thermoleophilia bacterium | reverse complement strand
GACTCGTCCGTCGGCCTCGCCCAGGGCCAGAAGCACGCCCCCGTCTGGGATCTGATCTCGAACCCGGTCAAGAACAGCGTGATCCTTGCGCTCGTGACCGCGCTCTTCATGATCCCGCTCTCGCTCGGCCTCGGGGCGCTCGAGGCCGTCTATGCGGGGAGGGCCGTCGACCACGCCGTCTCGATCGCATCCCTGGCGGCGATCGCCCTGCCCGAGTTCGTGATCGGCTCGCTGCTCGTGGGCGTGTTCTTCGTCTGGCTCGACCTGCTCCCGCCCGTCGCCCTGATCCCGCCCGGCGACAACCCGCTCGGCCACCCGACCAAGCTCGTGCTGCCGGTGGTGACCCTGCTCCTGGCGTCGCTCGCGGCCGGGATCCGGATGGTGCGGGCCGGCATGGTCGAGGTGCTCAAGACCGAGTACGTCCAGACCGCGCGGCTGAACGGCCTCGCCGAGCGGTGGGTGCTGTGGCGCTACGCGATGCGAAACGCGCTCGCTCCGAGCGTGCAGGTCCTGGCGCAGAACCTCCAGTGGCTGATCGGGGGCATCATCATCACCGAGAACGTCTTCGCCTACCCGGGGATCGGGACGACGCTCGTGACGGCGGTCGGGAACCGCGACCTGACGCTCGTCCAGTCGGTCGCCATGCTGATCGCCGTTCTCTACATCGGCCTCAACCTGCTCGCCGACCTGATCGTCATGCTGCTCGTCCCGAAGCTCAGGGAGCCGGCGTGAGCGGGCCGTTCCGCTTCCTGCGGATCCGCTCGGGCGCGATCGGCCTGGCCGTCGTCCTCTTCGTCGTGGCGGTGGCGCTTTTCGGCCGCTACCTGGCCCCGCACGATCCGAATGTGCCGGTCGGGACGCCGCTCGCCGGGCCGTCCTCCGCGGCCCACCTGGGCACCGACTTCCTCGGCCGCGACGTCCTGAGCCGGCTCCTCTACGGCGGCCGGTCGGTGATCGGCCTGGCGGCGGCCGCGACGGTCCTGGCCTACGCGGTCGGGCTCGCGATCGGCCTCATCGCCGGCTACACCCGCTCCCGGATCGACCCGATCCTCATGCGCACCGTCGACGTGATGCTGGCGTTCCCGCCGCTCCTCTTCCTGCTCGTCCTCATCACGGGCGCCGGCACGGGCGTCGGCGTCCTGATCATCGGCGTCGCGGCGATCCAGGCGCCGAGCATCAGCCGCATCGTCCGCACGGCGACGCTCGAGGTGTCGGTGCGCGGCTACGTGGAGGCCGCCGTCGCCCGCGGCGAGCGCGCCGGCGCGGTGGTGGTGCGCGAGGTGCTGCCCAACATCCTCGCGCCCATCCTGGTCGACGCGGGCCTCCGGTTCACGTACTCGATCCTGATCATCGCCTCGGTCAACTACCTCGGGCTCGGCCTCCAGCCGCCCGCCTCCGACTGGGCGCTCCTGATCAGCGAGAACCGCGAGTACATCTCGCTCAACGTCTGGGCCGTGCTGGCGCCGGCGGCGATGATCGCGCTGCTCACGATCGGGGTCAACCTGATGGGCGACGCGGTGGCCCGCAGCCTGGGCCGCTCCTACGTGCCGCGGGCCGTGAGGAGCGTGGCGGCGTGAGCGCGAACGGCGAAGGGCCGGTCGTCCGGGTCGATGGCCTCAGCCTGGAGCTCACGAGCGGCGATCCGGTCGTGCAGGACGTGAGCTTCGCGGTGAACGCGGGCGAGATCCTGGGGCTCGTCGGCGAGTCCGGAAGCGGCAAGACGACCACGGCGCTGGCGCTCCTCGGCTACACCCGGCCCGGCGTGGTCCTGCGCGGCGGCTCCGTCGAGGTCGGCGGGCAGGCCATCATGGGGCGCGACGCCCGCGCCGTCCGCAGCCTGCGCGGCCGCGTCGTCTCGTACGTCCCCCAGGATCCCGGCGGCGCCCTCAACCCGTCGCTTCGCGTGGGCGACGCCATCATGGACGTCCTGCGCGCGCACCGGTCCGAGGCGGCCTCGCACGACTCTGTCCACACCGCGCTCGAGCGGGTGGAGCTGGCCGCCGACCCGCGCTTCGGCCGCCGCTTTCCGCACCAGCTCTCCGGCGGGCAGCAGCAGCGGGTCACGATCGCCATGGCCTGCGTGTGCGGCCCGCCGGTGGCCGTGCTCGACGAGCCGACGACCGGCCTGGACGTCCTGACCCAGGACCGCATCCTCACCGAGCTACTGCGGCTTCGCAGGGAGGAGGGGATGGCGATGGTGTACGTCTCGCATGACCTGGCCGTGGTCGCGCGCATGGCCGACCGGATCACGGTCATGTACGCGGGCAGGGTTGTCGAGCACGGGCCGGTCGACGAGGTCATCGGGCGGCCACAGCACCCGTACACGCGGGCGCTCGTCGGGGCGATCCCCGACCACCGGCGTCCGCGCGCGCTCCAGGGCATCCCCGGCGTCGCCGTGGGTGTCGGCGAGTGGCCGCCGGGGTGCGCGTTCGCGCCCCGGTGCGCCTTCGCGCAGGAGCGCTGCCAGGCGGCTGTCCCGGCGCTGGAGGAGGTGGCCGCGGGCCACTCGGTGCGGTGTGTGCGCTGGGACGAGCTCGAGCTGTCCGAGACCGGGCCCTCCGCCGGCCGCATGCCGGCGCCGGCGGCCTCCGCCTCCGATGGGCCGTTGCTCGAGGTGGCGGGCCTCGAGGTCGAGTATCGCTCGGGCCGGGGCCGGAACGTCGCCGTCCGCGACGTGTCGTTCGGGATCGAGGCCGGGCGCTGCGTCGCCCTCGTCGGCGAGTCCGGCAGCGGCAAGACGACGATCGGCCGCTGCATCGCCGGCCTGCACGTGCCGACGGCCGGGCGGATCTCGTTCGACGGCCAGGAGCTGGCCGGGTCGGCCCGCGCCCGGGCGCTCGACCAGCGCCGCCGGATCCAGATCGTCTTCCAGAACCCGTTCGAGTCGCTCAACCCGCGCCACCGCGTCGGCGCGTCGATCGAGCGCCCGCTGCGCGTCCTGCGCAAGCTGTCGCGGGCGGATGCGGCCGGCGAGGTGTCGGCGCTCCTCGAGCGCGTCCGGCTTCCGGCGCGTGTCGCGGGGCGATATCCGGTCGAGCTCTCCGGCGGCGAGCGCCAGCGGGTGGCGATCGCCCGGGCGCTCGCGGCCAGGCCGGACCTGCTGGTGTGCGACGAGGTGACCTCCGCCCTCGACGTGTCCGTCCAGGCGGCGGTGCTCGAGCTCCTGGCCGAGCTCCAGCGCGAGCTGCGCCTCTCGATGCTGTTCATCACCCACAACCTGGGCGTCGTGGCCTGCGTGAGCGACTCGGTGCTCGTGATGGACCGCGGCTCGCTGTGCGAGTCGGGGACGGTGCAGGACGTCCTCTCGACCCCGTCGGACGACTACACCCGGCGGCTGCTCGGGGCGGCGCCCTGCCTGCCCGACCAGGCGGTCGGCTGATGGCGGCCGTGATCGCCGGTGGCACGGTCGTGGGGCCGGCTGGCTCGGTTCGGGCCGACGTGCTCGTGGAGGGCGGGCACGTCGTCGAGATCGGGGCGGTCGACCGCGAGGGCGCCGAGGTGATCGACGCGACCGGCTGCCTCGTCCTCCCCGGCGCGGTCGACGTCCACACGCACCCGTTCGGCGGCGTCCGTGCCGACACCCGCTCGGCGCTCTGCGGCGGGACGACGTCGGCGCTGGCCTTCGTCGACGCGCTGCCCGGCGAGCGGCCGGCGCAGGCGGCGCGGCGGACCCTGTCCGACGAGATGCCCGAGTCCCACGTCGACCTGGCGTTCCACGCCGTCATCTGGGAGCCGGCCGCCTACCGGTGGGGCCACCTCGCCGAGGCAGCCGCGCTCGGGGTGGGGAGCGTCAAGCTGTGGCTGGCCTACGTCGAGCTCGGGATCATGGCCGACGACGACGTCGCGCTCGCGGTGATGCAGGAGGCTGCCGACGTCGGCATGGTCGTCCTCGCCCACTGCGAGAACGGGCGCGCCGTCGACCTCCTCACGCGGCAGCG
>JAICKX010000177.1 GCA_025927685.1 Thermoleophilia bacterium | reverse complement strand
CGCCGGCCGGGCCTGGCGGTCGGAGCCGACCGGCACCGGCGACTACGCCGACCCGACGGGCGCCGGCGACACATGGACGGCCGCGTATGTCGTCAGGCGGGCAAACGGCGTCCCGCCCGAGGCGGTCCTGGGCGTCTCGATCCTGAAGCTGAACCGGGCCGAGGCCGAGGCGGCGGCGGGGAGCCTCGAGCCGAAGGCGCTGGGCGGTCTCGGGGCGCCGGAGGTCGCGGTCACGCTCGGCCGCGACGGGGCGCTGGGAGTGGCCGAGGGCCAAAGCTGGCGCTCCGAGCCGACGGGGACCGGCCTCTACGCCGATCCGACCGGCGCCGGGGACACGTGGACCGCCGCCTACGTCGTCCACCGGGCAGCGGGAGATTCGCCAGAAGCCGCTGCCCGAGCGGCGGCCGTCCACGCCGACCACCTCTACCTGTAGGGTTGCGCGAGTTCACGTGAGCAGCGAGGGCATCAAGATCCTGATCGCCGAGGACAACGCGCTTCTCCGGGGGGTGCTGCGGGACGCGTTGGAGGAGGCCGGGATGGACGTGGTCGGCGAGGCGTCCGACGGGGCGGAGGCGATCGTCTCCGCGGAGCGGGCGCTGCCCGACGTCGTCGTGATGGACATGCGCATGCCGAACGTCGACGGCATCGAGGCGACCGAGCAGATCGCGGCGGCCGAGTGGGCGATGCCCGTGGTCGTGCTCTCGGCCTACGACGAGCCGCAGATGATCGAGGCGGCGCTGAACGCCGGCGCGGCCAGCTGCCTCAAGAAGGGCGTCGGCCTCGACGAGCTGATCGACGCCATCCGCGCGGCGCACACCGCCAGGTAGGCAACGCTCTAGGGGTGGCGGACGCCGTCGCGCAGCATCGCGACCGCGCGCTCCAGCCGGCCGCGGCGGGTCTCCTCGCGCCTCCTTGGCGTCGGGCGCCGCAGCGAGCGCCGCCTCGAGCTCCGCCGGGACCTCGACCGTGCGCGGCCCGTCGTCCAGCTCGAGCTCGATCGAGAGCCGGTCGCCGTCGCCGAAGCCGGCCGCCTCGCGGAGCTCGCGGCGGAAGCCGAGGTAGAGGCGGCCGCCGTACACGGCGACGGTGGTGCGGAACGGATAGCCGTTGACCGTGCCCCGGACCGGCGCCCGCGCCTTCCCGAAAGCCGCCGGCACGTCGAACGGCACCTCCACCAGCGTGCCCGACCCGTGCTGCTCAAGCGTCGCCTCGAACCGCTCGGCCATCCGGGAGTATCGCGCAGGAGTTACGCTCGCGGACGTGCACATCGCGCAGGTGAACGTGGCCCGGGCGCTGGAGCCGCTCGACTCGCCGCTCCTTCGCGACTTCATGGCGGCGCTGGCGCCCGTGAACGCGCTCGCCGACGCGGCGCCGGGGTTCGTCTGGCGGCTCCAGACGGAGGCCGGCGACGCCACCGCCGTCCGCATCGGCGCCGACCCGCTGGTGATCGTGAACCTGTCGGTGTGGGCGTCGCTCGAGGCGCTGTGGGCGTTCGTCTACGGCAGCGCCCACGTCGGCGTGATGCAGCGGCGGCGAACGTGGTTCGAGCGGCCGGCGGAGGCGCACATGGCGCTCTGGTGGGTGCCCGGCGGCGGGGTGCCGGGGGTGGACGAGGCGGTGGCGCGCCTGGCCGCGATCCGCCGCGACGGGCCGGGCCCGGCGGCGTTCGACTTCAAGCGCCCGTTCGACCCCGCCGGCGAGCCGCTCGATCCGGCGGCGCTCCGGATCCTGCCGGCCGTCTGCGGCTGAGCCTCACTCCGTCGAGATGAAGACGCTCTTCAGCTCGGTCGAATGCTCGAGGGCATGCATCCCGAGCTCCTTGCCGACGCCCGACTGCTTGTAGCCGCCGAACGGCGTCTGCGGGAACACGCTGGAGTTCGAGTTGACGCCGAGCACGCCGGTCCGCATCGCCCGCGCGACCCGGAGCTGACGGGCTCCGTCGCGCGTCCAGAGCGAGCCGGAGAGCCCGTAGGGTGTGTCGTTGGCGATCCGGATCGCCTCGGCCTCGTCGCGGAACGTGATGACGCTGACGACCGGACCGAAGATCTCCTCGCGAGCCACGCGCATGTCGTTCGTCACGCCGTCGAGGACGGTCGGCCGGTAGAAGAAGCCCGCCTCGAGCTCGCCTGCGGGCCGCTCACCGCCCGCGACCACCGTCGCGCCCTCGTCCAGGCCCGACCGGACGTAGCCCTCGACCGTCTCGCGCTGCGCCGCGGAGATGAGCGGGCCGATCTCGGTCGAGTCGTCCTCGGGCATTCCCACGCGGAGGCCGCTCGCCGTGGCCGCGTACCGCTCGAGCAGCTCGTCCTTGGCCGACTCCTCCACGATCAGGCGCGAGCGCGCGCAGCAGTCCTGCCCGCAGTTCTCGAAGACCGCATACGGTGCCATCCGGCCCACCTTCTCGAGGTCGGCGTCGGCGAAGACGATGCAGGCCGACTTGCCGCCCAGCTCGAGCGTCACGCGCTTGATGGTCGCCGCCGCCTGGCGGGCGATGCCGGCACCCACCTCGGTCGAGCCGGTGAAGCCGATCTTGCCGACGTCCGGGTGCTCGACGAGCGCCGCGCCGACCGTGCCGCCGGGGCCGGGGACGACGTTCAGCGCGCCCTCCGGGATGCCGGCCTCGACCGCCAGCTCCGCGTAGCGCAGCACCGACAGCGGGGTGAGCGACGCCGGCTTCAGGACGACCGTGTTGCCCGCCGCCAGCGCCGGGGCGATCTTCCAGTTCGCGATGTTGAGCGGGAAGTTCCACGGCGTGATCAGGCCGACGACGCCGATCGGCTCGCGGAAGGTGAGCGCGATCCCGTCCCGCTCCACCGGGATCGTGTGGCCGAAGAACTTGTCCACGGCCCCGGCGTAGTAGCGGATGACGTCGACGATCATGCCGAGCTGGCCGCGGGCGTCCGAGATCGGCATGCCGACGTTGCGGCACTCGAGCAGCGCCAGCTCCTCGGCGCGCTCCTCGACCAGGGCCGCGAACCGGTGCATGCGCCGGCCGCGCGTCACCGGCGAGAGGGCGCCCCAGCTCTCGTAGGCTCGAAGCGCCGCCGCCACCGCCCGGTTCACGTCCTCGACGCCGCCCTCGGCGACGGTCGCCAGCGTCGTCGCGCTGGCGGGGTTCACGACGTCGAACGTCCGGCCCTCGGCCGCGGTGATCCGCTCGCCGCCGATGACGAGGCCCTCGACGGTTCCCACGCTCATGCCGCGGCCCTCCGGTAGGTCGTCGCCTGGCCGACCAGCGCCTCGAACAGGGCGGCGCCGCCCGCCTCGTCCTCCTCGGGATGCCAGAGGACGCCGACGACGTAGCGCGCGGCCGGGTCCTCGACCGCCTCGACCGTGCCGTCCTCCGCCGTCGCGGCCACTCGCAGGCCGTCGCCAAGCCGGCCCGGCGCCTGATGGTGACAGGAGTGCGTTTGGGCGTCGGTCCCGAGGACGCCGGCCAGATGGGTTCCCGGGAGCACCGTCACCGAGTGGCGGGTGTAGGTCCCCGGCGGCCCCGTGTGCGTCTCACCCTCCAGGTGCTGGATCAGGTCGCCGCCGCGGGCCACGTTCAGAAGCTGCATCCCTCGGCAGATGCCGAGCACCGGCATCGAGTGGGAGAGGGCCGCGCGCATCAGCGCGAGCTCGGCCGCGTCGCGGTGGTCGTAGAAGCCGCTCGACTCGGGATGGGCCTCCTGCCCGTACACCGCCGGGTTGATGTCCGATCCGCCGGTGAAGACCATCCCGTCGAGGTCGTCCAGGATCGCGGTGGCGACCTCGGTCGGCGGGATCAGGACCGGGATCCCCCCGGCGGCCACGACGGCGCGCACGTAGCCCTGGGGCACGAGCACGGAGCGGAACGCCTTCCACTGGCCGAAGTCCACCGGCACGTCGTAGGCGCTGATCCCGATCACCGGCCGCTTGCCATCCATCCCGCCATCAGTATATGAATGGCGCGTGCCCCTGACCCTGGAGGAGCTGCGCGCGGACGTGGAGCGCGGCGAGATCGACACCGTCCTCCTGGTGATGACGGACATGCAGGGGCGGCTCCAGGGCAAGCGCCTGCACGCGCCGTTCTTCTGCGACGACGTGGCCGCGCATGGAGCCGAGGGCTGCTACTACCTGCTCACCGTGGACGTCGACATGCAGCCGGTGCAGGGCTTCGAGATGGCGTCGTGGGAGTCGGGCTACGGCGACTTCGTCTTCCGGCCCGACATGGCGACGCTCCGGCGCATCCCCTGGCTCGAGCGGACGGCGCTCGTCGTGTGCGACATCGAGTGGCAGGACGGCCGGCCCGTCGCGCCGTCCCCGCGCCAGATCCTCCGCCGCCAGCTCGACCGCCTGGCCGAGCGCGGCCTGGTCGCGAACATCGGCTCCGAGCTCGAGTTCTTCCTCTTCCGCGAGAGCTATGACTCGGCGCGGGCCAAGCGCTACCACGACCTCGTGCCCGCGAACCCGTACAACGTCGACTACTCGATCCTGGGGACGACCATGGTCGAGGACGTGATCCGGCCGATCCGGCTCGGGATGGCCGGTGCGGGGATCCGGGTCGAGGACTCGAAGGGCGAGTGCAACTTCGGCCAGCACGAGGTGAACTTCCGCTACGCGGACGCGCTCACGATGGCCGACAACCACGCCGTCTACAAGAACGGCGCGAAGGAGATCGCCCACGCCCACGGCTACGCGCTCTCGTTCATGGCCAAGTACGACGAGCGCGAGGGCAACTCGTGCCACATCCATTGCAGCCTGTGGAACGATGACGGCGGGACGGCATTCGCCGACGGCGACGGCCACCAGACGGAGCTCTTCCGCCGGTTCCTGGCCGGACAGCTCGCCGCGACCAGGGAGCTGACGTTGTGCTTCGCGCCGAACGTGAACTCGTACAAGCGCTACGCGTGGGGCTCGTTCGCGCCCACGACGCTGGCCTGGGGCGTCGACAACCGCACGTGCGCGTTCCGGGTCGTCGGGCACGGACCGGGGCTCCGCGTCGAGAGCCGCCTGGCGGGGGCCGACACGAACCCCTACATCGCGTTCGCCGCCATCCTCGCGGCCGGGCTCCACGGGATCGACCACGAGCTCG
>JAICKX010000172.1 GCA_025927685.1 Thermoleophilia bacterium | reverse complement strand
GTCCCCTCCCCGCCGCGCGCGGCGGCGCTCCGGGCCACGTACCGGCCCGTCCCGCCGGGCACCGGGGCGACCTCGGCCGGGCGGTGGATCTCGCCCGGGGCGCGCCGATCGCCCGCGAACAGCCGGTCGATCGACGGGTTGGCCGCGACGCACAGGATCACCGCAGTGCCGCCTCGGCCTCGGCGCGCGTCGGCTGGGCGCCGGTGCCGCCGAGCGCGCGGGTGGACAGCGCGCCGCAGGCGCAGGCCAGCGCGAGGGCCCCGGGAATGTCCGCGCCCCCCAGCCATGCGGCCAGGAAGCCCGCGTCGAAGCTGTCGCCGGCGCCGGTGGCGTCGACCGACTCGACGCGTACGCCCGCTTGGATCACGGACCGGCCGCGGGTGTGCGCGACGGCCCCCTGGGGGCCGCGCTTCACCACCACGAGCGGGCAGGCCGACGTGTCGAGCGCCGCGCTCTCGCTCTCGTTCACGAACAGCAGGTCGAGGTGGGGGAGGAGCTCGGGCAGCCCCGAGCGCCAGCGGCCGGCCGGGTCGTCCTGCGGGTCGAGCGAGACCGTGACGCCGGCCTCGCGGGCGGCGGCGACCAGCGCCGGCAGCCCGGGCCGCAGGCCGTCGAGCAGGAAGTACGAGGCGACGTGGAGGTGGCGGACGCCGCTCAGGATGCCGGGGTCGACGTCCGCGGCCTGGAGCGCCGTCATCGCTCCGGTCGACGTGAGGATCGCGCGGTCGTCGCCGCGCGAGAGGATGACCGTGAGGCCGGTCGGCGCCTCGACCCGGCGCACGCCGGATACGTCGACGCCGCGGTCGGCCACCGCGCCGACCGCGTAGTCGCCGTGGGGGTCGCTCCCGACCGCGGCGACGAGCGCCGTCTCGAGCCCCAGCCGCGCCGCGCCGCAGGCCATGATGGCCGCCGAGCCGCCGATCGTGAGGACGGCCCGGTCGACGAGCTGCTCGCGCTGGCCGAACGCCGGCACGAGGTCGCCACCGATCAGGACGAGGTCGGGGTTGCAGTCGCCCAGCGAGAGCAGGTCGGTCATCGCGTGTGGTGTCTATCCCACCACGCGGAGGAGCTCCTCCAGCCGGCGGCGGGCCTCGCCGCGCAGGAACTCCCCCCGGGCCGCCCGGTCCAGCGCGACCGACTCCTTCCAGATCGAGCGGCCGGCGATGAATCCGGACGCCCCGCCCGCCAGCGCGGCGCGGAGCTGTTCCACGAACGTCACGTGGTCGACGCCGGCGGAGAGCAGCGCCCACGGTGCCTGGAGCGCGCCGGTCACCGCCGCGCAGGCGTCCTCGCTGCCGGGGTACTCGAGCTTCAGATAGCGGGCCCCGGCCGCCTCGGCCAGGAGGGCGCCCTCCCGGATCAGGTCGGTCCGGCGGCGCGCGAACGCGTCCTCGTCCTCGTCGTCCAGCCGGTACGCCAGCACCTCGACGACGAGTGCGAGATCGAGGCTGGCGCAATCGGCCGCGACGGCCCGGATGACCGCCGCGTTCATGCCGTCGGCGTCCTCGCGGTCGGCCCGCAGGCGCACGAGGAGCTTGGCGCCGGTGCCGCCCAGCCGGCGGACGCCCGCGGCGCCCACATCGGGCAGGAGCTCCACGCTTCGCAGCCCGTCCGGCGAACGGATCGCGCCGCTCCGCTCGAGCGAGACCAGGAGCCCGGTCCGGGCCGGGAACGCGCCCTCCTCGAGGACATGCGGGAGCCCGATCTCGGGGTCGAGCAGGACGGCCGGCGCGAGCGGCGCCAGCGCCTCGACCAGGTCGAGCTTGAACTCCCGCAGCGACTCGAGGTCGGCGGGGAGGCCCGCCGCATCGCGGGCGGCGACGAGCTTCGTGCGCTGGTCGGCGGCCAGGATGCCCAGCCGGCCGGACGCCGTCGAGAGCTGGTCGAGGGCGCGTCTCTCGGCGATTGTGAACATTCTTGATCGTTTCTACCAAATCTGAAACACTTTCGCGCATGCCGCGGATAGCGTTCGTGGGGGCCGGCAGCGTGGAGTTCACCAAGGACCTGCTGGGCGACCTGCTCTCGTTCCCGGAGCTGGCGGACGCGACCATCGCGCTCCACGACATCGATCAGGAACGGCTCGACGCGGCCGAGGCGATGGCCCGCTGGACGGCGTCGACCCTGGGCGCGCCCGCCACGATCGAGGCCCATCTCGACCGGCGGGCGGCGCTCGCCGGCTGCGACCACGTGATCAACATGATCCAGGTGGGCGGGCACGCCGCCACGCTCGTCGACTTCGAGGTGCCGAAGCGCTTCGGCCTGCGCCAGACGATCGGCGACACGCTGGGCATCGGCGGCATCTTCCGCGCCCTTCGCACGATCCCGGTGATGCAGGGCATCGCGAGCGACATGTTCGAGCTCTGCCCGGACGCCTGGCTCCTCAACTACACGAACCCCATGGCCATGCTGTGCTGGTCCGTCTACGCCGGCACGCCGATCAACCGCGTGGTCGGCCTGTGCCACTCCGTCCAGTGGACGACCCGCGGCCTGGCGGAGCTCGTCGGCGTGCCCTACGAGGAGGTCGAGTATCTCGGCGCGGGCGTGAACCACCAGGCCTGGATCCTCCAGCTCCGCCACCGGGGTCGCGACCTCTACCCGCTCCTCGACGAGGCCATCGAGCGCGACCCGGAGCTGCGGCGGCGGGTGCGCGTCGAGATGTACCGCAGGCTCGGCTACTTCCCGACCGAGTCGAGCGAGCACTCGGCGGAGTACCTGCCGTGGTTCCTGCGAAGCGACGAGCTGATCGAGCGGTTCCGCGTGCCGGTGGACGAGTACGTCCGTCGCAGCGAGGAGAACCTGCGCGAGTACGAGGCAATGCGGCAGACGCTCGCGGAGGGCGGCTCGTTCGAGATCGAGCGCAGCCTCGAGTACGCCTCGCTGATCATCCACTCGATCGCGACCGGCGAGCCGCGCGTGATCTACGGCAACGTCCCCAACCAGGGCCTCATCGCGAACCTGCCGCACGGCGCGTGCGTCGAGGTGCCGTGCCTGGTCGACGGGAACGGCGTGCAGCCGACGGCCGTCGGCAGCCTGCCGCCCCAGCTCGCCGCCCTGAACCGCACGTTCCTGAACGTGTGCGAGCTGACGGTGCGCGCGGCGCTGGAGGCGAATCGCGAGCACGTGGTGCACGCCGCGCTCCTCGATCCGAACACGTCGGCGACGCTCGCGCCCGAGCAGATCGTGCAGCTGGTCGACGCGCTCGTCGAGGCGCACGGCGAGGCGCTGCCGGAGGGGCTCCGGTGAGGTTCCGCCGCGCCGCGGCGGTGGCGGTCGTGCTCCTGGCGGGCGCGGCGCCGCACGCCGCTGCCGCCACGTCCCGGGCGCGGCACACGATCGCGCCTCCGGTCGCCGTCGGCCACGCCCGGATCGCCGGGCTCCTGCGCGACGGCGGCGTCGTCCGCGAGCTCGGCCTGCGCTGGCACGCAGGCCCTCTCCCGCCCGGCGACCGGCTCCTCAGCTTCGAGGTCGCCTACGAGTGGCGCGCCTGCTCGCCGCGAGCGCGGCATTGCCGGCCCGGCGGCGGCACGACGGAGACCCCGTTTGCGGCCTCGCACTACACGGTCGCCCACTCCGACACCGGCCGCCGGCTGGAGCTGATCGAGACGGCGACGGAGGTCGTCGAGACCGACCCGGCGACGTTCTCGTTCCGCGTGGTGCGCGCGACCCGCCGTGTCCTCGCCGGAGCGGTCGTCGCGGCATACCCGCGCTCGCAGGCGCCGGCGACCGCGTTCGTGAACGGCCTTCCGCCGCAGACCACCGGCTCCACCAGCGAGCGGTTCACCGTCTCGGCGCCGCACTGGAACGCCGCCGACGGACACCCCGCGCTTCGGTACCGGATCGACGGCCGCGCCTGGAGGAACGTGCCCCGGCGCAAGGTGGTGGCGACCGGCCGGCTCGGGCTCGGCCCGCACCGCATCGCCGTGCGCACCGCCAACGCGGCAGGCTCGACGACGCGCCGGTTCGCCTGGCGGGTCGTCCCGCTGCCGGCCCCGGTCGCCTGCCAGGGGGTGTGCTGGGCGCCGCCGCACCTCGACTCGACGGGGCACCCGATGCGGTGGGACTGGCAGATCGGCCGCGTGGCCGCGCTCCAGCGCACCGGCGCGCGGGCGGTCGACCTCTACGACATCGACGGGTTCCTGACGACGCGGGCGCAGGTGCGGGCGCTCCACACGACCTGGCAGGCGAGCACGCTCGCGCACCCACGGACCGCCTGCTATCTCGACCTGGCCTGGGAGGACTACCGGCCCGACGCCACCCCGTCGCCGCGCGGCTTCCCCGCGGCCGCCCTCGGCCGCGTCTACTACGGCTACCCGCAGGAGCGCTGGGTCGACCTGCGCCGCGTGGCCGCGGTCGTGCAGGTGTTCGACGCGCGGATCGCGATGTGCGCCAGGAAGGGCTTCGACGCGGTCGAGATCGACGACATCGACAGCTTCAACCCGCCCGGGACGACCGGCTTCCAGCTCACGCGGGGCGACGTCCAGAACCTCCTCGCCCGGATCCTGAACCACATCCACCGGGCGGGCATGAGCGCCCTCTGGAAGAACTCGGGAATCCTCGCGTGGTGGGGACGGCGCTACACCGACGGCGCGGTGGTCGAGGAGTGCTACCAGTACGACGAGTGCTTCGCCGCCCAGCTCGCCGGCAGCCGGCAGTTCGGCTTCGCCTGCACGGGGCTCGCCGGCGCGCACCCGTGCGGCTACGACGCCTTCACCGCACAGGGCAAGTGGGTCGGCGAGGCCGAGTACCGCGAGGACGGGTTCGTCTGCGGCCCGTCGAAGCCGTGCCCACCCCGTCACCGGTTCTCGACCTACTGTCAGAAGGTCTACGCCACCGCAAACGGGCTCTCGGCGGTGAAGTTCGACGTCGACCTGGACGGGCGCCTCTTCCGGCCCTGCCCGGCCGGCCGCTGAGCGTGAAACATTCGCATCAGGCACCGGCGTCTCGGCCGGGCTTATCGGGGCGCCTACGGGCTGCGCAGGGGCCGGCCGGCGCCCTCGGCATTCAGGTACTCCGCCTTGCGGGGATCCTTGAAGCCGAGGGCCACGGCCGGCCCATGGTCACACAGCGCCCTAGGAGAAGCGGCCCGGGAACTGCTTGATGATGCCGGTGCTCAGCATGTCGGCCATGCCGAGGATCTCGCGCTCCACGCGGTCGAAGGCCGCGACGCTGGCCGGGTACCTCCCGCTCAGCTCGGCCACCGCCTCGTCGGTCGTGAGCTTCAGGTGGCGGTGCATCATGCTCCGCAGCTCATGAAGCGGCCAGTTGTGCGGGTTGGCCCTGTGCAGGAACGCCGAGATCTGGTTGGCGTTCGCGTACCAGCGCCGGAGGTCGCCGTTCAGCGCGTGCTGGTGGCCGCCCTTCACGTCGGCCAGGATGTCGACGGCGATCAGGATGTGCTGCCGCAGCAGGCCGGCCAGCTGGGTCCCGGCCGCCCGGCCGTAGAACGGCTTCACGGCGTTTCCGATGTCGGCCTGGTTTCGCAGGAGCCGGGCCTCGGTGGCACTCAGGTCGGCGAGCCCTCCGTTGTAGCTCACGATGGCGAGCCGCGTCCAGGTGACGTGCGCTTCCCACAGGACGCGCATCGAGTTACGGAACGCCAGC
>JAICKX010000167.1 GCA_025927685.1 Thermoleophilia bacterium | reverse complement strand
GGCCCGCCGCGGCGTCACCGACCCCGGCCAGATCCAGGTGGACGCCTGGCCGGCCGGGCACTTCGGCCGCGAGGAGGAGTCCGAGCGGCGGCTGGCTCGGGGCGTGGCGTTCGTGAAGCCCGGGCCGGGCGACAACGAGTGGGCCCATCCCGTCGACGGCGTGATCGCCCTCGTCGACCTGAACACGCTCGAGGTGCTGCGCGTCGAGGACCACGGCGTCGTCCCCGTGCCGCCGGAGAGCGGCAACTTCGACGTCGCCGCCGCCGGAGCGCTGCGCGCCGACATCGCGCCGCTCGACATCACCCAGCCGGACGGGCCCGGCTTCGCGGTCGACGGGCGGGTCGTCCGCTGGCAGCGCTGGCACGTGCACGTCGGCTTCACTGCACGCGAGGGCCTCGTGCTGAACCGGCTCGGCTATGAGGACGGCGGCCGCCTGCGGCCGATCATGCACCGCGCGTCGCTCTCGGAGATGGTCGTCCCGTACGGCGATCCCAGTCCGACGCACTACTTCAAGAACGCCTTCGACGCGGGCGAGAACGGCGTCGGCGTCTCGGCGTCGCCGCTCACCCGCGGGTGCGACTGCCTGGGCGAGATCGTCTACCTGGACGCGGTCGTGAACGACGCCGCCGGCGAGCCGGTCGTGATCCCGAACGCGATCTGCATGCACGAGGAGGACGCCGGCGTCCTGTGGCGGCACATCGAGTGGCGCGACGGGACGGGCGAGGTGCGGCGTTCGCGGCGGCTCGTGATCTCGTCCTTCTCGGCGATCGGGAACTACGACTACGGGTTCTTCTGGTACCTCTACCAGGACGGGTCGATCGAGTTCGAGGTCAAGCTGACCGGCGTGCTCTCGACCGGCGCGGTGGCGCCCGGCGTGCGGCCGGAGCACGGGGTGCTGGTCGCGCCCGGGCTGAACGCGATGGTGCACCAGCACTTCTTCAACATGCGCCTCGACCTCGACGTGGACGGGGTCGAGAACGCGGTCGAGGAGGTGTGGACGGAGTCGCTTCCGCCCGGGCCGGAGAACCCGGTCGGGAACGCGTTTCGGGCCCGGCGACGCCGGCTTCGCACCGAGCTCGAGGCCCGCCGCCGGCTCGACCCGGCCTCGGCCCGCTGGTGGGAGATCGTGAACCCCGGAATCCGCCACCGGCTCGGCGAGCCCGTGGCCTACCGGCTCGTTCCGGGCGAAAACGCCGTCCCGTTCGCGCAGCCGGACGCGCCGGTGAGCAGGCGGGCGGGCTTCATCGGCCACCACCTGTGGGTCACGCCGTACGCCCGCGACGAGCGCTACGCGGCGGGCGACTACCCCAGCCAGCACCCCGGAGGAGCCGGCCTGCCGGGGTGGACGAGCGCCGACCGGCCCGTCGACGGCCGCGACATCGTGGTCTGGTATACGTTCGGCCACCATCACGTGCCCCGGCCGGAGGACTGGCCGGTGATGCCGGTGGCGACCATCGGCTTCATGCTGAGGCCGGTGGGGTTCTTCGACCGGAATCCCGCCCTCGACGTGCCGCCGTCGGCGCCGCACGGCGAGAGCTGCCATCAAGGAGGAGGCGACGCATGAGCGGAGTGGAGGGGCGCGTTGCCCTGGTGACGGGCGCGACGAGCGGGATCGGCGCCGCGACGGCGCGGGCGCTGGCCGCCGGCGGGGCGCAGGTCGCCCTGGCCTCGCGGGGCGGCGGCGACCTCGGGATCGAGGGCGCCCTGGCGGGCTCGTGCGACGTGCGCGACGCCGGCCAGGTCGAGGCGTTCGTGTCGCAGTGCGTCGAGCGCTTCGGCGGGCTCGACATCCTGGTCGTGAACGCCGGCGTCGGGGCATACGGCGACTTCCTCGACCTGAAGCCGGAGTGGCTCGACGAGATGCTCGACACGAACGTGAAGGGCTTCGTCTACACGATCCGGGCCGGCCTGCCGCACCTGCTCGAGAGCTCCTCGGCCGACCTCGTGGCCGTCACCTCGATCGCCGGGCAGCGCGCGCCGGAGGGCGAGGCGGTCTACGCCGCCACGAAGCACGCCCAGATCGGCTTCATGCGCTCGGTCGACCACGAGCTCTACCGGCGCGGCGTGCGCTGCTCGATCCTCGCGCCGGGCGGCGTCGAGACGGCGTTCGCCATGGGCCGGGGCCGCACGCCCGAGGACCCCGACCTGCCCGGCATGCTGCGCTCCGAGGAGGTGGCCGACGCGGTGATGTACGCCGTCACGCGGCCGCGCACGGGGCGCATGTTCGAGGCCTCCATCCTGCCCATGGCCGACGACTCGATGAACTGATGAGCTTCAAGGTCACCATCATCGGCGGCGGCAGCTCGAGCTTCGTGCCCGTGCTCCTGCGCCGGTTGATCCAGTCCGGCCCGCTCGGCGACTCGACCGTCACCCTGATGGACATCGACGAGCGGCGGCTGGGAGTGATGCAGGAGCTGGGCGACCGGCTCGTGGCGGGCGAGGAGAGCCGGCTTCGGGTGACGAGCACGCTCGACCAGCGCGCGTCGCTCGAGGGCGCCGACTTCGTGATCGCCGCCATCTCGGTCGGCGGGTTCGACGCCTGGGCCCAGGATCTGGAGATCCCAGGCCGTTACGGGCTCGTCATGCACGTCGCCGACTCGGTCGGGCCGGGCGGCATCATGCGCGCCCTCCGAAACGCCCCGGTGCTGGCCGAGGTGGCGCGGAACGTCGCCGAGGTCGCGCCCGACGCCCACGTGTTCAATTACACGAACCCCGCACCGACCGAGGCGCTCGCGATGCTGGCGGCCGCGCCGACGGTCAGGACGTATGCGCTGTGCTCGTGCACCGGCCACCCGTCGAGCGCCGAGTGGCTGGCGGAGCAGGCGGGCGTGGACCCGGGCCGGATCGCGATGCCGCCGGTCGTGGCGGGACTGAACCACTGCGCCGCGGTCACGGAGCTTCGCCTGCGCGACGGGACGGACGCGATGCCGCTCGTGCGCGAGCATGCCGAGAACCCGATCGTGCGCTGGGCCCTCGAGACGTACGGCGTCCTGCCCTACTGCTGGAGCCACTGGGTCGAGCACTTCCCGCAGATGCAGCGGCTCGAAGGCGAGTACGCCGGCACGGCGCAGGGCGTCGCCATGCGCTACGGCATCACCACCCACGACATGGCCTACGAGAAGGCGCGGGTGGCCGAGCTCGAGGCGCTGGCGGCGAGGTGGACCGCGCCCGGCGCAGGGCGCATCACGCTCGCCGACCTGCCGCCGGGCGACGAGGACTGGGGGATCGAGGTCGTCGACATCATCGAGGCGATCGTCGAGAACCGGAACCGGACCTTCGTCGTGAACGCGCCGAACGGCGGCGCGATCCCCAACCTGCCGGACGACGCGGTCGTCGAGGTGAACGCCTCCGTGAACGGCTACGGCATCCGCCCGATCGCCGCGGGCCCGCTGCCGGAGCCGCTGGCGGCCCACCTGCGCGGCTACGTCGACTTCGAGCGCCAGGTCGTGACGGCGGCGCTCTCGGGCGATCGCGATGCGGCGATGCACGCGTTCCTGCTCGACCCGAACATCCAGGCCCGTCTGGAGCTCGAGCAGATCGGCCAGCTCCTGGACGAGATGCTCCGCGCCAACGCGGAGTGGCTACCGCTCTTCGGAGGCTGAGCGCGACCGGGCGGAGCCGGCGCGATGCCGTTCGGCTCGCCCGGCCTGGAGGATGACCAGCCGATGAGGGCGAGCCAGATGCCGTCGGTCCTTCCTCTCGCCGTCTCGATCAGCCCGAACACGACGATCGCACTCGACAGCAGCGCTCCGGCCGTCGCCGCGCGGCGCGTGGCCGCGGCAAAGTCGCCGCTCCTCGCCCAGAGAGCCGACCGCAGGATCCGGCCGCCGTCGAGCGGCAGCGCCGGGATCAGGTTGAAGGCCACGAGGGTGAGGTTGATGTAGCCGAGCCAGGCGAGCTCGGTGTGGATCCCTCCCGGCCCGGGCCAGGCGGCCGCTTCGGCGAGGAAGAGGGCTCCCAAGATCAGGCTCACCACCGGACCCGCGGCGGCGATCCGGAGCTCGGCGCCGGCCGACGGGAACTCGCCGGCGATCTTGGCGACACCGCCGAAGAGCCACAGCGTGATCCCCTCGATCCTGACGCCCTCGCGCCGCGCCTGGATCGCGTGCCCCAGCTCGTGCAGGACGAGGCAGGCGAAGAAGATCGCGGTCGCGGTGACGCCCATGGCGGCGTACGTCTCCGAGCTGCGGCCCGGGAGGGCGTCCGGGAACTGGACGGCTGACAGCGACCACAGGATCAGCCCGAAGACGACCAGCCAGCTCCAGTTCAGGCCGATCTCCACTCCGGCCACCCGCACGAGCACGATGGTCGACCGCATGGTGACGACAGGATCGCACGCGGCCGGGCGCCTCTAGCCGTTACTTGACTAGAGAGAATCTTTCTAGTATGGTGACGACTATAACTCCTATGCCCAATCGAAAGCCCATCCACCCCTCCTCGCTCGGGCTGATCGTCCTCTGGCTGCTCGTCGCCCGGCCCATGCATGTCTACGGCATGCAGAAGCTGATCGAGACGTTCGGCAAGGACAAGGTCGTGAACGTGCGCTCGCGCGCGAGCCTCTATCAGGCGCTCGAGCGGCTCGTCCGGAACGGCCTGGTCGAGGTGCGCGAGACCGTGCGGTCGGAGGGCTACCCGGACCGGGTCGTCTACGCCGTCACCGATGCCGGCCGCGCGGCCGCCGGCGAGTGGCTGCGCGACATGCTGCGCACCACCGGCGCCGACTACCCCGAGTTCCTCGCCGCTGTCTCCGTGCTGTTCGGGCTCGCGCCCGCGGACGCGCGCGCGCAGCTCGAGGAGCGGGCCGGCCGGCTCGCCGCCGAGCTCGCGGCGACGGAGGCGGTCTTCGCCGCGAACCCCGACCTGCCGCGCCTCTTCCTGCTCGAGGAGGAGTACCGGCGGGCGGTGCTCACGGCGGAGCTCGACTGGGTGCGCTCGGTGGTGCGCGACCTCGACGCCGGAACGCTGACGTGGACGGAGGACTGGCTGATGGGACTCTTCTCCCAGCACGACCCGATGACGAACGAAAGGACATCCCCATGACGCATGACCCCACCCACGACCGCTACGCCGAGCTCACCATGCAGTGGTACGGCTGGGGCTCGCCGATCGGCCTGGGCATCGGCCTCGTCCTGATCGGCAGCTTCGTCGCCCTTCTGGCGCTCGCCTGGTCGCTCATCGTGTAGCCGACCCTGTCGGGGCCAGGCCCCGTCCCGGGACCTGGCCACGGCGGTTGGGTACCGTGTCTCCACCGCGACCGAGGAGACCCGCATGATCAGCGTCGAGCGCGTCGACTTCATCTCCGTCCCGACCCAGGACGTGCCCCGGGCCAAGCGCTTCTACGGCGAGCTGCTCGGCCTGAGGCACGAGAAGGACACGCCGGCCGGCGCGGAGTACCGCGCCGGCCAGGTGACGCTCGCGATCTGGCAGCCCGAGAGCCAGGGCCTGCCCTTCGTGCCGAACGAGTCCGGGTTCGCGCTGCGCGTCTCCGACGTCGCCGAGGCCCGCCGGGAGCTCGAGGAGCAGGGCGTCGTCTTCGACATGGAGACGTTCGACACGGGCGTCTGTCACATGGCCCTCATGCGCGACCCGGACGGAAACCAGGTCATCCTCCACCGCCGCTACGCACCCTGAGATCGCGCCTGCGAAGCGCGATCCCGCCGTTCGGCGGGCGGGCGTGGCGGCTCGTCGGGTGCGTCCTCGTCTTCGAAATCGGGACCGGCATGACCCTGCCCGTCGCGATCGTCTTCCTGCACGAGGACCGTGGCCTCAGCCTGGCCGCGGCCGGCCTCGCGCTCGGGGTCGCCGGCGCCGCCGGGCTGATCGGCACAGCCGCGGCCGGCGGCACGGCGGACCGGTTCGG
>JAICKX010000094.1 GCA_025927685.1 Thermoleophilia bacterium | reverse complement strand
CTCGAACGGAGGCAACGAGGGCGTCCTCGAGCTCCGGCAGCTCAGGGTTCGGCGGCTCCGGCGCAGCCCAGACGGCGAAGACCATCGGCAAGCCCGTCCGCTCGAGCCAGAGGCGGCCGAGGTCGTAGTGCGGGGTCGGGTCCTCGAACGCGCTTCGCAGGGCGGCGTCTCCGATCAGCATGCGCGCGTCGGCCGGATGGTCGAGCGGGACGAGCTCCACGCCGCCCAGGAGCACCTTCGTCAGCACCACCGAGGTGGCGCTCTCGGGCGTTACGGCCACCGTCCGCACCTGCTCGAGCGGGCGGCGGGTGATGAGCTGGATCGAGTCGACCGCTCCCTCGGTCGAGACGCACAGCTCCGGCAGGAGGCGCAGCTTGCCGGCGTTTCGGGCGTACTCGATCGAGGAGATCGGGGCGACGTCGATCTCGCCCGCGATGAGCCGCCGGTTGAGGTCGGTGGGGACGCCGGAGACCTGCTCCACGTCGACGCCGGCCAGGTCGTAGAAGACCGGCGCCATGTTCGCGTACGAGATCCGGCCCAGCCGCAGGGTCACGCGAACGTCCTGACCGCGTTGTAGAGCGTGTCGCGCTGCACGGGCACGCGGCCGGCCTCGCGGATCAGCGCCACGAGGCTCTGGATCTTCTCCTCCTGCGGCGTGACGGCGCCCGCGGCATGGGCGATCTGCTCCTCCATCACCGTGCCCTGGATGTCGTTCGCGCCGAAGTGGAGCGCCACCTGGGCGAGCGGCGTCGAGATCATGATCCAGTAGGCCTTCACGTTCGCGATGTTGTCGAGCATGAGCCGCGAGACGGCGATCATGCGCAGGTCGTCGTAGCCGGTCGAGAAGCGCCATCCGCGCCGCTGGAAGACGGTGTTCTCGGGGTGGAACGGCAGCGGGATGAAGGCCAGGAAGCCGCTCGTCTCGTCCTGCAGCTCGCGCAGCCGGAGCAGGTGCTCGATCCGCTCCTCGTAGGTCTCGACGTGTCCGTAGAGCATGGTGCAGTGGGTGGGGATCCCCATCCCGTGGGCAGCGCGGTGGGTCGCGATCCAGTTGTCGGGATGCTCCTTGCCCGGCGCGATCAGCCTGCGCACCCGATCGGCGAACACCTCCGCGCCGCCGCCGGGGAGCGATCCCAGCCCGGCCTCCTTCAGATCCGCCAGCACCTGCGCGTGGGTCAGCCCCGAGAGCTTCGTCATGTGGTGGATCTCGGAGGCGGTGAAGAGCTTCAGGTGCACGTCGGGCAGCGCCTCGTGCAGCGCCCGGGTCACCTCCGGGTAGTACTCGTAGCCGATGTGCGGGTGCTCGCCGCCGACCATGTGGATCTCGCTGTAGCCCTCGCGGCCGTACACGTCGACGGCGTGGCCGACGAGCTCCGGGATGTCCCACGTGTAGGCGCCGTCCTGGCGGCCGGTGCGGGCGAACGCGCAGAACTTGCACTTCACCCGGCACACGTTCGTGTGGTTCAGATAGAGGTTGTTGACGAAGAAGACCTCGTCGGTGCCGCCGCGCAGCCGCCGGGCCGTGTCGGCCAGCTCGCCGAGCGCGAGCACGTCGTCGCACTCGAGGAGGGCGACGCCGTCGTCGAGGTCGAGCCGCTCGCCGGCGAGCACCTTCTGGCGGATCGGGGCGAGCGTGTCCAGATGGGCGGCCACGGCCATGGGCAGGCGGAGTCTATCGCCGGGATAGTCTCCGCCGTTCGTGAGAACCGTGTCGATCCAGGGGATCAGCGGGTCGGGCAAGACGACCGTCGGAGCGGCGCTCGCGGCCCGCCTCGGCGTGCCCCACCTCGAGACCGACGCCCTCGTGCACGGGCCGGGCTGGACCGAGACGCCCGACGCCGACCTGCGGGCCGCGGTCGAGGAGTTCATGCGCTCGGACGGCTGGGTGATCGACTCCGACTACCGGCGCAAGCTGGGGACGCTCGTGCTCGAGCGGGCCGACACCGTCGTCTGGCTCGACCTGCCGCTCCACGTCTGCCTGTGGCGCCTTTGGGGGCGCACGATCCCCAGGATCCGAAACCAGGAGCGGCTCTGGAACGGCAACCTCGAGAGCTGGCGCGCCGCATTCGGAGGCTGGGACTCCTTGTTCGTCTACGCGATCCGCAAGCACTTCGGCCACCGCCGCCGTCTCCCCGAGCTGCTGGCCCGGCCCGAGCTGGCGCATCTCGACCTCGTGCGGCTGCGCTCCCCCGCCGAGGTGAAGCGGTGGCTGGGAACCGTCCCGGCGGCCGCGCCGTCAGATCGTGTCTGAGGATCCTGCCGGCGCTCGTGCAGTCGCAGCGGCTGCTGCCTGCTGCGCGCTGTAGTATCATGTGTACACATGGACGAGCACATCGGCATCCGCGAGCTCCGCGCGCACCTCACGCAGACCATCCGCCGGGTGCGGCAGGGCCAGACCATCACGGTCACTCATGGCGGCGATCCGGTTGCGCGCATCATCCCGATCCCCGCCGACGCGCTCGACGAGATGTACGCCCGGGGCGAGATCGTCCGCGGAACGCGGCTCGATGACGCGATCGTGCCGCACGAGCCCCTGCCCGGGACGCCGCCGAGCGAGGACATCATCTCGCAGGGGCGCGAGGAAGACTGAACCCCGCACGGCTCTATCTGGACTCGTCGGCGATCGTGAAGCTCGCCGTTCGTGAGCCCGAGACGCCGGCGCTCCGGTCGTACGTGGAGCGGATCCCGGCGCCCGTGTTCACCAGCGAGGTCGCCGTGGTCGAGGTGGAGCGGGCCGCACGGGTGCGCGCCGGGGCCGACGCCGTGGTCGGCGCCCAGCGGCTCGTCCGGACGTTCGATCTCGTGACGCCGACGCACGACATCCTCCGGCGGGCAGCGGGACTCGCAGGATTCGAGCTGCCGTCACTCGACGCCATCCACCTCGCGTCAGCGCTCGTTGTGAACGCGTCGCTCCTCGTCGCATACGACGCGCGCCTCCGCGCGGCCGCGGAGGCTGCGGGCATCGAGACGGCGGCGCCGGCGTGAACGAGCGCTACGCCCGCCGCTCGACCGCGCCGCGGACGACCGCGCCGAGGGCCGCCGCGTCGACCCGGCCGTCCAGGCCGTCCAGGGCGGCGACCGCCGCAGCGGCGTGGCGCTCGGCCTCGGCGCGGGCGTCGGCGACCGCGCCGGACGCGGCCACGCGGGCCAGGGTCGGCAGGACGTCGGCCGGGTCGGGGCCGCGGCGCAGAACGTCGCGCACCTCCGGGTCGCGGCGGGCCGCGAGCAGGAGCGGCAGCGTCACCGTGCCGTCGAGCAGGTCGGTGCCGAGCGCCTTGCCGGTCGTCTCCGGGTCGCCGTCGCAGTCCAGGACGTCGTCGGCGATCTGGAACGCCAGCCCGAGTGAGAGCCCGAACTCCGCCATCCGATCGGTCTCGCCGCGCGCGAGCCCGCCCAGCCGCGCGCCGAGCGCCGCGGCCGCGGCGAAGAGGCGGCCGGTCTTGAGCCGGCAGCGGGCGAGGTACTGCTCGGGCGTCGTCTCGGCGTTCCCGGCCTGCTCGCGCTGGAGGATCTCGCCGCGGGCCAGGTCCAGGCACGCGTCGGAGAGCAGCGTCACGGCGTGCATGTCGCCGGTCGTGACGAGCTCCGAGAAGGCGCGGGCGAAGAGGTGGTCGCCGGAGGCGGTCGAGACCAGCGGCCCGCGGGTGCGCCACACCGTCGGGCGGCCGCGGCGGAGCGGGGCGGCGTCGATCTGGTCGTCGTGGACGAGCGTTGCCATGTGCACCAGCTCGACGGCGCAGCCCGCCGAGATCAGCCCGGAACGCTCGCGGCCGGAGGGCGGCGCGCACAGGTAGACCAGCATCGGCCGCAGCCGCTTGCCGCCGGAGGAGAGCGTCTCCGCGCCGGCGGCCGCCACCTCGCCGCCGTCCCGGGCCACGGTCTCGCGCAGCCGCTCCTCGACGGCGTCCAGGTAGGTCGAGACGCCGGGGACGTCGAGCACGCTCGCGACGGTGCTCATGCCGGCACCGTCCCGGCGTGCAGCGCGACGGCCCCGCCCGACAGCCGCTTGTAGCGGACGTTCTCGAGGCCGGCTTCGCGCATGACCGCCGCCAGCTCGTCGGCCGGCGGGAAGCGGCGCACGGAGGCCGGCAGGTACCGGTAGGCGTCAGTCTCGCGGGCGATCAGCCGGCCGAGGAGCGGAACGGCGCGATCCGTCCACAGGCGCGCGAACGGCGCCACCAGGCGCGGCGGCTCGGTCAGCTCGAGGCACACCACCCGGCCGCCCGCGCGGACGACGCGGGCCATCTCGCGGAAGCCGCGCTCGATGTCGGGCAGGTTCCGGACGCCGAAGCCGACCGTCGCCGCGTCGAACTCCCCCTGCGCGAACGGCAGCGCGAGCGCGTCGCCGCGCACCCACTCGACCTGCGAGCTCTTGGCCGCCGCCGCCTCGAGCATGCGCTCGGAGAAGTCGACGCCGACGACCCGGCCCTGGGTCGAGACCGCGTCCAGGAGCTCGATCGCGAGGTCGCCGGTGCCGCAGCAGACGTCGATCGCGCTCCCGCCGGGTGCAAGCCCGGCCCAGCGCACCGCGCGGGCCCGCCACGCCCCGTCCATCCCCGCGCTCATCACCCGGTTCATGCGGTCGTAGGCCGGCGTGATCCGGTCGAACATCTCGCGCACCTGGTCGGGCTGAAGCGTCACCGGCGCGACCCCCACCGCTCGTAGAGGGTGGCCTCGACGCCGGCGGTGTCGAGGACGCGGCCGGCGACGAAGTCGACGAGGTCGTCGATGGTCTGGGGGAGGTGGTAGAAGCCGGGCATGGCGGGGACGACGGATGCTCCTGCCCGCTTTATACGGAGCAGGTTCTCCAGGTGGATGTCCGAGAGTGGCGTCTCCCGCGGCACGAGGACGAGCTTTCGGCCCTCCTTCAGCTGCACCGCGGCCGCCCGGTGGATCAGGTTGGCCTCGGCACCGCCGGCGATCGTGCCGATGGTCGCCATCGAGCACGGGCAGATGATCACCGCGTCCGTGCGGCTCGAACCGGAGGCGTACGGCGCCGAGTAGTCGGACTCGCCCCAGATGCGGACCTCGGCGTCGCCGTGGTCGGCGACGAACCGCTCGACCGCGCCGGCCGGGTTCATCCCGCGGTCGCCGTAGAGCTCGAGCGCGATCACCTGGGCGCCCGCCTTCGACACGACGACGCCCACATCGGCGCCGGAGGAGACGAGCGCGCGCAAGATGCGGGCCGCGTACGGCGCGCCCGACGCGCCGGTCAGTCCGAGCATCACCTGCACGGGGGGAGCCTAACCAGACGGAGGCGTGCCCGTCCCGAGGCCGACGATGAAGTCCACCAGCTGTTGGATCTCATCGGCCGTGAACGCGTCCTTGAACGGGGGCATGCCACCGCCACCGTTCTCGATCTGTGCCTTGATCGCCGCCGGGTCCGGATTTGGTGCTCCCTGCGAGAGATTGGGGCCGACGGTCCCACCGCCCGCCCCGAAGTTGTGGCAGCTGGTGCACCCGTGTGAGGAGATCAGCGCGGCGGCCGGCAGGGCGTCGAACTTCGGGTCGCCCGTGATGCTCGAGCCGGATACGGCGCCGGGCGCGATCCCGCCCGCGATCGTCAGGGCGATCAGCACCGCCGGCACCGACAGCCCGAACGCCATGCCGACCGGCCGGCGCGAGATGCGCCGGTCGCGGCCGCGGTCGATGAACGGCCACACGATCAAGAGCACCATGAAGATCGTCGGGATGATGATCGTGGCGAAGATCAGCTCCCACGGCGACTTGAAGATGCGCAGCAGCTCGAAGAGGAACAGGAAGTACCACTCGGGGCGCGGCTCGGTCACCTGGACGGCCGGGTTGGCCTTGCCCTCGTAGAGCGCTCCGAGCCAGCCGTTCTGCCCGTCGGGGTGATGCGCGTCGATCGGGCCGGCCGTCGCGTGCCAGATGATCGTCATCGCGACGATCATGAGCACGATGATCAGGTTCACGACGGTGTCGTGGAACATGGCGTACGGGAAGAAGGGGTGGCCCTCCTTCTTCTGCGCCACGAGCTCCGTCTCGTACCGGACGCGGCGGTTGATCACCTTGCGGGGGGTGGTGACGGCCATCTAGTCGCCGGTCACCTCGTCGCCCGGTACCGGGCGGCCCGGCCATGGCGTCACGCCGAGCTTCACGACCAGCCACAGGTGGATGAAGATGAGCGCGCCGATCAGCCCCGGGATGAGCAGCATGTGCAGGGCGTAGAAGCGCGAGATCGTCTGCGCCCCGAACACCGGCCCCGCGAGCAGGAACTTCGAGATGAAGGGGCCCAGGACCGGCGCCGTGCCGTTGATGTTGACGGCCACGACGGACGCCCAGTAGGCCCGCTCGTCCCACACCAGCAGGTACCCCGTGAGCCCCATCGCCATCGTCGACAGGAAGATCAGCGAGCCGGTCAGCCAGGTGAGCTCGCGCGGGTACTTGTAGGCGCCGTAGAAGAACACCCGGCCCATGTGCAGGAAGAGCAGGATCACCATCATCGAGGCGCCCCACTTGTGCATCCCGCGGATCAGCCAGCCCAGCGTCTGCTGGTCGGTGATGTAGCGGATCGACTCGTAGGCGCCGTTCGGCGACGGGTCGTACGACATCGCGAGCAGCGAGCCCGTGACGGCCTGCATGATGAAGACGGTGAGCAGCGAGCTCCCGAGCGTGTGCCACCAGCCCGTCGGCGGCACCTTGCGGAAAAGGAACTGGCGGACGAGGGTTGGGAAGCCGGTGCGGTACTCGACCCAGTCCTCGGCCTGGAGGACGAGCTGCTGGGGATCGGGAGCGGGGATCGGCATCGGCTACTTGGGCCTCGGCACCTTGCCGTACTCGTAGGTCACGTTCGGGTAGAGGACGTCGGCGATGATGCTCGGGCCGGGGGGCGCGACCGGCTGGCCAGGCATCTTGACCGGGAAGTACGTGAGCTGGCCGTCGATGAAGTCGACCGACCAGCGCTGCGTGATCCAGAGCTCGTCGGAGTTCTTGATCTCCCACTGGAACCGGTCGAGCGGCCGGATCGGCGGTCCGGCGATGCGGCGGCCCTCGGTGTCGTACTGGCCGCCGTGGCACGGGCACGAGAACCCGAGACCCTGGGCGGCCTGGACGGGGCAGCCGAGGTGCATGCACCTGTTCGAAAAGACGATGAACATTGCGTCCGGATCGAGCCAATCCTCGCTCGTCTTGCCGGTGTTCGACACCCATGCGAGACCGGGGCTGGTGCCAGGGTTCTGAGTGTCCTCAAGGTACGTCGCCGCCTTGGGATCGAATCCCGAGCTGGAGGGAAAGTCGCCCACCTTCCCCAGCAGGACGGGCTCGAACTTCACCTCGTCGGTGACCGGAGCCAGCATGTAGGCGGTCGCCGGCACGCCGATCACGCCCCCGATCACCGCTCCGATGCCGACGGTCGAGAGGCTGAGGAATTGGCCTCTGGTCGTCCCGTCGTCAGCCACGCAGGTCCCTTCGCTCGCACGTATCGGCGGCGGTCATCGCCACGTCGGGCGAGAGCATAGTCCCCTCCGCGGCCCCAGTCGAGAACGTTTCGAACGTCGCGTTCACCCCTCTGGGAGTCCGTATTCGGCCCAGCGCCGGTCGACCAGCGCCCGCACCTCGTCGCTCATCCGGATGACGTCGGGCCACCCGCGCTCGTAGCCCTCCGCGGCCAGCTTCGCGGTGGCGTCGATCCCGATCTTGCCTCCCATGAACTGCCTGGTCGGCGCATGGTCGAGGTGGTCGAGCGGCCCCTCGGAGCGCAGGACGTCGCGCGCCGGGTCGACGTTCGCGCCCACCTGCCACATGACCTGGCCGTAGTTATGCACGTCGACCCAGTCGTCGACGACCACCACGCCCTTCGTCAGCGAGAGCAGGCCCGTGCCCCAGACGGCGTGCATCACCTTGCGGGCGTGGCCGGGGAACGCCTTCCTGATCGACACGATCGCCAGGTTGTGGAAGGCGCCCATGAAGGGGAGGTCGTAGTCGACGACCTCGGGCAACGTCATCCGCACGGCCGGCAGGAAGAGCCGCTCGGTCGCCTTGCCGAGCCAGACGTCCTCCTGCGGCGGCACGCCGACGATGATCGACGGGTAGATCGGGTCGCGCCGGTGGGTGACGCAGGTGACGTGAACGACCGGGAACGGCTCCTTCGGCGTGTAGTAGCCGGTGTGGTCGCCGAACGGGCCCTCGTCGCGCAGCTCGCCCTTCTGGATGTAGCCCTCGATGACGATCTCCGAGCGGGCCGGGACCTCGAGGTCGACCGTCCGGCACTTCACCAGCTCGACGGGGTCGCCACGCAGGAAGCCGGCCAGCATGAGCTCGTCGATGTGCTTCGGGAGCGGCGCCGAGGCCGTGTAGCACGTGGCCGGGTCGGTGCCGAGCGCGATCGCGACGTCCATCCGCTCGCCCATCCCGCGCCAGTCGGCGGCGGCGTCCTTGTGGATCTGCCAGTGCATGGCGGTGGTCGTCGCGTCGAACTTCTGCACGCGGTACATGCCGACGTTCCGGGTGCCGGTGCGCGGGTCGTTCGTGATGACCGCCGGCAGCGTGATGTAGGGGCCGCCGTCGTCGGGCCAGCAGGTCATGATCGGCAGCGGGTCGAGCGACGGCGGGTCGAGCACGATCTCCTGGCACGGGCCGGACCCGACCACCTTGGGCCGCGAATCGGCGATCGACTTCAGCTTCCCGAGCGCCCGGATCTTGCCGACGAATCCCTCCGGCGGCGTCATCTCGAGCACGTCGGAGACCCTCGCGCCGAGGTCGTCCAGCCGCTCGACGCCGAGCGCCATGCACATCCGCCGCTCCGTCCCGAACTGGTTGATGAGGAGCGGCATGGACGATCCGCGCACGTTCCTGAAGAGGAGCGCCGGCCCGCCGGACTTGGTCACGCGGTCCGTGATCTCGGCGATCTCGAGGTGCGGATCCACCTCCGCCGTCACCTCGGCCAGCTCGCCGCTTCGGCGCAGGTGATCGACCCATTCGCGGAGGTCGGAGAAGGCCATCGCGGCCGCCGAGTCTAACCGGGGCGGTGCGGTACCGTCACACCGGGTAGGTGACGAGACCGCCTGAAGAGCCGCGGCCCGGACCGCTCTCCGCCGCCCGCACGGCGGCGCTCGCGGGGAGCCTCGTCGCCCTGCTCGCGGTCGTCTCCGTGGCGGCGCGCTCGGGCGACCACGGACGGGCGCTGCCGGGCGGCTCGCTGGCGGGCGCGGCCGGCCACCACGCCTTCGTGTGGGTGCTGCTCGTGGTCGGGCCGATCGCGGCGGTGCTGGGGCTGACCGTGTTCCTCTACTCCCAGGTCGCCCGCCGCCGCGACCCGGAGCTGATCGCCCTGCGCAGGCGCGCCCGCCGCCGGTTTCTGATCCTGGCCGCGATCGCGATGGCGTTCTGGATCTACTACGCGCGTACCGGTCACAACCCGTTCTCGTTCCTGCACCTCCGAAATCCGTTCGCGGCCGCCAACCCGCCGCCGCCGGGAAAGCCTCATCACCACGCGGTGGCCCACGGCGGCGGATTCGCGACCGTCGACTGGGTGCTCGCAGGGCTGACGTGGCTCCTGATCGTCGCGGCGGCGGTGGTCGCATTCCGGCGGGTGCGCCGGACGCAGGAGCCGCAGGCAGTCGCGGCCCCGCTCGAGCTCGAGGACGATCCGCCGGACGCGCGCCTGGCCCGACTTCGGGCCGAGACCGACCCGCGCCGGGCCGTGATCGGCGCCTACGCGCTCATGGACCGGCTGATGGCCGACCGGGCGCTCGGCCGGCGCCGGTCGGAGGCGCCGCTGGAGTACCTCGGCCGGATGACGCTCGCGGGATATGAGCGGATCACGGCCCTCGGCCGGTTGACCCGGCTCTACGCCCGCGCCCGGTTCAGCACCCACCCGGTCGACGCGGGGATGCGGACCGAGGCGATCGACGCCGTGGAGGCGATCGCCGCCGAGAGGGCTGCCGAATGACGCTGACGAGCGGGGTGCTGCTCGCGGCCGGCGCCGTCGCGGCCCTCGTGCTCCTCCCGCCGATGCCGGCGCCGCCGCGGCGGCGGAGGCCGAGGCCGGAGGCGCCGCCGCGGCCGCGGGGCCTGAGCGCGACGGAGCGCCAGCTCGGCCTGGCGCGAGCGAGCGCCGGGGACGTCCACGACCGCCTGACACCGCTCCTGCGCGACGTCGCCCGCGACCGGCTGGCGACGGCCGGGATCGACCTCGACCGGAATCCTGAAGTCGCCGCCGAGGCGCTCGGCCCCGAGACGTGGGAGCTCGTGCGGCCCGACCGGCCCGCGCCGGCCGACCGGCATGGGCCGGGAGCCACGCTCGCCGAGCTCCGCGCCGCGGTGTCCGCGCTCGAGCGGATCGCGAGGGCCGGATGACCGAGCTCGGCCTCGACGGGGTGAGCGTCCGCTCGGCGGCGGTGCTGGACGAGGTGGAGCGGGCGGTCGTCGGCAAGCGCCCCGAGCTGGAGCTCATCCTGCTCGCCATCCTGGCGGACGGCCACGTTCTGGTCGAGGACTACCCGGGCCTGGCGAAGACGCTCGTCGCGCGGTCGTTCGCGCAGGTGCTGGATCTGAGCTTCGCCCGGATCCAGTTCACGCCCGACCTGTTACCGGCAGATGTCACCGGCTCGTCTGTCTACCGCCAGTCGGACGCCGAGTTCGAGTTCCGGCCGGGCCCGGTGTTCACCAACCTCCTCCTCGCCGACGAGATCAACCGCGCGCCGCCGAAGACGCAGTCGGCCCTGCTCGAGTCGATGGCGGAGCGGCAGGTGACGGTCGAGGGCGAGACCCACCTGCTCGAGCCGCCGTTCCTCGTGATCGCGACCCAGAACCCGATCGAGTACGAAGGCACCTACCCTCTGCCCGAGGCGCAGCTCGACCGCTTCCTGATCCGGGCCCGGATCGGCTACCCGGCCCGCGACGACGAGTGGCAGGTACTCGAGCGGCGCCGCGAGCGCATGACCGACGAGGTCGTGCTCGCGCCGGCCTGCGCCCGTGACGACCTGCTCGCGATGCAGCGGGCCGTCGAGCGAGTGCACGTCGATCGCTCGGTCGGCCTCTACATGGTCGACCTGGTCGCGGCGACCCGTCAGCACCCGCAGGTGCAGGTCGGTGCCAGCCCGCGTGGGTCGCTGGCCCTGCTCAAGCTCTCGCGGTGCCGGGCGGCGCTCGACGGCCGCGATTTCGTCTCGCCCGACGACGTGAAGGCGGTCGCCGTGCCGGCGCTCGGCCACCGGCTGACGCTCAGGCCCGAGCTGTGGGTGCAGCGGGTGTCGGGCGACGACGTCGTGCGCGACTGCCTGGCCCGCGTGCCCGCTCCGGCGCCGCGCGCGGACGCCGTGGCCGAGCCGTGACCTCGGCGCCGACGATCCGGCTTCGGGCCTATCCGGCGATCTGCGCCGCCCTGCTCCTGGCCGCCGTGGGGCTGCGCCGCCCGGAGCTGGTCGCGGTCGCCGCGCCGTTCGGGCTGGTCGCCGCCGTCGGCCTCGCCCGGTCCGCGCCTCCGCAGGTGGAGGCCCACATCGTCCCGGGCGACCTGCGGGCGCTCGAGGGCGATCGCGTGACGGCCGTCGTCGAGCTGGCCGCCGCCCGCGCCGCCTGGCAGGTCGACGTCGGCCTCGGCGTGCCGGAGGGGCTGGCGTCCGTCGACGGGCCGCCACGGCGCGCGGTCCGGCCGGCCGCCGGCGCGAGCTCCGTGGGGTTCGAGCTCGAGTGCGCGCGCTGGGGCGGCTACACCGTCCCGGCCCGGATCCTCGTGCACGAGCCGTTCGGTCTGCGCCACTGGGCGTCGGCAGCCCCCACGCCGCTCCAGGTACGCGTGCATCCGAAGCTCGAGGCGCTGCGGCGGCCACCGCGGCCGGTGCGCACCCAGGCGTCGGTCGGGTCGGACACGAGCCGATTGGCGGGCGAGGGGCTCGAGTTCGCCGACCTGCGCCCGTATCGGGAGGGCGATCGGCTGCGGCGCGTGAACTGGCGGGTGAGCGCCCGCCGCGGGACGCTGCACACGAACCTCCACCACCCAGAGCGAAACGCCGACGTCATCATCTTCCTGGACTCGTTCGCGGAATCGCCCGTGTCGCTCGACCTGGCCGTGCGGGCCGCGTCGACGCTCGCGACCGCCTACCTCGAGGAGCGCGACCGGGTCGGTGTCGTCGGCTTCGGCGGCGTGCTGCGGTGGGTGCTGCCGTCGACCGGCCGGGCGCAGACCTACCGGGTGCTCGACTCGCTGATCGACACCGAGGTGGTGACGAGCTACGCCTGGCGCGACGTCGACGTGATCCCGACGCGGACGCTGCCGCCGGGTGCGCTCGTGCTGGCCCTGACGCCGCTCGCCGACGATCGCGCGCTGGCGGCGCTCGCGGCGCTGCGGGCCCGCGGGTTCGACCTGGCCGTCGTCGACGTCTCGGCGACGGCGGGGACGCCGGGGGCCGCCGGCGAGCTGGGCGAGCTCGCCCACCGCCTGTGGGTGCTCCGCCACGAGGGCCTGCGTAGCCGCTATCGCCGGCTCGGCGTGCCGGTCGTGGAGTGGGACGGCCTGGAGCCGCTCGCCGGCACGCTGGCCCAGCTTCGGGAGGCGCGGCGATACGCCCGAACCGTGCGCAGCTGACCGTCCTCGCCGTGGCGCTCGCCGCCGCCGTCGCGGTGGCCGCCCGGGCCGCCGTCCTGACCGGCGACCTGGCCGCGCCCGTCGCCGGCGCCGGCGCGCTGGGGTGCCTCCTGCTCCTCGCCGGCGGGCTGGCGGGCCGGCCCGGGGCGACGGCCTGGGGTGTCGCCCTGCTCGCCGGCGCCTACGCCGGAGCGCTCGCCGTCGGTCCGGCCG
>JAICKX010000045.1 GCA_025927685.1 Thermoleophilia bacterium | reverse complement strand
GCGAGCCGGGCCTGCGAGAGCTGGAGCGCGATCGGCTCGAGCCCGGCCAGCGTGCGGGTCGGGGCGAGCTCGCCGCCGGTGGCGGCCGCGATCGCGCGCAGGGGCTCGGCCCTGAACGACGGCGACGACTCGAGCCCCACGGCGTCGACCTCGACGCCGGCGGCGGCGAGGCGCCTGGTGAGCGCGGCGAGCGTGGTAGACGAGGTCGTGTCGGCGCCGTCGGAGAGGACGACGACGACGCGGCGGTCGCCCGGAGCGGATCCGGCGGTCACCGTGTCGGCCGCCAGCGCGATGCCGTCGTAGAGCGCCGTCCCGGAGTGCGTGTCGAGGCTCCCGAGCGCAGCGCGCACGGAGCCCGTGTCGGCCGTCAGCGGGCGGACGACGGTGGCCGTGTCGGAGAACGTGACCAGCCCCACCCGGCCGCTCCGCCCCACCGCGTCGAGCAGGCGCCTCCCGGCGGCGGTGGCCGCCTCGATCGGGGCGCCGGCCATCGAGCCGGACGTGTCGACGGCGAAGATCAGGTCGATGCGGCGCACAGGCCCGGCCCGGTGGACGCCCTCGACGAACGCGAACCGGCCGCCGAGGTCGGCCTCGACGTCGGACGTCGCCAGGTCGCCGGCCGTCTTCACGAGCACGCGCACCGTGTGCGGGCCGGCGGGCGAGACGCTCGTCACGTTCGTGGCCGGGGCGGCGCCCCAGGCGGCGGGAGCCGCGAGGGCGGCGGCGATCAGGGCCGCGACCGCCGCGCGGCCTGCGCGGCCCGCGCTCACGCGCTCCTCCGCTCCTTGCCGCGGCGGAGCACGTCCACCTTGCCGGACGTCTCGCCAAAGAGCCCCTTCGGGAGCGTGACGCCGTGCTGCTCGAGCTTCTCGACGAATCCGGGGCGGATGCCCGTGTGCACCATCTTGGACGTGACCTGCTCGCCGCCCGCCTCGTCGACGAACGACGCCACGAACAGGTCCTGGAGGGTGATGACCTCGCCCTCCATGCGGCCCACCTCCGTGATGTGGGTGATGCGGCGGCGGCCGTCGACCAGCCGGTTCACCTGGATGATGAGGTCGAACGCGCTCGCGACCTGGTCGCGGATAGCCTTGAGCGGCAGGTCGAAGCCGGCGGTGAGGACGAGCGTCTCCGTCCGGGCCAGCGCGTCGCGTGGGCTGTTCGCGTGGATGGTCGTCAGCGAGCCGTCGTGGCCCGTGTTCATCGCCTGGAGCATGTCCACGGCCTCGCCGCCACGGCACTCGCCGACGACGATGCGGTCGGGGCGCATGCGCAGCGCATTCCGGACGAGGTCGCGGATCGTGATCGCGCCCTTCCCCTCGATGTTCGCCGGGCGGGCCTCGAGGCTGATCACGTGCCGCTGGGCCAGCCGGAGCTCGGCGGCGTCCTCGATCGTGATGATGCGCTCGCGCTCGGGGATGAAGGACGAGAGCACGTTCAGGAGCGTCGTCTTGCCGGTGCCGGTTCCGCCGGAGATGAGGACGTTCAGCTTGCCCTCGACGCACGCCTCCAGGAAGGCCGCGGCCTGGTGGGAGAGGCTGCCGAACGCGACCAGGTCGTCCATCGTCAGCGGGTCGCGCGAGAACTTGCGGATGGTCAGGGACGGGCCGGTGATCGCAAGCGGCGGGATGATCGCGTTCACGCGCGAGCCGTCGGGCAGGCGCGCGTCGACCATCGGGCTCGACTCGTCGATCCGGCGCCCGGTCTGGGCGACGATGCGGTCGATCACCTGGAGCAGGTGCCGCTCGGAGCCGAAGCGCACCTCGGTCTCCTCGATCAGGCCGCGCCGCTCGACGTAGACGGTGTGGTGGTTGTTCACCATCACCTCGGTCACCTCGGGGTCGGCCAGGAACGGCTCGATCGGCCCGTAGCCGAGGATGTTGTGCGTGATCTCGCGGACGAGCCGCGCGCGGTCGGTGGAGCTGAGCGGCGTCCCGGCCTCGGCCAGGGCCAGGTCGACGGCCTTCGTGACCTGCTCGTGCAGCTCCTCCTCGGGGACGTCGCCCTCGGAGAGCTCCTGTCCGAGCTCGCGGACCGCCTCGGCCTGGGCGGCCTGGCGGATCTCTGCGAACGGGTCCTCCTGCTCGGGGTGCGCGTCGGCCGCCGCGACCACCGGCTCGGCCCGCCGCATGCGGCCGGCGAGCGTGCGCCTGCGCCGGTCGGCCGTCACTGGCGGCTCTCGACCGCTCCGTGGAGCGACTGGGCGATCTCCAGGAACGAGCGGGCGACGCGCGACTTGGGGTTGTCGACGACAACCGGCTGGCCGCGGTTGACGGAGATCGGAATGGCCCGGTCGGACGGCAGCGTGTAGGTGATCTCGCGCCGCAGCGTTCGCTCGACGTCGCGGTCCTCGAGACCGACCTTCGCCCCCGAGCGGTTCATGAGGATGCGCATGTCGGGCAGCGCCATCTCGAGCAGGTCGAGCGTCTCGAGGGCGATCTTCAGGCTCTTGATCGTCGGCACGTCCGACGCCCCGACCAGGATGAGGGTGTCGGTGTGGTCGATGGCGAGCAGCGTCGACGGCGAGAAGCTCGACGAGGTGTCGATGACCACGGCGTCGTAGCTTCGGCGCGCGACCTCGAGCAACGGCTCGAGCCGGTCGATCGCGACGAGCTCCTCCTCGTCCGGCCGGGTCGGAGCGGGCAGGAGGTCGACGCCGCTCGAGTGGCGGGTCACGAACCCGGCCAGCTTCTCCGCGTCGAGATCGCCGGGCGACTGGACGAGGTCGAGCACCGTCCAGCGCGGCGAGAGGCCGAGCACGAGGGCGTCGTCGCCCGAGTGCAGGTCGAGGTCGACGAGCAGCGTCCGCAGGCCCTGGCGGGCGAAGCAGACCGCGAGGTTGGTGGCGATCACCGTCTTGCCCGAGCCGCCCTTCGTCGAGAACACGGTGAAGGCGTGCGCCTCACGGCCGGCGCGCGACGTGCTCTGCACCACCCGGGCCGAGAGGGCCGCGGCGCGGCGGGCGCGCGACGCGCGGGCCTTGGCGGCGGCCATGCCGAGCGACTGGGGCGTCTGCGGCAGGCACAGGACGTCGTCGACGCCGAGGTGCATGGCCTCCTCGAACCAGCGGCTGGGATGGTCGTCGGTCAGGGCCACGATGCCGGGGCCGTGCGGGTCGGCGAGCGCCGCGCGGAGCTCGGCCGGGAGGCCGTCGCTGTCGGGCGGGAGGTGCCAGACCAGCACCTCGGGAGCCGATTCGACGATCTCGACCATCCCCGACCGCTCGAAGAGCTCGCGGATCGAGGGCTCGTCAGCCTGGAGGGCGACGCGGATGAGGTCGGGCTGCATCGGTCGGGCTCCTGTCACTTCGAGGGGACGCCGTTCTTGGGGAACGCGCCGGGCAGCACCACGGGCGGGTGCTTCTCCCAGGTCGCGCCGTGGGTGCCGGCGACCGCCACCCAGATGGTATTCGAGCCGCTGACGGGGGCGCCGTCGGAGTTGGCGAGCGCGTTCGCGAGGTACGAGACCTGGTGCTCGGTCAGCCGCAACAGGATCGAGCCCTGGGCGCTCGGGTCGCCGGCCTGCGCGGCGGCCGCCGGCGTCACGTCCATCACGAGCGCGCCGGCCGCGAGGACGTAGGTCTCGATCTGGTTCGACTCGAGGGTGTAGCTCGCCAGCACGTCGACGTGGTCGCCGGCGTGGATGTCGCCGGTCATCCCGGAGTTGGGGTCGACCGGCAGGCGGATCGCACGCTGGTTCCCGGTGAGCCGCGCGGCGACGGTCTGGTCGTGGCGCACACCGGTGCGGCTCGCCGTCAGCTGGTCGCCGTGGTAGACGGGCTGGAGCACGATGAGGCCGCGGGCGGCGTTCAGATCGGTGTAGGCGCCGGGCACGAGGTCCGAGCGCCGCACCGTGCGGTAGGCAAGATCGCCGTCCGCCGCCGCGGTGTCGACGGGCGTGCCCGCGCGGATGTCGCGCGTCACGACGACCACCCGCACCGCGTCGCCGGACGAGCGGGCGGAGTCCTGCACGTTGTTCGTGTAGAGGACGAGCGCGACCGCCGCCGCCAGGGCGAGGACGACCGAGATGACGATGTTTCGGCTCAACGTCGGCGTTGTCACCTCGGCTGCTCCTTTCCGTGCGTGCGGTGGGGGCGGCGATGGCGCAGCTCGGGGAGCCCGGCATCACCGGAATTGGGGAGGTCGTGCACTGGGACTCATCGGCTCCGGCCCGCCAAATCTTTAAGCCGGTGCCCGGGCGTCCCTCAGGGGTTCGGGAGGCCCGCCGCCGCGAACGGCGGTCTCCTCTCGTGGTAGCGCAGAAATCGCTCCGCGTCCAGTTTCTGGAAAGGCACGCGGCGCTACCGTCTCGGCATGCGCTCGTGGCCGCGCAGCGTCGTCGTGCTCCGCATCCGGGCCGGAGGCCCGCCGTTCGTCGTCTACCGGATGGAGCGTGCCGGGCGGCCGGAGCCGGAGCTCATCGGCTACTGGACGAGCCGCCCGGTGCCCCGGGCTCCGGCGTCCGCGAGCCGCTCCGGCCGGTGCGGCCGTCCCTGTCCGGGGCCGCGGCGGTGCCGTTTCCCGCGACGAGTAGCACGCACCAAGGCACAGGGATCCGCGACCTGAACGACTAACCTCTCCGGCGTGACGGTGCTCTCGATCCCGAGCCCGGGCGACCCGTTCCTGTTCAAGGCGGGCGGGCTCCAGGTGCGCTGGTACGGCATCCTGCTCGCCGCCGGTGTCCTGATCGCGGGCTGGATCGCGCGGCGCGAGTTCCGCCGCCGCGGGTTCGACCCGGAGCTGGCCTACTCGATCGCGATCTGGACGGTCCCGTTCGGACTCGTCGGCGCCCGGCTCTACCACGTCGTCACCGACTGGGGCGCGTTCCAGCATCACCTGATCGACATGTTCAAGATCTGGAAGGGCGGCCTCGGCATCTACGGCGCCGTCGGCGCCGGCATGCTGGGGACGTGGATCGGCTGCCGGCGGGTGAAGCTGGCCTTCTGGTCGGTGGCCGACTGCATCGCGCCGGGCCTGATCCTGGCGCAGGCGCTCGGCCGCTGGGGCAACTATTTCAACCAGGAGCTCTACGGGCGACCGTCCGACCTGCCGTGGGCGGTCAAGATCGACCACCCCCAGCTGCCCTACCACCAGGGCCAGACCTTCCACCCGACGTTCCTCTACGAGTCGGTCGGGAGCGTCATCATCTTCGGCATCCTGATGTGGTTCACCCGCCGGTACTGGCGCGACGTGCCGCGCGGGACGGTCTTCGCGCTCTACGCCACGCTCTACTCGTTCGAGCGGATCTGGGTCGAGACGCTGCGGATCGACCCCGCCCACCACTACTTCGGCCAGCGCCTCAACGTGTGGGTGGCCTCCGGGGTGACGATCGTCGCCGGGATCATCTTCGTCCTGCTCTTCCGGAGGCGGCGGCCGTCGGCCGCGGCTCCCGCGATGGCGGCGGCCGTCCCGGCCGGGGCGGCGCACACGCCGACCACCCGGCCCGAGGCCGCGATCGCCGCCCGGCTTCGCACCAAGCGGCGCCGGCGGCGGTAGCCGGCGGTGCCGGCCCTTCGGGCCGGACGTTGCGCCGCGGTGGCGTCCCGGGCGTGGCGGCTGCTAGCCGGCTTCGCGGGCCGCGAGCAGGGACTCGAGCGCGCGCATGCAGGCCGGGTCGAACTCGTCGCGCCGCTGCCACAGCTCGGCCAGCGCCCGGCCGGCGCCGGCGCTGCCGGTGTGGCCGCCCGCCTCGACGAACGCCGCCGCCAGGGCGATGACGCGCGACTCGAGCGGGGCGTCGGCGCCGCCGTCCGCCGGGGCCTCGAGCCAGCCGGCCGCCTCCGCGTCGAGCGCGCTCGACGCCACCCGGGCCGCGACCCGGGCCCGCTCGCGCGGCTCGTCGCCCGGCGCGGTCGCGTCGTAGAGGAAGGCCACCATCCGCAGCCGGTCGGCCCGCTCCGGCGGGAAGCCCAGCTCGGCGGCCAGGTGGCCGGCGTAGTCGCTCACGGCCCGTGCGGTCGCCGAATGCCCGCGGGCGGCATCCAGCGCCCGCAGGGTGCGCTCGTAGGTGTCGCGCTCGAGCCGGCGGGCGTGCTCCTCGCCGGAGAGCGCCTCGACGACGTCGGCGTCGTAGGCCACCGCGCGCCCACCCCCGCCCCGCCGGGCCCAGTAGAGCGCGCCGGTCGCAAGCCGCATGAGCTCCGGCTGGGTGTCGGCGTTGGCCGGGAACGCGGCGACGCCGGCCGAGACCGTCGCCCCGCTTGCCGAGGCCGCGAACGCCGCCGCCAGCCGCTCGATGAGCGCCCGGGCCGGCTCGGCCTCCATCGCCGGCAGGACGAGGCCGAAGTCGTCAGCGCCGAGCCGGCAGACCGTGTCGTACGGCCGCACCCCGGTTCCGAAGCACCGGGCCGCGGTGCGCAGGAGCTCGTCGCCGGCCGAGGCGCCGTCGGCCTCTGCACGCTGGGCCAGGCCGTCGACCGCCACGACGCCCACGGCCACCGGGTCGCCGGTGCGCATCGCCCGCGAGAGCTCGCGGGCCAGGACGCGGTCGAATGACCGGTGCCCGGGAAGGCCGGTGAGCGGATCGTGGCTCGCGCCGCCGGCGACCGCCTCCCACAGCCGGGCCGCCTCGACCGCCTGGGCGGCCATCCCGGCCACGAGCCTCACCCGGCCGACATCCGTGCTCGCCGCGGCGCGGACGACCAGGCAGCCGACAGTGCGGCGGGCGCTGATCAGCGGCACGATCCATGCGTCGCCGGCGTGCCGGGGCTCCGGGTCGGTGGGGATCGGCAGTCCGTCGGCGCCCGGCCCGCCCGCCAGGCGCAGGTTTGTGCCGTCCTCGGCGATCGCGTAGGCCGATACCTCGGCCCCGCCGGCGGCCGCCGACGCGGCCCGGCGCGCGGCCTCCAGAACGCCGGCCAGGTCGACGCCCGACTCGCAGGCGGCCACCAGGTCGGCCAGGCCGGCCTCGAACGCGTCCGGCGCCCGCCTACGCAGCATCCGGCTCGCCGCCCGCCACGTGCAGCTCGACCGTGGTGCCCGCGCCGGGCACGGACTCGATCTTGAGCTTCGCGCCCAGGATCTGGGCCCGCTCGCGCATCGACGCCAGCCCGTGGTGAGGCAGGTCGTCCTCCGGTCCGCCCGCGAAGCCGGTGCCGTCGTCGCGCACCCGCACGTCGTAGCCGGCCTCCGGCCCGCCCGTCACCGACACCGTGATCGTGGCCGGCGCGCCGTGCTTGACCGCGTTCTGAACCGCCTCGCGGACGATCTGGTAGAGGAAGACCTGGTCGTCGGGCGGGAGCGCCGCCGCCGGCTCGACGTCGAGCTCGATCGCGACGTCATGGCTGCGCTGAAGCTCGTCGGCGAGCGCGTTCACGGCGGCGACGAAGCCGCGGTCGCGCAGCACCCACGGCTCGAGCGCGAACGACAGCTCGCGCATCGATCGCACGACCGACCGCTGCCGCTCGCGGGCCGTCTCGAGCACCGAGAGCGCGCTTTCGAGCTGGCCCGAGGCGGTGTCCTCGGCCACCGCGTCCAGCATCATCGCGATGCCGGACATGGTCTGGAGCGGCCCGTCGTGCAGGAAGAGCGAGAGCTTGCGGCGCTCGTCCTGCTCGGCCGAGACGACCCGGCGCGAGAGCTCGGCCCGCTCGGTCTCGCGCATGCGGGCCTGGGCGAGCAGCGACTCGACGCGCGCGAACAGCAGCGCGTTCGTCGACGCGGTCGCGGCGAAGTCGGCCAGGACGGACGCCTGGGTCAGCTCGGCCGGCCCGAACGGCTCGCCTTCGCGCAGGCGCAGGAGCACGAGCAGGCCGCGCAGTTCGTCGACGGCGACGATCGGCACGGTCAGCCGCGCTGTGGGCCGAAGGCGCGCGCTCAGGGCGTCGTCTCCGCCGCGGTCGGCCACCGGCGCGAACCGGGCGGAGGCGTTGGTCTCGACGACGACGTCGGCGATCGGCCCGAGCGCGATCCCGCGAGCCGCGGCCGGCCGCAGCCCGTCGCCGTCGGCGGCCGGGACGAGCAGGACGGTCGCGTCGGGCGCGAGCAGCCGGTGGGCCTGGTCGGCCGCCCGTTCCAGCACCTGCGCCGGGGCCAGGGTCGACGACATCGTTCCGAGGCTGCCGACGAGGCCGTCCAGGAACGCGCTTTGGTCGATCAGCTCCAGCCGCAGCCGCCGGTGCCAGTCCTCGGCGGAGCGGCGCCGGACCGCGTCACGATGCACCGACCAGAACGTGGCGCCGCCCAGGGCCGCCACGACCACCGCGCCGGCGGCCAGCACGGCCACGGGCGTGGGGAGCACCTGCGCGACGGCGACGTACACCACCGTCGTCACGGCGATCGTGACCACGGCCAGGACGCCCGCCTGGGCGACCCGCCCGGGGGTGCTAGTCGATGATTGCCTGTCGGAGAGCGATGGCGACAGCATGTGTGCGGGTGTCCGCCTCCAGCTTGGAGAGGATATGCCGCACGTGACTCTTCACGGTCTCCTGGCTGATGAAGAGCTTGCCGGCGACGTCAGCGTTGGACATGCCGTCGGCCAGGAGCTGGAGGATCTCGCGCTCGCGGGCGGTGAGCATGTGCTCGCGCTCCTTGGTGAGGAACGCGGGCATCAGCGCCGGGTCGACGTAGCCGTCGCCGCCGGCCACCTTCTGGATCGCGCGCACCAGCGTCTGGTGCGGCGCCTCCTTCAGGATGTAGCCCTTGGCCCCCGCCTCGAGGCCGCGCGTCAGCAGGCTGCGCTCGCCGTAGGCGGTGAACATGAGGACGGCCACCTCGGGGACGTCCGTGGTGATCTCGCGGGCGGCCTGGAGGCCGTCGGTGCCGGGCATCCGCACGTCCATGATGACGACGTTCGGGCGGCGGCGCTTCGCGAGCGCCACGGCGGCACCGCCGTCGGCTGCCTCGCCGACCACGCGGATGTTCTCGGTACGTGACAGCGCAAGGCGAAGGCCCTCGCGCACCACCTCATGGTCATCGACGATCAGACACGTGATTGGCTCGCCCACAAAGGTCTCCAGTTGGTCAGGGTCGCTCGCGCTTCGGCAAGGGTATCGGCAGATCGGCTCCCGGCCGTTAGCCCGAGTTCGTGCGGGTCCGGTCGGGGGTTCGTCGCGGTGGGGGTCCGTCCCTGCCGGATTCTTCGGCATCCGGGGCCCAGAGCTTGAGGGCCGGCCGACTATACTCGGACGCGCTTGAGCGACGACGTACCGAGTACCTGGTGACAACCGCCCTCGAGCTTGTGGCGGTGGCGCTGGTCATCGCGGCGAACGGCTTCTTCGTCGCCGCCGAGTACGCCCTTGTCACCGTCCGCCGCACGCGGCTCCAGGAGCTGGAGGCGCAGGGCAACCGTGCCGCGACGCGCGTGCTGCGCCTCGTCGACAACCCGCCCCGCTTCATCTCGGCGATCCAGCTGGGCGTCACGCTCTCCAGCCTGGCGCTGGGCGCCATCGGCGAGCCGGTGGTCTCGGAGATCCTGAAGTCGCCGCTCGACCTCCTGCCGGAGAGCTGGCACACCGGCGTCGCGACGACCATCGCCGTCATCCTGGCCTTCGTCATCCTGAGCTTCTTCCACGTCGTGATGGGCGAGATCGTGCCGAAGTCGTTCACGCTCGAGCACGCCGAGCGGGTGGCGCTGCTGGTCGCCGGCCCGATCAACTGGTTCTACGGGCTCTTCCGGCCGTTCATCTGGGCGCTCGTGAAGTCGAGCAGCGCCGTGCTGCGCTGGATCGGCGTCAAGGCGCCGAGCGGGCTCTCGCTCGTCCACTCCGAGGAGGAGCTCAAGATGCTCGTGACCGCGAGCCGGGAGAAGGGTGTGCTCGAGGCCGAGGAGCAGGAGATGCTCCACAACGTCTTCGAGTTCGCCGACAAGGACGCGGCCGACGTGATGGTGCCGCGCCCGGACGTCGTCGCCGTGCCGGTCGAGCTGCCGGTGGCGGAGGTGCTGCGGGTCGTCCTCGACCATCCGTTCACGCGCTATCCGGTCTTCGAGGAGGACCTCGACGACATCGAGGGCATCCTGCACGTGCGCGACCTGTTCTCGGCCCTGCACGATCGCGGGATGGAGCGCGTCGACCTGCGCGCGATCCTCCGGCCCGCGATCGTCGTCCCCGAGACGAAGCACCTGGACGAGCTCCTGGCCGAGTTCCAGACGACCTCGAACCACATGGCGATCGTGGTCGACGAGTACGGGTCGGTCGAGGGCCTCGTCACGCTCGAGGACCTGCTCGAGGAGATCGTGGGCGAGATCGGCGACGAGTTCGACCGCCCCGAGGCGGGCGTCCTGCGCATCGGGCGGGGCCGGGTGCGGATCGGCGGCTCGTTCCCGATCGACGAGTTCAACGAGCGCTTCGGCACCGACCTCCCCGTCGACGACTACCACACCGTCGGCGGCTTCGTCTTCGGCGAGCTGGGCCGGGCGCCCAAGGTGGGCGACTCGATCGGCTTCGACGGCGCCCGCTTCGAGGTCGCCTCGACGGACGGGCCGCGGATCCTCCAGGTCGACGTCACGCTCTCCGCGGCGGGGACGCAGGCCCGCGAGAACGAGGATCCGGCGGCCTAGCCGGCCAGCGCGTCGCTCTTCCGGGCCATCGCGACGTCGTTCTCGGTGATCCCGCCCTCGCTGTGGGTCACCCACCGCAGCGTGACGGTGTCCCACGAGATCGTGACGTCGGGATGGTGGTCGGCCTCGTTCGCCGCGTCGGCGATCCGGTTCAGGAACGCCATCGAGCCGCTGAAGTCGCCGTTCTGGAACGACTTCTCGAGCGCGCCGTCGCGCACCTGCCACCCGTCCAGGCTCGCGACCTCGGCATCCAGCTTCTCCCGCTCCAGCACCGGCATCCGTCCACCTCCCGCGTCGTCTGGCCTGTTCCGGCCTCTACCCTAGCTATGGTGCTCGGTACCCGTGAAGGGCCTGAACGACACGGATCTCGCCATCATCGCGCTCCTGCAGACCGAGGGGCGGGCCACCTTCGCCCAGATCGCCCAGCAGGTCGGCCTCAGCCCGGCGGCCGTGCACGAGCGGGTGAAGAAGCTCGAGGCGCGCGGCGTCATCACCGGCTACAAGGCCGTGGTCGACCCCGAGAAGCTGGGTGCGGGCGTGACGGCGTTCGTGCTCGTGACGCAGAGCGCGCGGCCCCGCGGCGGCCTCGAGGACGCGTTCGAGCGCTGGCCCTGGGTCGAGGAGTGCCACCACATCGCCGGCGAGGAGAGCCTGCTCCTCAAGGTGCGGGCCGACTCGACGCGTGCGCTGGAGCACGTCCTGTGGGAGATCCGCGCGCTCGACTCGGTCGAGCGTACGAAGACGATCATCGCGCTCACGACGGAGTTCGAGGGCCGGCCCGTGACGCCGATACCGGTCGAGGACGAGATCGCCGAGTCCGGCGCCGCCTAACGCTGAACGCGAACAGCCGCGAGGAGCCGGTCAACCCTGCGGATGGTCGGCGCGGGCGGGCGCAAGGCGCCATAGCTCACCGTCACGAGCAACGTGCGCCCGGCGAGACGTGTGCGGCGCTCCTCGAAGCCCCGGACGCGCCTGAGCGGGTCTCGGGCAGCTCGTGCGGGGCCCGGGCGGAGCACCGGTGCGGGACGCCCGGCGGGCGCGAGGGTGTTCGTTCCGTAGTCGTAGACGCGGATGATCGCCTGGCGCCGCGTGAGCTTGGGGATGGCGCCCTCGCAACCGGCCGCGCTCTCAGGCAGCGCGAAGTTCGCCGCGATCACCACCGGCACCGGCTCGGCCCCGAGGAAGCCGGAGTCCATGCTTCCGTGCCAGCCGGGCGGGATCGGCACGACCAGGCTGCCGTCCGAGATCGCCGCCCGCGACCTCGGGCTGCAGCCCGCCGAGATCGCCATCGAGCACACAGCCAGTGCGGCAGCCGGTCCCACGCCGAGGGATACGTCCGCGGGACGCCCGCGCGTCCCCGCGCCGGGGTCAGGCGATCTCGATCGGCTCTTCCGTGACCTCCATGTCGCGGATGCGAAACCCGCGCACGTCGGCGCCGCCGCCCGCGAGCGACACGATCACGTAGACCGCGTCGGGCCAGAACGCCTGCTCGGCGTCCGTCCGCGACGGATACGCCGGCGAGGCGACGTGGGAGTGGTAGATGCCGACCAGATCGAGCCCCTCGTCGTCGATCGCGTTCATGATCCGGATCTGGTCGCGGCTCTCGATCCGGTAGTAGAACGGGCTCGGCTCGTCGGGCTCGGCCGGGTAGAAGCGCTCGACCTGCTCGCCCGAGCCGGCGAGGATCCCGCACGCCTCGTTGGGCAGCCCTGCGCGGGCGTGCGCGACGATCTCGTCGCGCACCGCCGCGGGGATCACCACCAGACGCGCTCCTCCATCTCGCGCTCCAGCTGGTCCTCGGGCTTCGTGTAGATGCCCGCCGAGAGGTACTTGGACCCGCCGTCGGCGAACACCACGACCACGTTGCCGCCGTCCATCCGGGCCGCCGTCCTGCGGGCCACGGCCAGCGCGGCGCCGGCCGAGACGCCCGCGAAGACGCCCTCCTCGTCGAGCAGCTCGCGGAGCGTGCGCACCGCCTCGGCGTTCGAGACGAGCACCTTGCGGTCGAGCTGGCTGATGTCGAGGATCGGCGGCGTGTAGCCGTCCTCCAGGCTGCGGAGGCCCATCACCGGGTCGCCCTGGAGCGGCTCGGCGGCCACGATCTCGACGTCCGGGTTCGCCTCGCGCAGGCGCTGGGCGCAGCCCATCAGCGTGCCGCCGGTGCCGAGGCCGGCGACGAACGCGTCGACCTCGCCGTCGGGCACCTGATCCAGGATCTCGAGCGCCGTGCCGCAGTAGTGCGCGGCCGGGTTGGCCGGGTTCGCGTACTGGAACGGCATGAAGACGGACGGGTCGCGCTCTGCCATCGAGCGCGCCATCGCGACGGCACCGTTCGAGCCCAGGTGGCCCGGCGAGAAGACGATCTCGGCGCCGTACATCCGCAGGAGCTCGACGCGCTCGGCCGTCGCGGACTCCGGCATGACGGCGGTGACCGGGTAGCCCTTCACCTTGCCGATCATGGCGAGCGCGATGCCGGTGTTGCCGCTCGTGGGCTCGAGGATGCGCCGGCCCGGCTCGAGCTCGCCCGTATCCTCGGCCGCCTCGACCATCTGAAGCGCGACGCGGTCCTTGATCGAGCCGGTCGGGTTCTGCTCCTCGAGCTTCGCGAAGATGCGCACGTCGGGGTTGGGCGACATGCGCGGGAGCTCGACGAGCGGGGTGTCGCCGACGGCGGAGAGCGCGGCGCCCCTGGCGATCTGGAGGCAGGGCGCGCCGCCGGCCATGGCGGGCAGCACGATCAGCGTCGAGTCGGTCGCCACGGCGGTGTCCATGCCCTCGCCGAGGCGGACGTCCTCGTTGTTCACGTAGACGTTCACGAACCGGTTCAGGTCGCCGGACTCGTCGAGCAGGTGCGAGCGGACGCCCGGGAAGCGCTCGGCCAGGTCGGCCAGCACCTCGCGGACGGTCGCGCCTTTTGCGTCGACCTCTCGCGCTCCGCCGACCGCCTGGCGGAGGATGGGGGGCATGCGGACGGTTGACACTTAGACGACGGCCTCCTCGGGTCGAGCCAGGGCCCGGCTGGGCATGGCGCAGAACTGCTCGTAGTCGATGAACTCGATCTCGCTGGGATCCTTGCTGCAGACCGGGCACTCCGGGTCGCGGTGCATCTTGAGCTCGACGAACTCCATCGAGAGCGCGTCGTAGCGGAGCTGGCGGCCGACGAGCGGATCGCCGATCCCGAGCGCCAGCTTGATCGCCTCGGTGGCCTGGAGCGTGCCGACGACGCCGGGAAGGACGCCCAGCACGCCGCCCTCGGCGCAGCTCGGCGCGAGCTCGGGCGGCGGCGGCTCGGGGTACTGGCAGCGGTAGCAGGGGCCCTCGTGGGGCTTGTAGACCGTGACCGAGCCCTCGAACTGGTAGATCGAGCCGTGGACGATCGGGATCCCGGCCACCAGGCTGGCGTCGTTCAGGAGATAGCGCGTCGGGAAGTTGTCGGTGCCGTCGACGATCACGTCGTAGCCGGTGATGATCTCGAGCACGTTCTCGGACGTGAGCCGCTCGGCGTACTTCTTGACCACCACGCCCGGGTTGATCGCCTTGATCGCGGTCTCGGCGGAGTCGACCTTGGGCTGGCCGACGCGGTCGACGGTGTGGACGATCTGGCGCTGGAGGTTCGAGACGTCGACGACGTCGGCGTCGATGATGCCGATCGTGCCGACGCCCGCCGCGGCCAGGTAGACGGCGGCCGGCGAGCCGAGCCCGCCCGCGCCGATCAGGAGCACCTTCGAGTCGAGCAGCTTGAGCTGCCCCTCCTCGCCGACCTCGGGGATGAGGACGTGCCGGGAGTAGCGCTCGAACTGCTCGGGGCTGAGCGCGCGCGGGATGCGCCACTCGTGGCCGTTCTGCTTCCACGCCTGGAAGCCGCCGGACATCGAGACGACGTCCTCGTAGCCCAGCTCCGCGAGGGTCTTCGCGGCGTAGACGGAGCGGCTGCCCGTGGCGCAGTAGATGACGACCGGCGTGGCGCGGTCGGGCACCGCGCGCTCGATCCTGCTCTCGAGGTTGCCGCGCGGGATGTGGAGAGAGCCGGGGATGTACCCCTGCTCGTACTCGTCGCGCTCGCGCACGTCGAGGAATGCGGGGGCAGCACTCGACCTGAGCCGCGCGGCGGCCTCGGCCGGCGTCTCTTCGCGGATCTGCCGCTTGGCGGCAGCGAGATGATCGCGGTACGACTGCTCCACTTGACCTACCCTTTCCCGGTTCCGTCCCTCATACGCATCGTACCAATCGAATGGATCCAAACCCGTCCCCCGGTGAGTCGCTGAACGTCGCACCCGGCCCGCGTATTCCCGGGAGGAGCGCGCGGCTGGCGCTTGTGGTGGCCGTGGCGGCGCTGGCGGGGATCGCCACGGGCGTGGTTGTGCTGGTCACGCGCGATGGGGGCGGGAACGGCGACGCGGCGCCGGCGCCCCCCAAGCCGCTGAAGGGCAAGCCGCCGCTCGTGATCGACGTCACACGGTCCGCCCTGGCAACGCTGCCGGCGGACGACCTGCGCCGGCAGGTGGCGGCGATCATCCGCCGCGACGACGCGAGCCGCCGCGCCGAGTCGATCGTCGCCCTGCGGGCGCTGCCGCAGGACGAGCCGGTGGTCGGGATGTCGCTCGGGCTCGCCCAGCTGTGGGCCGGGCAGGCCGCCGCGGCGGCGGCGACGCTCGAGCGGGTGAAGCGGCTCGACCCGTACGGCTACTACGGCACGAACGCCGACAACCTGCTCCACCTGAACGAGGCGCCGGGGTATCCGCCGTGGCTCTCCGCGGCCCGCCCGCCGGGGGCGTCGGTCGCCGACCTGCGGGCGCGTGCGAAGCGGAAGCCCGGCGACGCGGCCGGCTGGCTGGCGCTCGCCGCGGCGCTCGAGAACCGGAACCGCTCGGCGGCGTTCGCCTACGCCAAGCGCGCGCTCTCGCTCGACCCCACGGACGTCTCGGCGCGCGTGGCGGTGGCGGTGCTGCCCTTCGACAAGGACAACCCGGGCGGGGCCCTCTCCAGCCTGATGCGCATCCTCCAGTCCTCGCCGGGCGACGACGCCGAGGTGCGCGTGCACGTCGGCCTCGTGTTCTTCTGGATGCGCGACACCCAGGACGCCGCCGCCCAGTTCCGCCAGGTCCTGGACGCCGACCCCAAGAGCGTCTACGGCCAGGTCGCCAGCGTGTTCACCCGCTGCATCGACACCCCCGACTCGTGCTCGGGTGAAAAAACGGGGTCAGACCCCAATTTTTCACCCTGACTCGCCGCGGCGGACGTCGCGCCAGGCCGTGCTCAGCCCGATGCGCAGATGGTCGGCGATCTCGGCGAGCGTGTAGCCGTGGACCCGGTGGGCGGTGGCGATCCGCGCGGCATCCCTGGTGGGCACGAGCTCGGTCAGGGGTGGTCGCCACTCGAGTTGCACATCGAGTCCTCCCGCAATGAACCGCCGATAGTCCTCGCGACCACCGAACCAGCCCAGCACCCGCGACGTGAGGAACGGCGGCTCGGGAGCCAGGCCCGCAGTCGCGGCGTAGCTCGACCAGGGCCAGTCCTCTGGCGCTACGCACAAGCCCGCCTGCACCGGATTCGCGGCGAGGTAGCGGACGACCGTGAGCGCGTAGCTGTCGTCGGTGATCAACTTCGACCCGTAGCGGCCCTGGAAGACGTGCCCCGTCCGCTCGTGGTGGCGGTTGAATCGCATCGCGTACGTGCCGTTGAGCCGCTGCATCGCATCGTCCAGGTTCGCTCTCGGTGTCTCGACGAGCAGGTGGTAGTGGTTCGGCATCAGGCAGTAGGCATGGCAGAGCAGGCCGTCGAGACGCCGGGCGACGCCGAGTCCGGCGAGGAAGACCTCATAGTCCGGATCGCTGAGGAACATCCGGGCCTTCGCATTGCCGCGAGCCGTGACGTGGTAGATGAGGCCGGCGGCCAGCGGGCGGAGCGGACGTGCCATCCGCCGACCGTACGACGCCGCCCCGTCATGTGTCAGGCGCGGGATGCCACAAGTTGCCGCCGGCTTCGCAACGGGCGAAAAATTGGGGTCTGACCCCGTTTTTTCACCACGGCGGGCGGCCGTGGACCCAGCGGCCGGCCAGCATCGTCGCCACGACCGTGGTCTCCGGGATGCGGTCGGGGTGGGCGATGATGTCGGTGTCGAGCACGACCAGGTCGGCGGCGTAGCCGGGGAGGAGGAGGCCGCGGCGGCGCTGCTCGCCGACCGCGGCGGCGCCGCCCGCCGTGAAGGCCAGCACCGCGTCCGCCACGTCCAGCCGCTGTTCGGGGTACCAGTCGCGGTTGACGGCGGCGTCGATCCCGGCCAGCGGGTCGACGTCCTCGATCGGCGCGTCCGACCCGAATGCCAGGTGCGCGCCCGAGTCGAGCAGATCGCGCCAGCGGTACCCGCACCGGGCCCGCTCGCCCCACAGGCGGTCGGCCAGGTCGCGATCGGAGCGCTGGTGCACCGGCTGCATCGATGCCGTCACGCCGAGCCCAGCGAGCCGGGCCAGGTCCGCATCGTCGATGCACTGGACATGTTCGATGCGCGGCGCCACGGCGATCTCCTCCCACGCGGCCCGCGTCTCCTCCAGCGCGTCGAGGGCCGCCCGATTGGCGCCGTCCCCGATCGCGTGCACCGCGACCGAGAGCCCCGAGGCCGCCGAGGCCGCTGCGATCTCGGCCATCTCCTCGGCCGACGTCAGCACCATCCCCGACCCGTCCAGCATCCACGCCGTCGACGACCCCAGCGTTCCGTCCATGAACGCCTTCACCGGCCCGACACGCAGGAATTCCGACCCGAACCCCGTCCGAAGCTCCATCGCCGCCGCCGACCCGAACCGCTCCGCCGGGAGCGACATGTGGACGCGCAGCGTGAGCCGCCGGTCGCCGTCGAGGCGCTGCCACAGCCCCCGCCCGCGGTCGCGCTGGTAGTCGTGCACCGCCACCACGCCGCGCTCGTTCGCCGTCCCCATCGCCGCCCGCACCGCCTGCGACTGCTCGAGCGCCGTGCGCTACGGAAGCGGGAAGTCCCAGGCGTCGCGCTCCCGCACGATGCCGGTCCCCGCCTGCTCCGCGGCCCGAAGCGCCGCCGAGTTGACCCAGAGCGTGTGATGGTCGTGCGCCCACAGCGCCACCGGCCGTTCGCCCGTCACGCCGTCGAGCGCCTCGGCGGTCGGCGGGCCGTCCGGCCAGGCCTCCTCGAGCCAGCCGTGCCCGCGCAGGCACCCGTCGCCCATGGCCGCGGCCTCCCCGACCGCCCGCAGCGCCTCCGCCATCGAGCCGGCGCCTCCAAGGTCGAGCTCCGTCCGCCCGAGCGCCCAGTCCAGGAAGTGGACGTGGGAGTCGCAGAAACCCGGCAGGACGCAGCGGCCCTCGAGGTCGATCCGCTCGTGCCCGACCGTGTCGGCGGCCCCCTCGCGGACGTCGACCCCGCCCGCGATCGTGTCACCCGCGATCGAGAGCGCGCGCACCTGCGGCAGGCGCGGATCCATCGTGTACACAGGCCCGTTGTGGAGGATCACGGCTCCACTAACCTACGCGACCGTGACGCCGAGGGACGAGATCGACCGCAGGCTCGAGGCGCTCCGCTCGGCGCTCGCCGACGACGGGCTGGACGCGGCGCTGATCGTCCAGCACACCGACCTCGCCTACTTCTCGGGGACGAACCAGCAGGCCCATCTCGTCGTCCCGGTCGCGGGTGACCCCGTGCTCCTCGTCCGGCGCGTGCTCGAGCGGGCCCGGGACGAGTCCCCGCTCGAGCGGATCGAGCCGCTCCGGTCGCTGGGCGGGCTCCCGGCGGCGCTGGCGGCGGCCGGCGTCGAGAGCGGCGCGACGATCGGGCTCGAGCTCGACGTGCTCCCGGCGCGCCTGTACCTCGCCTACGCCCGCCGGCTCGCCGACCACGAGCTCGGCGACTGCTCTCAGGCCGTCCGCCGCGTGCGCGCGCGCAAGTCGGACTGGGAGCTCGCGCGCATGCGGGCCGCCGCCGAGCAGGTGCGCCAGGGAGCGGAGGCCGTGCCGGGGCTCCTCCGGCCGGGCAGCCTCGAGTCTCACGTTCAACTAGAGGTTGAGAGAGTGCTTCGCCTGGCCGGTCACCAGGGCCAGGTCCGGTTCCGGGGCTTCAACCAGGAGATGCACTACGGCCAGGTGCTGGCGGGCCCGAGCGGCGCGGTCCCCGGCTACAGCGATTCGCCGCTCTGCGGCCCCGGCCCCAACCCCGTCCTCGGGAAGGGGCCCGACGGCCACGTCCTCGAGCAGGGAGACCTCGTCATCGCCGACCTCGTCGGCGGCCACGACGGCTGGCTGGCCGACCAGACCCGCACCTTCTCCCTCGGTCCCGTCGACGCCGACCTGCGCGCCGCGCACGACTGCGCCGCCTCGATCCTGCGCACCGTCGAGGCGGAGATCCGCCCCGGGACGCCGGCGAGCTCGCTGTTCGATCTCGCCGAGGGCCTCGCCCTCGCCGCCGGCCTCGAGGAGCACTTCATGGGTGCCGGGCCGCAGCGGGTGCGATTCCTCGGCCACGGCGTCGGCATGGAGATCGACGAGCTGCCGATCCTGGCACCCGGGTTCGAGGAGCCGCTCGAGGCGGGCAACGTGATCGCGGTCGAGCCGAAGTTCGTGTTCCCCGGCCGCGGCGCCGTCGGCATCGAGAACATGTACGCCGTCACCGCCGACGGGTTCGAGACGATGACCACGGCGCCGGAGGAGCTGATCGAAGCGTGACCGACGACCGCGACATGCTCGTCGGGGCCGTCCGCACCCTGGCGCGCGAGCGGATCGCGCCCAGGGCGGCCGAGGTCGACCGGACGGCCGAGTTCCCCTGGGACGCGGTCGAGCTCCTGCGCCAGAACGACGTCTTCGCGCTCGCGTTTCCGGAGGAGTACGGCGGCACCGGCACGGGCTTCCTCACCCATCTGCGCGCGGTCGAGGAGCTGTCGTGGGCCGACGCCACGGTCGGGCTCGTGCTCGCCGTGCAGGGCCTCGGCGGGCTGCCCGTGCTGCTCGCCGGGACCGAGGAGCAGAAGCACGCCTACGTGCCGCGCTGGGCGACCGGCGAGTGGATCGCGGCCTACGCCCTGACCGAGCCGGCGGCCGGATCCGACGCGCAGGCGCTCGGCACCCGCGCCCGCCGCGACGGCGCGGACTGGGTGCTCGACGGGACCAAGCGCTTCATTACGAACGCCGGCGTCGCGCACACGTACGTCGTGTTCGCGCGGGCCGAGGCCGGCATCACCGCGTTCCTCGTCGAGGCGACCGACCCCGGCTTCTCGGTCGGCCGGATCGAGCCCAAGATGGGGATCAAGGGCTCGACCACCGGCGAGCTCCTGATGGACGGCTGCCGCATTCCCGGCCACCGCCTGATCGGCGCCGAGGGCGAGGGCTTCCGGATCGCGATGCGCGTGCTCGACCGCTCGCGCCCGGGGATCGCCGCCCAGGCGCTCGGGATCGGCCAGGCTGCGCTCGACTACGCCCTCGGCTACGCCGCCGAGCGGGTCGCGTTCGGAAAGCCCATCGCCGAGCAGCAGGGCATCCAGTTCATGCTCGCCGACATGGGCACGAAGCTCGAGGGCGCGCGCGGCCTGCTCTACCGGGTCGCGAACATGCTGGACGACGGCGTCGACGGCCCCGAGCTGACGAAGCTCTCGGCGATGTGCAAGCTGGCCTGCTCCGACGCCGCGATGGACGTGACGACCGACGCCGTCCAGATCCTCGGCGGCTACGGGTACATCCAGGAGTACCCGGTCGAGCGGATGATGCGCGACGCCAAGATCACCCAGATCTACGAGGGCACGAACCAGATCCAGCGCGTCGTGATCGCCCGCGAGCTCCTGCGCGACGTGACCCGGTGAGCTCGCCCGCCATCGCGGCGAGCATCGTCGGGGTACTCGCGGCGGCCTGGGTCGCCGGCTCGTGTCTCCTTCGCCCCCGGCCTGCGCTCGAGCGGCTCGGCGCGGGCCTCCTGTGCGCCTACGGCATAGCCGGGCTGGCGATGCTCCAGGGGCCGCTGCACGTCTCGTTCCTCGCCCACACCTGGCTCGTCCGGATCGTCGCGCCCGCCGGCCTCGCGGCTGCGCTCGCCTGGCGGCGCCCGTCGCTTCGCCCGGCCGGGCTGCACGCCCTCCCGCTCGCCGGCGGCGCTGTGCTCGTCGCCCTCATGGCGATCCCGGCGTGGCGGGCGCCGGTGGGAAGCCACGCCGTCTCCCACCAGGACATGCAGTGGCACGAGGGCTGGATCCGCCAGATCCTGGGCGGCGCACACACGCCGGGCGGGATCTACGCGGGCGAGCCGAACACCTACCCCTGGCTCTACCACGCGCTGGCGGCCTGGATCGCCCAGGCGTTGCCCGGCGGCGTGGACGAGGCGCTCGTGACGGTCGACGTCCTGGGGCTCGTCACGATCGCGGCCGGGATGTGGCTGCTCGTTCGCGAACTCGGCGGCGGCGGGCCGGCGGCCGGCGTCGCCACGGTGCTGGCGCTCGCCGGAGGCGGCGTCGGCTGGATCTGGCAGCACTCGCCGGCCGCCGTCCTCAACATGAGCTCCGGCGACCTCGGCCGCTACCACGGCGACCTGGTGCTCTCGAACGCACTCGTCCCCGGGATGGGGAACCTGCCGCCGCTCGTCCCGCGCGACCTCGGCGTCTGCCTCGCGCCGCTCGTCCTGTGGACGTTCGCCGGGGCCCTCGCGGGGGGCTCGCGCGCCGGCCTCGTCGCGGCCGGCGCGGGTGCCGGGCTGGCGTTCCTGTGCGCGCCGCTCGCGGGGATCTTCCTCGCGGTCTGGGGGGCGGCGCTCGCTGTCCAGCGCCGCGCGCCGGCGGCGCTGTGGGCCGGCATGGCCGGCCTCGCCGTGGCAGCGATCTGGCTCGCGCCGCTCGCCATCACCTACCACCGCTACGGCGGCTTCGTCGACATCACGTCGCTCCCGCCGACCAACCCGACGGTCGCGCAGGCCGCGGTCGCGCTCGGGGTCGCGCTCCCGCTCGGGCTGTCCGGGCTCGTGCTCGCCAGCCGCTCCGACCCGCGGCTGGTCGTCCTCGTCGCCGTCCCCGCCGCCGCATGCGCCCTGGGGATCGCCATGGGGGAGGGCGGGACGCTGTTCGGGACGGCCGCGCTCCTGCGCTGGCTGCGGTACGTCCCGTTCTTGGCCCTCGGCCTGGCGGTGCCGGCGGGTCTCGCCGTCGAGCGCGGGCTGGCCGCCCTCGCGCGGCCCGCGGCGGCCCTCGCCCTCGCGGCCGGGACCGCTGCCGTGCTCGCCTCGACGGCCCTGGCCGCAGTCGAGCTGGGCCGCTCGCACGCGCCCGAGACGCTCAGCTGCCTCTCGCTCCCCCTCGGCTACGGCGACCTCTTCGCGGTCGTGGCCCGGCCGCAGCTCGAGGCCGACCGGGCCTCGCTCGAAGCCTTCGCCCGGACCGGTGCCTCGGCGGCATACATGACGCTCGCCCGTGCGAAGGTGCGGTCGCGTGAGTTCCCCGACCGCCCTCCGACCCAGGCCGAGCGGCGGCGACGGCGCGACGGCCTGCGAAGCGGACGCTCGGCGATCCCCGGCGGCGTGTGGGTGGTCGCCGACGCCGGCTCGCCCGCCGCAACGGGCGGCACCCGCGCCGGCTCGTGCTCGCTCGGCGGGCGGCCGGCCGTGCTCGTGCGCTACCCGCCGGCTTGACCGAAGAGGTGCCGGCCCACCGCCGCGACGCCCTCGAGGTCGTGGACGTCATGGTCGAGGAGCGGTACCTCGACGATCGGCCCGGAGCCGATCCGGCGCTCGAGGGCATCGATGTTCTCGCGGTCGCGGTCGGCGAGGGCCTGGTAGTGGACGAGGTTCTCCGCCGCCCGGGCAGCGGCCGGGTCGGGGACGCCGGCGTCGCGCAGCGCGCGCTTGGCCTTGGCCCGAAGCCGGGTGCGGGCGGACGGCGCGCCCTCGACGTAGCTCGGGTGCACCTTGTTCACGATCATGCCGCCGAACGGCAGCTCGCGCTCGCGCAGGGCGCGCCAGAAGAAGTCCGCCTCGGCCAGGGGCTCGGCCTGCGGGACGGTGACGAGCAGGAACGTCGTCCGGCCGGACGCCAGGAGCGCCGACACGTCCGCGGCCCGGCGGGCGAAACCGTCGTACATGCCCTCGAAGCCGGCGGCCAGCTCGGACAGGTCGCGCAGGAACGCGACGCCCGCGATCCGCTCGATCATCGAGAAGCCCAGCCGGCCCGCCCGCATCCCCGGCCGAAGCAGGAACCTGAGCGCCCGGCCCTCGACGAACCGCGTCAGCCGCCCGGGCGCCTCGAGGAAGTCGAGCGCGTTTCGCGACGGCGGCGTGTCGAGCACGATCACGTCGTAGCGCCCGCTCGCATGCAGCTCGTACAGCCGCTCCATCGCCATGTACTCGTGCGCGCCCGCCACCGCGGACGACACCTGGCGGTAGATCGGGTTCGCGAGGATGCGCTCGGCCGCCCGCTCCGACGGCGCCTCCTCGAGCACCAGCCGGTCGAACGTGAGCTGTGCGTCGAGCATCGCGGCGTGCAGGCTGCCGTCGGGCGCACAGCCGCTCTGCGGCAGGTCGACCTCGTGGGCCTCGTCACCGTGCTCCGGGAGGCCGAGCGCCCCGGCCAGGCGGCGGGCCGGGTCGATCGTGAGCACGAGCACCCGCCCGCCGCGGGCGGCGAGCTGCGAGCCGAGCGCCGCCGAGACGGTGGTCTTGCCGACGCCGCCCGCCCCGGCGCACACCACCACCTGCCGCCCGTCGAGGACGCGGTCGAGGATCACAGCCCCTCCAGCCGCTCGCCGAGCGTCGCCACCGCCGGCACGTCGAGCCGGGCCTCGAAGAGGAACGGCAGCTCGGCCAGGCAGGGCCGCACCCGCTCGAGCTGCTCGCGCTGGTCGGCGGTGCCGGCCAGGCGCGACCGCGCCGCCGCCGCGGCGGCCGACGCGGCGCCGCGGGCCTCGACGGCCGCCAGGG
>JAICKX010000073.1 GCA_025927685.1 Thermoleophilia bacterium | reverse complement strand
GAGTCGGTGCTGGGGGCGATGCTCGTGTCCGGCAACGCCGTCGCGATCGTCTCGGAGCTGCTCCAGCCCGAGGACTTCTACCGCCGCTCGAACTCGACGATCTACCGCACGATCATCGAGATGTACGGCAAGGGCGAGGTCGTCGACTCGATCACCCTCACGAGCGCGCTCGACAACCGCGGCGTCCTCGACGAGGTCGGCGGGAAGCCGCAGATCCACACACTGGCGGCGACGGTGCCGGCGGCGGCCAACGCCCGCCACTACGCGCAGATCGTCCGCGACACGGCCACCTACCGGGGCCTGATCCGAGCCGGCACCGACATCGCGACGCTCGGCTACGAGCACATGGGCGAGCCGCAGGAGCTGGTCGACCAGGCCGAGCAGATCGTCTTCTCCATCGGCGACCAGCGCATCTCGACCGATTTCGAGCGCATCGACGGCCTGCTCAAGCAGTCGTTCGAGCGGCTGGACGAGATCCAGAACTCCGACCACGACATCACCGGCGCGCCGTCCGGGTTCAAGGCGCTCGACGAGCTGACGGCGGGGTTCCAGCGGTCCAACCTCATCGTGCTCGCCGCCCGCCCCGGCATGGGCAAGACCTCGCTCGCGCTCAACATCGCGACCCACCTGGCGGTGCGCGAGCAGATCCCCGTGGCGATCTTCTCACTCGAGATGTCGCGCGAGGAGGTGACGACCCGGCTCATGTGCACCGAGGGCCGGGTCGACTCGAAGCGCCTCCGGGTCGGCCGCCTCTCCAAGGCCGACTGGCAGAACCTCACCAACGCGTCGACGCGGCTCTACAACGCGCCCATCTACGTCGACGACTCGGCCGGCGTCTCGCCCATCGAGATCAAGGCCAAGGCCCGCCGCCTCAAGGCCAAGCTCGACGGCCACCTCGGCCTCGTCGTGGTCGACTACCTCCAGCTCATGGGCGGCCACACCCGGGTCGAGAACCGCGTCCAGGAGATCTCCCAGATCTCGCGCGCGCTCAAGCTGATCGCCCGCGACCTCGACGTGCCTGTGCTCGCCATCTCGCAGCTCTCGCGCGCAGTCGAGCAGCGCACCGACAAGCGCCCGGTCCTCTCCGATCTCCGCGAGTCGGGGTCGATCGAGCAGGACGCCGACCTCGTGATGTTCGTCTACCGCGACGACTACTACGACGACGCGAGCGACGACAAGGGTACCGCCGAGCTGATCCTCGCCAAGCATCGGAACGGGCCGATCGACAAGGTCCGGCTCGCGTACATCGGCCGCTACACCAAGTTCGACAACCTGGCCCGCGGCGTCGAGCAGCAGGTGTAGGCCCGGTGCCGCTCACGGTCGTCGTCGGGGCGCAGTGGGGCGATGAGGGCAAGGGCAAGATCGTCGACCTCCTCGCCGAGCGGGCCGACATCGTCGCCCGCTACCAGGGCGGGAACAACGCCGGTCACACGCTCGTGATCGGCGATGAGACCTACAAGCTGCGGCTCGTCCCGAGCGGCATCCTCTACCCGGGCACGCTGTGCATCCTCGGGAACGGCTGCGTGATCGACCCCGAGGTGCTGATCGAGGAGCTCGACGGCCTGATCGCGCGCGGCATCGACGTGAGCGGGCTTCGCATCTCCGGGAATGCGCACCTGATCATGCCGTGGCACCGGATCATCGACGCCGACTCCGAGCTTCAGCTGGGCCGGCTCCAGATCGGCACGACCCGGCGCGGGATCGGCCCCACCTACGCCGACAAGGCGCTCCGCGTCGGCATCCGCGTGCAGGACCTGCTCGACGAGAAGATCCTGCGGCTCAAGATCCAGACCGCCCTCTCGGTCAAGAACGAGCTCCTGCGCAAGCTCCACCACCACCGCCCGCTGGCCAAGGAGGAGCTGACCGTCGCGATGCAGGGGTATGCGGAGCGGATCTGCCCGTTCATCGCCGACACGTCCCTCGAGCTCGACCGGGCGCTCACCGCCGGCCGCTCCGTGCTCGCCGAGGGCGCGCAGGCGACGCTGCTCGACATCGACCACGGCACCTATCCCTTCGTCACCTCGTCCAACCCGATCGCCGGCGGCGCCTGCACCGGCCTCGGCGTCGGGCCGACCCGGATTGACCGTGTGCTGGGGGTGACCAAGGCGTACGTCACGCGGGTGGGCGCCGGCCCTTTCCCGAGCGAGGCCGACGACGAGCGCGGCGCCGCGATCCGCGAGCGGGGCGCCGAGTTCGGCACCGTCACCGGCCGCGAGCGCCGCTGCGGCTGGCTCGACCTCGTCGGTCTGCGCTACGCCGCCCGCGTGAACGGCCTGACCGAGCTTGCCGTCACCAAGCTGGACGTGCTCTCGATGCTCGAGTCGATCCTCGTCTGCACCGCCTACCGGCTCGCCGACGACACGGTGACGACCGACTTCCCCGCCCACCAGAGTGACTTCCACCACGCAACGCCCGTCTATCGCGAGCTCGACGGCTGGGGCACCGACATCGCGGCGGTGACGGCCTACGACCGGCTGCCCGCCGCCGCGCGGGCCTACCTCGAGCTCGTCGAGAGCGAGATCGGGGTCCCGATCGCGATCGTCGGGACGGGTGCCCGCCGCGACCAGACGATCATGGTGCGCGAGCTCCAGCCGGCGGCGTGATCGTCAGGCGCTGAGCGCCTGTCCGTCGCGGGCGCGTTCGAGCCGCTCGAGCCACGGCCGCGCTTCCAGGCTCCCGAACACCTCCCCGGCCGTCTCCAGCAACGGCGCCGCCTCCGCGTGCGCGCCGGTGCCGGTCAGCAGGCCGCCGTGCTGAAGCAGCGTGACCGCCATCGGAAACGGCATTGCGAGCTCGTGGAAGAGCGCCGCAGCCTGCCGGAAGAGCTGGTCGGCGCGCTCGCCGTCGCCCGCGCTCGCGGCGAGGAGCGCCCGGTGCCGCATCGCATGCGCAGTCAGGGACTGCGGCCGCCCGCCGGCGCCCAGCGCCTCGACCGTCGCGACGATCCGGTCTGCGCGGTCGAAGTCGCCGAGCGAGAGCGCGGCGTCGACCGCGAGCACGTAGGTCTCCTTGCCGACCTCGGAGGGGATTCCCACCTCGTCCCGCGTCTCCCATCCGCGGGCGGCGTCGTCGAGCGCCACCCGGGCGTCCCCGCTGGCGAGGCGCTCCGCGGCGTGCGCCCACATGTACGCCGTCCGCTCCGTCAGGTCGTCGGAGCTTCCGATCTCGGGATGAAGCGCCACCAGCCGGCGGGCCGCCTCGACGTCGCCGCGCTGGGAATGGATCGAGACGACCGGTCCCAGAAGACACATGAACGGAAACCGCGTCTCGGCAAACGCCTCCTCGGGCACGCCGCTCGCAAGCTCGAGCGCCTCGTCCCAGCGGCCGAGCGCGTACAGCGGGTAGACCTGGCCGAGGAACTGCCACTCGCTCTGGCGCAGGCCCACGCGGCGCGCAAGCGCCAGCCCGTTTCGGAACCCTTCGGCGGCCTGTTCGTAGCGGTCGGCGCGCGCGTCGAAGTCGGCGGCATTGTTGTACGCGCGGATCGCGGTGGACGGCAGGTCATGGTCGAGCGCGATCTGGAGCGCGAGCCGCATCAGCGCCCCGGCCTCGACCATGCGGCCGCGGTTGCTGAGGAGCATCGCCTTGGTGTTGACCGCCTGCGACAGCACATCCGGCAGGTTCAGCCGCTCGGCGAGGATCAGCGCCTGCTCGACCCGCTCGGCCGCCACGTCGGGGTCGCCGGCGAAGAACCGGAACCGGCCCACCTGGTGGGCGAGCTCGGCCACGTCCGCATCGGGCTCCTCGGTCGAGAGCAGGTCGAGCGCGGCGTCCATCCGCTCGAGCGCCTCCTTGAGCCGCCCGGTGTCCCACATCACCTCGCCGAGCCTGGCGGACACCCGGGCCCGCGGATGGCTGGCACCGGCCTCATCGAAGAGCTCCACGGCGCGCTCGAAATGGGCCAGCGCATCCGCCGACCGGGCACCGTCCCGCGCCATCATGCCAGCGCGCTCGAACAGGCGCGCGCGCTCGAACGGCTCGGCCGTGAGGTCGGCTGCCTGCTCGAAGTAGCGCTGCGCCTCCATGCTCGCGGCAAGCGAGCCGGCCCGTTCGCCGGCCCTGACCAGCGCCGCGGCCGCCCGGCGCGCGATGTCGTCGGCGTCCTCGGCATCGGGATCGGCATCGCGGGCGGCGAGATAGTGGGCGGCCACGACCTCGACAACCTCGTCGTCGTCCTCGTCGAGCGCCGCGGCCGCGAGATGGCGGGCCTTGCGCTCGTGCTTCGAGAGCATGTCGTACGCAACCCGGCGCATGAGGTCCTGGAGGAACCCGTACTGGCCGCGCTCGGGCGAGAGCGGGTCGACCTGAAGCGTCAGCACCTCCTTGCGCACGAGCTGGGCCAGCGGCGGCTCGAGCTCGACCGGCCCGAGGCCGGTGAGCTTGCTGAGCGCGTCGAGTGCGAACGTCTTCCCCAGCACCGCCGCGTCTTGGACGATCCGCCGCTCCCCGGCGGAGAGCCCGTCCAGCCTGGCGGCGATCAGGGCATGAAGCGTCTCCGGCACGTCCAGCGGGCCGATCGCGCCGGCCGGCTCGTACGCGCTTCCTCGCGCGACCAGGAGGCCGCGGTCGAGCAGCATCCGCACCGTCTCGACCGCATAGAGCGGGACGCCCTCGGCCCGGCCCCGGATCGCGGCACGCAGGTCGTCGGGCAGGCCGGGGACGAGGCCGGCGAGGAGCTGGTCCACGTCGGCGCTTGAGAGCGGCTCGAGGTAGAGGGAGGTGAATGTCCGCTTGCCGGCGCCCCACGTCGGGCGCCGCTCCGCCAGGTCGGGCCGCGCCAGCACGATGACGAACAGCGGATGGTTCTTCGACCAGTCGACGAGGTACTCGATGAAGTCGAGCAGCGACGCGTCGGCCCACTCCATGTCCTCGAACACCATGACGGTCGGCATCTCGTCGGCGAGCCGCTCGTAGAACAGCCGCCAGGCGCTGAAGAGGTTCTCGCGGTCGGCCGGCGCCGCGGCCTCCAGCCCGAGCAGGTGGGCGAGGCGCGGCTCCACGAACCGGCGCTCCTCGGGATCGGCGATCGACTCCTCAACCGCCGCGTGCAGCTTCTCGACCTGCGCGTCAGGGTCCTCGCCCTCCGCGATCGCGGCGCGGGTGCGCACCATCTCGGCGAGGGCCCAGTACGTCACGCCCTCGCCGTAGGGCAGGCAGCGGCCGCGGTGCCAGCGGACGTCGTCGGCGAGCCCGTCGATGTACTTGAAGAACTCCCACGAGAGCCGCGACTTCCCGGTGCCTGCGACCGCCATCACCGAGACGAGGTGCGCCTTCGACTCGCCCGCCGAGGCGTGGAAGAGCTCCTTGATCACCCGCAGCTCCCGATCGCGCCCGACGAACGGCGACTCGAGGCCGGTGGAGCGAAGCGCACCGCCGCGGCCGCCGATCACACGCACTGCCCGCCAGAGCTGCACCGGCTCCGCCTTGCCCTTCAGCTCATGGATGCCGGCATCCTCGTACATGACCGCCGCCTCGGTCGCGCGCTTCGTCGTCTCCCCGGCCAGGACGCCGCCCGGCTCGGCCACGGCCTGGATGCGGGATGCCGTGTTGACGAGGTCGCCGGCGACCATGCCCTGACCCACCGCGCCGACCGTCACCGCCGCCTCGCCCGTGAGGATGCCCGCCCGGGCACGCAGCTCGGGCACTCCGAGCTCCTGACCGAGCGCGTCGACGGACGCCGCCAGGTCGAGCGCCGCCCGGACGGCGCGCTCGATGTCGTCCTCTTTGGCAACGGGAGCGCCCCAGACCGCCATCACCGCGTCGCCGATGAACTTCTCGACGGTGCCACCGTAGCGGTCGATCAGCGTCCGGCAGAGCTCGAAGTAGCGCGACAGGAGCTCACGGACGTCCTCGGGGTCGCGGGCCTCGGCGTGCGACGTGAACCCGACCAGGTCGGCGAAGAGCACCGTGACCAGCCGCCGCTCGGCGGCGGGAGCCGGGATCGCCGCGGGCGGCGCCGCGAGGCTCGTGCCGCACTCGCCGCAGAACTTCGCCGCGGGCGCGTTGGCGCTCCCGCACGCCGCGCAAGTCAGCCGGAGTGGCGCCCCGCACTCGCCGCAGAACTTCCGCCCGGGCTCGTTGTCGGTGCCGCAGGCGGAGCAATGCATACGGCAAGGCTAGCGTCTAGCTGCGGATCCGCTTCCCGTCCGGATCCCACAACGGTTCGGCGGCGATCTCGGCCGCAACCCACTCGCCGAACACCTCCACCTCGACGGCCGTTCCCACCTCGGACGAGGCGGCCGGGACGTAGGCATACGCGATCGACTCCCCGACCGCGAAGCCGTACCCACCGCTCGTCACGCGGCCCGTGATCTCCCCCGCGACCCGCACCGGCTCCTGGCCCAGGCACACCGCCCGCGGGTCGGCCAGCACGAGGCAGGCCAGCCGCCGCTCCGGTGCGGCGGCGCGCGCGCTGAGCAGCGCGTCGCGGCCGAGGAAGTCGGCCCCTTTCTCGGGCTTCACGGCGAAGCCGAGCCCGGCCTCGTCGGGGGAATCCTCCGGCGTGATGTCCGCCCCCCACACGCGGTAGCCCTTCTCGACCCGGAGGGCGTCGATGGCGCGGTAGCCGCAGGCCAGCATCCCGTGCTCCGAGCCGGCCGACCAGAGCAGATCCCAGAGGCCGGCGCCATACTCGGCCGGGCAGTAGAGCTCCCAGCCCAGCTCGCCGACGTACGTCACACGGGCGGCGAGGCAGGGGACGTTCCCGACGGAGATGTCCCTCGCCGTCATGTACCGGAACGCCTCGTGCGAGAGGTCGGACTTCGTGAGCGGTTGGAGGATGTCGCGCGCGCGCGGCCCCCACAGCCCCAGGCACGCCCACGCCGAGGTGACGTCGGCGACCTGCACCGAGCCGTCGTCCGGGGCGTGCTTTCTGATCCACCCCAGGTCGTGGTTCCCGAACGCCGTCCCCGTCACGATCCGGTACCGGTCTGCGCCGAGCCTGGTGACCGTGAAGTCGCACTCGATCCCGCCGCGCGAGTTCAGCATCTGCGTGTAGGTGATCGAGCCGACGGCCCGGTCGACGTCGTTCGCGCACATCCGCTGCAGGAAGGCGGCCGCTCCGAGCCCGGTCACCTCGATCTTGGCGAACGAGCTCTCATCGAACAGCCCGGCCCGCTCGCGGGTCGCGACCGCCTCGGCGTGGATCGCCGGCGACCAGTGCTGGCCCGCCCAGCCGCGCGGGCGAAGGCCCTCGTCGCCGGCGGCGGCGTTCGGCTCGAACCAGTTCGGCCGCTCCCAGCCTGACTTCTCGCCGAAGACCGCCCCGAGCGCGGCCACCCGGTCGTAGGCCGGGGAGAGCCGAAGCGGCCGGCCCGCCTCGCGCTCGTGGTTGGGGTACTTGATGTTGTAGTAGGTCGCGTAGATCTCGGTCGCCCGCGCCAGCGCGAACGCCTGGCTCCGGTACTGGCGGCCGAACCGGCGCGAGTCCATGTGCCACAGGTCGAGGCTGGGCTCGCCGTTCACGATCCACTCGGCCATCTGCCAGCCCATGCCGCCGGCGCCCGCCAGGCCGTGGGCGCAGAACCCGGCCGCGACCCAGAAGCCGGGCACGTCGGACTCGCCGAGGATGAACTCGCCGTCCGGTGTGAACGCCTCCGGGCCGTTGTAGAGCTTCCGGACCTCGGCCGCCTCCATGGCCGGGACGCGCTCGATCGCGTTCGTGAGCAGCTCGTCGAACCGCTCCCAGTCCTCCGGCAGGAGCTGGGCCTCGAACCCGTCCGGCACGCCGTCGAGGGCCCACGGGGCCGGGTCGCGCTCGTAGCCGCCCATGATCAGCCCGCCGACCTCGGTGCGGAAGTAGACGAGCCGGTCGGGGTCGCGCAGCGTCGGGAGCGGCGCGAGCGGCGGGTCGAACGCCTCCGTCACCAGGAACTCGTGCGCGTACGGGATGATGGGCACCCCGACGCCGGCCATGCGGCCGATCTGGGGCGCGTACATCCCGCCGGCGTTCACCACCACGTCGGCCCGGATCGTCCCCTTGTCGGTGACCACGCCCCGGCACCGCCCGCCCTCCACGATCACGTCGAGGACGCGGGTGCGCTGCTCGATCTCGGCGCCCAGCAGGCGGGCGCCGTCGGCGAGCGCGAACGTGAGCTGGCTGGGATCCAGGTAGCCGTCCTGGGGCAGGAACGCGGCCGCGACCACGCCGTCGGTCGACATGGGCGGGAAGAGCTCCTTGGCGTCGGCCGGCGAGACGATCTCGATCGGGAGGCCGAAGCTCTTCGCCCACCCCGCCTGGCGCTGGATCTCCTCGTAGCGTTCCTGCGACGACGCCAGCCGCAGGCCGCCGAGCTCGTGCCAGCCGGGATCCTTTCCCGTCTCGCGCGCGAGGTCGGCGTAGAGGCCGACCGAGTACTGCATCATCTTCGTCAGGCTGACGGTCGAACGGAGCTGGCCGACGAGGCCCGCCGAGTGCCACGTCGAGCCGTGCGTCAGGCCGTACTGCTCGACGAGGACGACCTCCTTCCAGCCCAGCTTGGCCAGGTGGTAGAGAATGGAGCACCCGCCGACGCCGCCGCCGATGACCACCGCGCGCGCGTCGTCCCTCATAGGAAGAACCCTCGCACGTCCGGTATAGACCAGTCAAGGCCCGCCACGACCGCCTCGGCGCCGGCCTCCCGGAGGCGGTCGGCCGACATCGTGGACCCCACGCCGACGCAGCGCATCCCGGCGGCCACGGCCGCCATGACCCCGAAATGGGTGTCCTCGAACGAGAGCGCATCGGAGCCGCGAACGCCGAGCCGTTCCAGCGCGATCATGTAGCCCTCGGGGTCAGGCTTCCCCTGGGCGACGTCGTCGGCCGTGACGACCGCCGCCAGCAGCGGGCGGAGCCCGGCCCCCTCGAGCACCGCCTCGACCTCGGCCCGGACCGCGCCCGACGCGACCGCCACCGGCACGCGGCCGGCGATCTCGCGCACGCATGCCGCGACCTCGGGGTGCACGGTCTCGCCGCCCCCGGCGCGCTCGAGATAGAGCTCGGCCCGGCGGTCGAGCAACGCACGCGCAATCGTGGGGTCGGGACGGCCGGCCCCGGCCAGCACTCGCTCGACGATCTCCGGGTCGGCGTACCCGGCGAACTCGCCGAAGTAGCGCTCCTCGCTGACCTCGATCCCGACCTCGCCGAAGATCTGCACGAAGAGCTCGGCGAGCAGCGGCTCGTCGTCGGAGATGGTGCCGTTGAAGTCGAAGACGACCGCCGCCGGCGGCCCGGAGAGGCTCACCGGCTCTACGATAGGCCATCGGCACGCCCCTCCCAACCCGTGACGCGCACGGCCGCGGGCTCGTGGTCGATGCCCCGGACGCCGAAGCCTTCGAGCGGATCGAGGACTTCCTCGCCGCGCACCGCTGCCTCCCCGCCGACCTCTAGCTGGGGTACGGGCTGGGCGGCTCGGGCCCGCCGGAGCCGTGCCCGCTCCCGGCCGCCGCCTGCGTGCTCCGCGCGGGCCGCGGTGAAAAATTGGGGTCTGACCCCGTTTTTTCACGCTACAAGGTGGGCGCGTGGGAGCGGACGTGGACGCCCGCGCAGCACGCCGGGGCGATCGCGCAGGCGCGGGCGGCGATCGGCCGTGGCGACGTCTACCAGGTGAACCTGGTCCAGCACCTGCGGGCGCCGTTTCGAGGGGACCCCGCCGGCGTCGAGCGGGCGCTTGCACCGCTCGGCGCCGAGTTCGCGGCGGCGATGCACGGCGACGGCTGGTCGATCGTCTCGGCCACGCCCGAGCTGTTCCTGCGCACGCGCGGCGATCGCGTCTGGACCATGCCGATCAAGGGCACGCGGCCGGCCGACTCGACCGAGCCCATCGCCGCGAGCGGCAAGGACCGGGCCGAGCACGTGATGATCGTCGACCTCGAGCGGAACGACCTCGGCCGCGTGTGCGTGCCCGGCTCGGTGCGGGTGAGCACGTTCCTGGAGGAGCGGCCGATGGCGGGGGTCCGCCACCTCGTCTCGACGGTCGAGGGCCGGCTGCGCCCGGGCGTCGGCCTGGCGGAGCTGCTGCGGTCCACGTTCCCGGGCGGGTCGGTCACCGGCGCGCCGAAGCTGGCCGCGATCGAGCACATCGCCCGCCTCGAGCCGGTCGGCCGGGGCGCGTCGATGGGGGCGATCGGGCGCGTGCACCCGAACGGCGACCTCGACCTCGGGCTCACGATCCGCACGTTCGCGATCGCCGCCGGCGAGATCCACCTCTGGGTCGGCGGCGGGATCGTGTGGGACTCCGACGCGGCCGAGGAGGTGGAGGAGTCGCTCGTCAAGGCCCGACCGCTCCTCCGGCGGCTCTCAGCCGGCGCCCGCGACCCGAGCGACGGCGGCGTGCGCATCGCGGCCCGGGCCTGACTCCCACCAGCGGGCGTGGCCGAGGACGAAGGTCTCCCAGGCCCAGTCGGCCTTCTCGCGGTCGCGCTCGACGCCCCAGTAGTAGTCGAGGAACGAGATCCCGTACTCGAACTGGCAGGCCTGGAGCACGTCGGCGAATGCCGCCCGCTCGGCGGGGACGAGCGGTGCGACCTCGTCGTAGGCGCCGACCAGCGCGGCGGCGTGCCGGAGGTCGAACGCGGCGTCGTCGCCGGCCGAGATCCGGTTCCAGAAGAAGCAGTTGCGCTCGACGGCGACGGCCAGGTCGAGGACGCGCGGCGCATAGTCCGCCTGGTGGAAGTCGATGATGCCGCTCACCTCGTCGCCGGCGAAGAACAGGTTGTTCGTCTGCCAGTCGCCGTGGAGCGGCGCCGGCGGAAGCCCCGGGACGGCCGGCCGCAGGCGGCGGAAGACGGCGTCGTAGGCGGCCGCGACGTCGGCCTCCCATCCCCGCCCACCCAGGTACTCGGCCACCGCCGGCCGCGCCGCCGCAAGCGCCGCCACGGCGTCGACGGGGGCCATCGCCACCATCCCGAGCTGGACGACGAACCCGGCCTGGGGCTGGGGACGGCGATCGGGGAAGTCCGCACCTGCCACATGCAGGCGCGCCAGCGCCGTGCCGGCCGCCGCGGCGTGCGTCTCGGACGCGAACGGGTCCCAGCTCTCGGCGCCCTCGTAGACGTCCTCGCCGGCCGCCGGCTCGTGCACCTCGTACCAGTGGCCGCCGTGCTCGACGAGGCCGATGGCCCGTGTCGCCGGCAGGCCTCGGTCGGCCAGGTGGTTTGCGAGCCGGTGCTGCCAGGCGAGCTGGTCGAGCCGGCGCCCCATCGGCGGCTGGCGCTTCAGGTAGACGTCGCCGCGGTGGGTGCGGCATCGCGCGACGGCGAACAGCCACCTCCGGTGGCGGGCGACGGCGACCGCGCCGGCGCCCAGCACCGCCTCCACCTCGGCATCCGAGATCGGATCCCAGTAGCGGTCGGCCAGGCCCATGCCTGCCAAGATACCGATGTGCCGACCGACGTCCTCGTGTCCGCCGCCTGGGTCCGTGAGCGGCTCGGCGAGCTGTGCCTGCTCGACGTGCGCGGCCGCGTCGTCGACGGCGAGCCGCGCTACCGGGCGGACCCGGGCTGCTACCGGGAGGCGCACATCCCGGGCGCGGTCTTCGTCGACTGGCGGACGGACTTCACCGACCGCAGCGACCCCGTGCCGATCCAGCTCGCGCCGCCGGACGTGTTCGCGGCCGACGCGACCCGGCTCGGGATCCGAAACGACAGTGCCGTCGTCACGTACGACCGCTACCGCAACGTGCTCGCCGGCCGGGTCGTGTGGGCCTTGCGGGCCTACGGCCACCGGGACGCCCACGTGCTGAACGGGGGCCTGGACGCCTGGCTCGCGGCCGGCGGCCCGGTGCGAAGCGGCGACGAGCACGCCGTGCCGGCAGCGCCGCCGTACCGCACCGGCCCGCGCGACGACTCCCTCTGGGACATCGATCGCATGCGCGCGACGCTCGACGGCGGCGTCCTCGTGATCGACGCCCGCGCACATGACGAGTACGCCGGGATCGAGACGCACGCCCGCCGCGCGGGCCACATCCCGGGCGCGGTGAACGTGCCCTACCGGAGCCTGCTTCGAGAGGACGGGCCCTTCCTGCCGCCGGACGGGCTGCGGCGGGCGTTCGCCGACGCCGGCGTCGACGTCGGCGCGATCGACCGGCCCGTCGTGGCCTACTGCAACGGCGGCGTCTCGGCCACGGCCGTCGCGCACGCGCTCGAGCTGGCCGGCGGCCCACGGCCGGCGGTGTACGACGGCTCGTGGAACGAGTGGGGCAACCGCTCGGACACCCCCATCGAGAACTGAGCGCCGAGTGGCACTCGCCCTCCTGATCGCGGGCATGGCGCTCGCGGCCGCGGGCTACATGTCGGCCCGCCGGATCGACCCGGAGCGGTGGACGGCCCGGGCGCTCAGGACGCTGTTCTGGCTCGGAGCCCCTGCATCCGGTGTCGTCGCGACCCGCACCGACGTCCACGCCGGGCTCGTCATCGGGCTGGTGGCCGCCTGGGTCGTGCTCGCGCTCTCGGCCGCCGCAGTCCTCACGCTCACCCGCGGCCGGCCGGCCGGTGAGCGCGACGAGCTCCTGCTCACCGTCTGCTGGCCGAACGCTGCCTGGCTCGGCTTCCCGGTCTGCGTCGTCGTCTTCGGCTGGGACGCGTTGCCGCTGGCGGTGGCCTTCAGCCAGCTCTGCACCGGGCCGTTCACGCTGGTCGTCCTCCCCGGCCTGGTCGCGGCGCTCGTGCACGAGCGGGCCGACTGGCTCGGGCGGGCCTGGGCGTTCGCCCGAAACCCGTACCTGATCTGCGTCACGACCGGCTACGTCCTGGACGTCGCCGGCGTGGCGCCGCCCGCCTCCGTCACGTCGGTCGCCCGCACCGTGCTGCTCCTCTGCACCCTGCCGGCGTTCGCCGCGGTCGGCGCGGTGCTCGCCCGCCACCGCCTCCGGGTCGACACCTCCACGGTCAGGCTCGTCACGGCCCGGCTGGCGGTGGCCTCGGTGCCGCTCCTCGCGCTGCGCGCCCTCCTCCCGATCCCGGGCCCGTTCGTCGTCTCGGCGGGCATGGCGGTCGGGATGGGGAGCTTCGGCGTGGCCGCCGTCTACGGCGTCCCGACGCGACGGCTGGCGCCGACTCTGGCACTCTCGACGGCCCTCGTCCTGGGAGCCGCCGCGGGGGTCGCAATCGCCCGCAATTGAGGGTTTCTGCGGTGTGCGGGAGCACGCGTGGACCCCCGTGCGAGTGTCACCTCCATCCACTTGTGCGACACCCCTGCCCAGCGTAGCCTTTGCCCGGGCCGAAGCGCGGCGTGCCGCGAGACCTAGAAGGAGGGTGTTGGAGTGGCGACCGATCTCGAGCAGTTCGTCGACGCGGACGGGCGCGCGGAGCGCGTGGCCGAGGTGCGCCGGCGCATCGACGCGGCGGGGATCACGTACATCTACTACCAGTTCATCTCCGTCACCGGCCGGATCATGGGGAAGGGCGTGCCCGCGCCCCACTGGGAGTCGATCGCGCAGAAGGGCTTCCAGCTCGTGTACGGCTCGACCGCCAACCTCTTCGTCGACCGCCACGGCGACTACATCGGCTACGGCCCGGAGGCCTGGGAGCTGGTCGGCATCCCCGAGCCCGAGACGTTCATGCCGCTGCCCTGGGACCCCAAGGTCGCGCGTGTGTGGTGCACCTGCTTCCGCGGCCGCGAGGACCAGGAGGACGGCGGGGCGTTCCTGACCTCGGACTGCCGCGGCAACCTGAAGCGGATCCAGGACGAGTTCGAGGCCCGCACCGGCATGCACCTCAGGGCCGGCATGGAGCCCGAGATGATGTGGCTCAAGATGAAGCCGGACGGGACGCCCGACGTCGAGGGCGTCACCAAGCCCTACTGCTACCACATCGACCAGTTCTCGGAGCTCCAGCCCATCATCCACAAGGTCATCGAGTACGGCCAGAAGATGGACCTGGACATGATCCAGGGCGACCACGAGGACGCCCCGGGCCAGATCGAGCTCAACTTCAACTTCGACCGGGCCGAGCACACCGCCGACCGGCTCTCGACCTTCCGCCAGATCTGCAAGCAGGTCGGGCGCGAGCTGAACGTCTTCCCGTGCTTCATGCCGAAGCCGTTCATGGGCGTGTCCGCCAACGGCTGCCACACCAACATCTCGATCTGGGCGGGCGACGAGAACCGGTTCATGCCCGAGGGCGACGACCAGCGCCTGCCGAGCACGCTCGGCATGCAGGCGATCGGCGGCATCCTCGAGCACCTGAGCGCCCTGACCGCGGTCACGGCCTCGACCGTGAACTCGTACCGGCGCCTGTGGGACACGGGCTTCTGGGCGCCGGTGTTCGCGGACTGGGGCTTCCAGAACCGGACGACCGCGCTGCGCGTGTCGGCGCCGGGACGGTTCGAGTACCGGTCGGTCGACTCGGCGGTGAACCCGTACCTGGCCCTCGGCGCGCTCATCAAGGCGATGGACGACGGCATCTCGCGCGGCGTCGACCCCGGGGAGCCGGAGGAGCGCAACATCTACGAGGCGATGGCCGGTGGCAAGGAGGTCAATCGCATCCCGATGACGTTCGGCGACGCGCTGGACGCCCTCGAGGAGGACGACGTGATCAAGTCGGCGCTACCGGGCGACATGTGGCGGGTCTTCCGCCACTACAAGCGCGACGAATGGGAGCGGTACTGCGCCCAGGTCACCGACTGGGACGTGAGCGAGTACCTGGACGTGCTGCCCTAGCGGCGGCTGAGGAGGCGCCGCATGTGCGGAATCGCAGGAATCATCTACCGGAACGGCAACGGCGGCAAGCCGCTCGGAGCCGACATGACGCGGATGCTCCAGTCCATGAAGCACCGCGGCCCCGACTCCACCGGCTATGCCCTCTACGGGCCGGCCTCGGACCTCGTGCTCGTACGCTTCACGCTGGCCGACGCCAACGACCCGCGCGACTTCGACTTCACGGAGCGGCTGGAGCGGCACCGGGGCGAGGTCGAGGCGCGGATGCGCGAGCTGGGCGCCAAGATCATGAACATGGAGGTCGACACCGAGTACGCCTTCCGGGCGGCGCTGCGCTATGACGGCGACCTGAAGCGGCTGGCCGACTACCTCGAGGACGTGCCCAACTGCGAGGTGCTCTCGCTCGGGAAGTCGCTCGAGATCGTGAAGGACCTGGGCGACGCCGAGAGCGTCGCGGAGCAGTACGGCCTCGGCAGCTTCGAGGGGACGCACGCCATCGGCCACGTCCGCATGGCCACCGAGTCCGACGTCGACATCTCGGGCGCCCACCCCTACTGGGCCTACCCGTTCGCCGACGTCGCGGTCGTGCACAACGGCCAGCTCACGAACTACTTCCAGTGGCGGCGCCGGCTCGAGCGCTCCGGCCATCGCTTCCAGTCGGAGTGCGACTCCGAGATCATCGCGGTCTACCTGGCCGAGAAGATGAGCGAGGGCCTCTCGCTCGAGGAGTCGATGAACAAGAGCCTCGACGACCTCGACGGGGTCTTCACCTACATCTGCGTCACGGACGACGCGCTCGGCGTCGCGAAGGACGAGATGGCGGCCAAGCCGCTGGTGCTCTACGAGGGCGACG
>JAICKX010000168.1 GCA_025927685.1 Thermoleophilia bacterium | reverse complement strand
GCACGAGGTCGTGCCGGCCGTCGTGGCGGCGCTGAAGGCGAGGGGCGGATAGACCCGCTCGCGCTCCTCGTCCTGGTCGGGATCGCGGCGGTCGGCGGAGGGCTGTTCGCGCGGCGGGCGGCGACGCTTGTCCGGCTCGTCCGGATGGGCCGGCCGACCGACCGGTCGGGCGAGATCGGGGCGCGCGTGCGAAACGAGGTCGTGATCGCGCTCGGGCAGCGCAAGCTGCTCCAGCGGCTCGGGCCGGGCCTGATGCACGCGTTCATCTTCTGGGGCTTCCTCGTGCTCTTCCCGACGATCGTGATGGCGCTGATCGCGGTGGTGGCACAGCACGACACGATCCCGTGGCTCGGCCGCCAGGGGTGGTTCGCGCTCCTCGTCGATCTGTTCGCGGTGCTCGTGCTCGCGGGCGTCGTGGCGGCGTTCGGCATCCGCAAGGTGCAGCGCCCGGCCCGGTTCGAGGGCAGCCACCTCGGCGAGGCCGACCTGATCCTGGCGCTCATCGCCGGGATCGTGACGACGCTTCTGCTCTGGCACGCGAGCCGGATCGCGCTCGGCCTGAACGAGTGGCCGGCCGGCTGGTCGCCGGTGTCGAACGCGCTCTCGAACCTCTTCGGCGGCGGATCGGCGACGGAGACGCTGGAGCGCGTCTTCGTGTGGGCGCACGTGCTCATCATCATCGGGTTCCTGGCCTATCTGCCGCACTCCAAGCACCTGCACATCTTCACGGCGGTGGTCAACGTCTTCTTCGGGCGCACCCGCGCGCGCGGCCGACTGGAGCCGCTGCGCTTCGATGAGGAAGGGCCGGAGGAGGACATGCGGCTCGGCTCCGGCACCGTCTCGGACATGACCTGGAAGCAGGTGATCGACACGTTCTCCTGCACCGAGTGCGGCCGCTGCCAGGATGCCTGCCCGGCGTGGGCGACCGGCAAGGCGCTCTCGCCAAAGCTCCTCATCATGGGCCTGCGCGACCAGCTCTTCGCGGAGGGGCCGGCGGCCGCGGCCGGGGCCGGCGGGCAGACTCCGCTCGTCCCCAACGCCGTGACAGACGAGGTGGTGTGGGACTGCGTCACCTGCGGGGCGTGCGTGCAGGTCTGCCCGGTCTCGATCGAGCACATCGACCACATCGTCGACCTGCGCCGCCACCTCGTGATGGTCGATGCCCGCTTCCCGGCGGAGGCCGACCCGATGCTGCGCGACGTGGAGCGCTCGTCCAACCCCTGGGGCAAGGCCCAGTCGGAGCGGGCGGCCTGGGCCGAGGGGCTCGGCGTGCGCGTGCTGGAGCCGGGCGATCCGGCGCCCGAGGTGCTCTACTGGGTGGGCTGCGCGGCCTCGTTCGACGAGCGCGCGAAGGCGTCGGCCGAGTCGACGGCGAAGCTGCTCCAGGCGGCCGGGGTCGACTTCGCGATCCTCGGCCCGCGCGAGGCCTGCACGGGCGACCCGGCCCGGCGGATGGGGAACGAGTACGTCTTCCAGGCGTTCGCCGAGCAGAACGTCGAGACGCTGAACGAGACGGGCGCGGGCAAGATCGTCACGTCCTGCCCCCACTGCTTCAACACGATCTCCAACGAGTACCCGGACTTCGGCGGGCGCTACGAGGTGGTGCACCACTCCGAGCTCCTGGCCGAGCTGGTGCGGGAGGGCCGCATCACGCCGGCCGGCGGCGAGCAGGCGATCACCTACCACGACTCGTGCTACCTGGCCCGGCACAACGACGTCGCCGCCGAGCCGCGGGAGCTCGTGGCGGCGGTCGGGACGCCCCTCGAGATGGCCCGAAGCGGCAAGCAGACCTTCTGCTGCGGCGCGGGCGGCGCCCACATGTGGATGGAGGAGCGCGGGCGCGGGATCAACGAGGAGCGGGTGCGCGAGGCCGCCGAAACCGGCGCCGACACGCTGGCCGTCGCCTGCCCCTACTGCACGATCATGCTCGACGACGGCGTGCGCACCTCGGGCCGCGACCTGCGCGTGGCCGATGTGGCGACGCTCCTGGCCGAGTCCCTGGGCGACGCCTGACCCCGCCGCAACCGCCGCGACCCTTGGGGCCTGACCCCGCATGGGGGTCAGGCCCCGGTGGTTCTAGGCGTTCTCGTTCACGAGGAACGTGACGCCGCCCGGCTCGTTTCGGGCGTCGATCTCCTTGCCGTCGAGCAGCGGCGCGGCCTGCCGGGAGACGTACACATGCACGTCGTCCTGGTCGATCACCTCGTCGCCGGTCGCGGGCGTCTCGACGAGCGTCAGGGCCAGGCTCGGCGGCGCGCTGTTCATCGTCGCATCGTTCATGTCGAGCCGCAGCCCGCCGGTGTCGGGCAGCTCGGCGTTGTCCACGAGCTCCCTGATGGCGTCCGTCGCCTCCGTCGTCAGCGTGATCATCATCGGCTCCTCCTCAGGGTTGAGAACCCGGCCACTACCCACTTGGCGCGAGGTCTAACCCGAGGCTGCGCGCTCGTCCGGCGGCGGAAGCCGGCGTGCGAGCCGGCGTACGATCCACTCCACTGCGTCGGTCGGCTGGGGCCGGCCCAGGAAGTAGCCCTGCACGGAGTCGCAGCCGAGCTCGGTCAGCCAGGCCAGCGCCTCCTCCGTCTCGACGCCCTCGGCGACGACCTGGAGGCCGAGGTTGTGACCGAGGTCGATCGTCGAGCGCACGATGACCGCGTCGTCGGTCCGCTGGGCCATGTTCATGACGAACGAGCGGTCGATCTTGAGCACGTCGATGGGAAGCCGCTTCAGGTAGCCGAGCGACGAATGGCCGCTCCCGAAGTCGTCGATCGCGAGCCGGACGCCCAGCGCGCTCAGGGCCTCGAGCACCGCCCGCGCGCGGGCGGCGTCGGTCATGATCGTGGTCTCGGTGATCTCGAGCTCGAGCGCCTCGGGTACGACCCCGGCACGCTCGATCGCGGCGGCCACCTGCTCGGGGAAGTGCAGGTCGAGCAGGTCGCGGCCGGTGACGTTGACCGCAACCGCCAGGTCGTAGCCGGCGTTCCGCCACACGGCGCACTGGCGCAGGGCCGCGTCGAGCATGTAGAGCGTGAGCGGTCGGATGAGGCCGGTCTGCTCCGGGAGCGGGACGAACTGGTCGGGCGCGAGCAGGCCGTGGACGGGATGCTCCCAGCGCACGAGCGCTTCCATGGTGCGGACGGCGCCGGTCGTGGCGCAGGCCTGCGGCTGGTAGTAGACGATGAGCTCTCCGCGCTCGAGCGCCCGGCGCAGGTCGGCGACGAGCGTGAGCCGCACCCGCGAGTGGTGGTCGGTCTCGGGCGAGTAGACGGCCGGGCTGTGCGTGCGCTTGCTCACGTACATCGAGACGTCGGCGTGGCGGATCAGCGTCTCGACGTCCGCGCCGTGGTCGGGCGCGACCGCGATCCCGATGCTGGAGTCGACCTCGAGCGAAAGGCCGCCGACGGCGATCGGCTTCGCGACCGCCTCGCGCAGCTTCTCCGCCAGCACGATCGCGTCGTCGGCCGTGGCGACCCCGGACGCGAGGACGCCGAACTCGTCGCCGCCCAGGCGGGCCACCGTGTCGGACTCCCGCACGGGGGTCCGCAGCCGGCGCGCCACCTCCTGGAGGAGCACGTCGCCGCTCGCGTGCCCGAGCGTGTCGTTCACCTCCTTGAAGCGGTCGAGGTCGATCAGCATGACGCACACGCTGCCGCCGGCCCTGCGCGCCGCCCGCAGGGCCTGATCGACCCGGTCGTGGAAGAGCGTGCGGTTGGGCAGGTCGGTCAGCGAGTCGTGCAGGGCCTGATGCTCGATCTCGCGCATTCGCTGCTCGAGCTGGGCGCGGCTCTCGGCAAGCGCCTGCTCGGCGGCGTGGCGGGCCGTGACGTCCGCCATGTAGCCCTGCGAGTAGAGCGGGTTGCCGTCGGCGTCGCGGACACGGACGGCCACGTCGTGCACCCACACGGTGCGCCCGTCCTTCGCGACGATGCGGTACTCGCCGTCGTACATGTCGCCCGTCAGGTGCGTGTTGGCGAACTCGCCCAGCACGTGGTCACGGTCGTCAGGGTGCAGCACCTTGCCGAAGAAGTGCGGATCGGCCACCCACTCCTCGGCGGTGTAGCCGCACAGCTCCTCGATCTGCGGGCTGATGTAGAGCGCGCTCTCGGCGTCCAGGCTCTCGACGTAGGTCACGAGCGGGAGCTGCTCGACCATCCGCCGGTACTTGGCCTGCGCCTCGGCCAGCGTCTCCTCCGCCAGCCGCCGGTCGGTGATGTCCTGGCCGACCCCGATGATCCGGGCGGGCGTGCCGTTCCCATCGGTCACGATGGTTGCGACGGCCGTGCGCCAGCGCATCTCGCCGGTCGGAAGGACGATCCGGAACTCCGTGTCGTACCTCCCGGCGTCAGCGATCGCCCGCGCGAACCCGGCCAGGAACTCCTCGCGGTCGTCGGGATGCACCAGCTCGACCATCATGTCGCGGCTACCGTCGAACTCGCCAGGGGCGAGCCCATGGATCGCCTCGAGCTCCGGCGACATCCGGCCGCTGTTCGTCGTCAGGTCCCACTCGAAGGTGCCCATGCGGGCGGCGGCGAGAGCCAGCCGCAGCTGCTCCCCGTCCGTGCGCGCCGGTCGCGATGAGCGAAATCCCATGCCGGCGTTATCGGCCGCAACGAGTCGCCGGTTGAAGCCGGGCCACCGGGGCCTGCCCCCGTACGGTCACGACAATACTGCGGGCTGTGACGGAACCGCCCGGCGTCCCCGAGATCCTGTCCGCCCTCGACGGCGCCGCATCGGTGCTCGACGTGGGCTGCGGGAGCGGCAGGCTGGCCGTGGAGCTCGGCGCGCGGGGAGCCGCCGTGACCGGCATCGACGTCAGCGACGGCGCCCTTGCCATCGCCCGGGATCGCGCCGCCCGCGCCGGCCTCGCCGTTCGCTTCATGCATGCCGACATGACCGGGCCGCTGCCGTTCGCGGATGCGGAGTTCGCGGCCGGCGTGAGCCGGCTCGCGCTCATGATCGCCCCCGATCCGGTCGCCGTGCTGCGCGAGCTCGCGCGGGTCGTGGCACCCGGCGGCCGGATCGTCACCGCGGTCTGGGCGCGGATCGAGGAGAACGCCTGGTTCGGCGAGCCGCGCGCGGCGGTGGCAGCCGCACTCGGGCCCGAGCGGGCCGCGTTCGCTCGCGTCTTCGGACGGCTCGGCGAGGTGGACGAGCTCGTCGGCCTGCACCTCGAGGCGGGGCTCGAGGCGGAGGGGACGGTCGTGCGAGACGCGCTCGAGCCGCGGTCGGCCGCCGAGCACTGGCGCGACCTGACCGGGCGGATCGGCCACTTCACGCGCCTGGCGGCGGAGCTCACGCCGGCGGAGGAGGCCGCCGTCGTACGCGAGCTCGAGCGCCGGCTCGGAGGCGGCGGCGCGGGCGGCCTGCGGCTGGGACGCTCCCTCGTCGTCGTGATCGCCCGATCACCTACGCCCGTGTGATCACGACCAGCCCGGCGATGCCGACGGCGTAGAGCACGAAGACGGCCCACGAGTCGGCGCCCATCACCCACAGCTGCCGCCGCGGGCGGAAGATGAGCCCGACGATGTAGACCGCCGTCAGGAGCGCGCCCAGGCCGGTCAGGTAGATGTCGGTCGCGTGCGCCTGCGGGAGGACGGCGTGGCCCGAGATCAGCCCGGCGGCCAGGAAGAGCACCGGCAGGAAGGCGTTCCCGCCGAAGATGTCACTCACCGCGAGCTGGTAGTCGCCGAGCTTGAGCGACGAGAGCCCGGTCGAGATCTCGGGCAGCGCGGTGGCCGCGGCCAGGAACGTCGCGCCGAACACGACGCCGCTCATGCCGGCCCGGCCGGCCAGCACCTCGCCGCTTCGCTCGAGCGCGACGCCGGCGATCAGCGTCACGGCGCCGGCGGCG
>JAICKX010000159.1 GCA_025927685.1 Thermoleophilia bacterium | reverse complement strand
GACCGACCGGACGCTCGTCCGCGACACGGTCGCGATGCTGGCGCTCGCCGAGCGCGCCGACGAGGTCTCGGGGGCGGTCGCCGCCGACGAGCTCGAGGCGGCGTTCGCGGCGGCGGCGGCCGAGCTGGGCGGCGCCGGCCTCGCCGCCGAGCGCGATGCCGCGGAGGTGGTGCGGGCGGCCGTCGCCGCCCTGGCGTCCGAGGCCGCCGGGCCGCGGGTCGCGACCCCGGCCTACCTCGACCGGATCGCCGCGTCCGCTGGGGAGCTCTCCGGCGCCCTCGACCGCTTCGCCGCCCACGCCGAACGGCTGCCGCCCGAGCAGGCCGGCCCGGCCGCGGCGGCCTGGCGGGCGATGGCGGCCGTCGCCCGCACGGGCGACCCGGCGAACCAGGCGACGGCGCTCACGGCCGCCGGCGGCGCCGTCGACGCGCTCGTGGGCGACGTCCTGGCCGGCTACGCCGCGGAGCTCGAGTGATCCGGGCGTTCGACCGCGCCGTCGCAGCCACCCTGCCGCTCGTCCCGCGCCCGGTCGTGCGCCGGTTCGCCGACCGCTACATGGCGGGCGAGACGCTGGAGCAGGCCGTCGCGACGGTCCGCCGCCTGAACGACCGGGGAGTGATGGCGACCATCGACGTGCTGGGCGAGTTCATCCGCGCGCCGGAGGAGGCCGCGGCGACCGCCACGGCCTACGAGCAGGTGCTCGACGCGATCGCGGCGGAGCGGCTCGACGCGACCATCTCCATCAAGCTGTCCGGGCTCGGGATCGAGCTCGATCCGACGCTCGCGGACGAGATGCTGGCGCGCGTCCTCGCCGCGGCCGGGCGGCACGGCATCTTCGTGCGCATCGACATGGAGCACTCGGGCCTCACCGACCGCACCCTGCAGGTCTACCGGCGCCTGCGAGAGGAGGGCCGCGACGGGGTCGGCATCGTCCTGCAGTCGTACATGCGGCGCACGATGGACGACGTCGAGGCGCTCGCCGACCTCGCGCCCAACGTGCGCGTCGTGAAGGGGATCTATATCGAGCCCGAGGAGATCGCCTACAGGGACCCGGCGGCGATCAACGGCAACTTCGTCCGCGCCGTCGACCGCCTGTTCGCGGCCGGAAGCTACGTGGCGATCGCGACCCATGACAGAGCGCTGATCGCGGAGACGCTCGCGCTGATCGAGCGCCGGGTCGTCGGCCACGAGGGCTACGAGTTCCAGATGCTGCTGGGGGTCGCCGAGGACGTCCGCCACCGGCTCGTGGCGGCGGGCCACCGGGTGCGCGTCTACGTCCCGTTCGGGCGCGCCTGGTACGCCTACTCGGTGCGGAGGCTGAAGGAGAACCCGTCGATCGCCGGCTACGTGGCCCGCGACGTCATGCGCTCGTTCGTGCCCGGGCTGCGGTAGCCGCGAAGCCGCGGCCGGCTAGTGGTGGAGCTCGTCGCCCTTGCTCGTGTCGTGCCCGAGCTCGTCGAGCTCCGCCAGGCGGCGCTCGCCGTGGGCGCGCACCGGGTCGCCGGCCGGCAGGTCGGCGATCAGCGCCTCGAGGCGCTCGGCAATCTGGTAGGCGAACTGGGGCGTCGCCGGCCCCCAGAGCGCGTCGATGTCGGTGGTCGTCACCTTCGCCACGGCGGGCGGAGGCTAGCCGAAGAACGCGCTGGCCTGCTCGTAGAGCTCGTCGGGCACGGTCTTCAGCTCCGCGACGGCGTCGGACAGCGGCACGGCCTCGATCCGGTCGCCGCGCAGCGACGCCATCTGGCCCCACGCCCCGGCGTAGACCATGTCGGCCGCCTTCAGGCCGTACCGGGTGGCGAGCACCCGGTCGTGCGCCGTCGGCGAGCCGCCCCGCTGGATGTGCCCCAGCGTCGTGACCCGCGTCTCGAAGCGGGTGCGGCTCTCGATCTCGCGCGCCAGCGCCTCGCCGACCCCGCCCAGCCGCACGTGCCCGAACGCGTCCGCCGCGCCGCTCTCGACGAGCGTGGCCGCGCCGCTTTCGGTGCGAAGCTCCCAGCCCTCGCTCACGACGACGATCGAGAAGTCCTTGCCCTTCGCGTGCCGCTGCTGGATGAGCTCGCAGCACCGCTCGACCGTGACCGGCCGCTCCGGTGTCAGGATGACGTCGGCGCCCCCGGCCATGCCCGCCATCACGGCGATCCAGCCGGTGTGGCGGCCCATGACCTCGCAGACCATGACCCGGTCGTGGGACTCGGCCGTCGAGTGGAGCCGGTCGATCGCCTCGGTGGCGATGGCGACGGCCGTGTCGAACCCGAACGTGTAGTCGGTGCCCGACAGGTCGTTGTCGATCGTCTTCGGCACGCCGACCACATGGACGTCGTGCTCGGAGTGAAGCCGCGCGGCGACGCCGAGCGTGTCCTCGCCGCCGATCGCGACGAGCGCGTCGAGCCGGCGGAGGTTCTCGAGCAGCCGCCCGACGCCGCCGTCCACCTTGTAGGGGTTTGTGCGCGACGTCTTCAGGATCGTGCCGCCGCGCGGCAGGATGCCCGTGACGTCGATCGGGCCGAGCGGCCGGAACTGGCCCTCGACCAGCCCGCGCCAGCCGTGCAGGACGCCGACGATCTCGTCGCCGCGGTCGAACGCCCGCCGTGCGACGGCGCGGATGACGGCGTTCAGGCCGGGGCAGTCGCCTCCGCCGGTGAGTGCCCCGATCCGCACGCGGCGCAGTGTAGAGCGGTTCTACGCGGGAGCCGCCGCGGGCCTGCCGGCGGCGCCGATCGCGAGCCCCGTCTCGGTGTCGAAGAAGTGAAACCGGGCCGGGTCGACCGAGAGGCGCACCGTGCTGCCGGCGCGGGCCGACGTGCGCGGGTCGACACAGGCGGTGCAGACCGACCGGCCCTCGTCGGCCACGAGCGGCACCAGCAGGTCGTCGACGCCGCCCTCCTCGGTCGTGCTGGCATCGCGCACCGCTTCGCTCCGGACCGGCGGCGCGTCGAGGCGGAAGATGACGTTCACCTGGTCGCCGAGCTCCTCGCTCACGTCGACGTTCACGTCGAATGCCGGCCGCGTCTCGTCGTGCCAGACGGCGGCGTCCTCGAAGTCTGCCGGCCGGATGCCCAGGACGACCGTGCGCCCGTCGTAGTCCCGCAGGTCGGCGCTGTCGTCGAGCGCGATCCGCTGGTCGGCGAAGCAGACGCTCCGGTCCTGGATCTGCGCCTCGAGCAGGTTCATCGACGGCGAGCCGATGAACGCCGCCACGAACAGGTTCGCCGGCTTGCGGTAGAGGTTCTGGGGCGTGTCGAGCTGCTGGACGACGCCGTCGCGCATCACCGCCACCCGGTCGCCCAGCGTCATCGCCTCGACCTGGTCGTGGGTGACGTAGAGGGTCGTCGTCTTCACGCGGTCACGGATGCGGGCCAGCTCGGCCCGCATCTGCACGCGCAGCTTGGCGTCGAGGTTCGAGAGCGGCTCGTCCATCAGGAACGCCTGCGGCTCGCGCACCATGGCCCGGCCCATCGCGACCCGCTGGCGCTGGCCGCCGGAGAGCTCGGCCGGGCGCCGGTCGAGGAGCGTGTCGAGCCCGAGGATGTGGGCCACCTCCTGGATCCGCTCCCTCACCTCGGGCTTCGGCCGCCGCCGGATCCGCAGGCCGATGGACAGGTTCTCGGACACGGTCATGTGCGGGTAGAGCGCGTAGTTCTGGAACACCATCGCGACGTCGCGGTCGCGCGGTGGCATGTCGGTCACGAGCGTGTCGCCGATCAGCACCTCGCCGTCGGTGACCTCCTCGAGGCCGGCGACGATGCGAAGGAGCGTCGTCTTGCCGCAGCCGGACGGCCCGACGAGGACGAGGAACTCGCCGTCGCCGATCTCGAGCGAGACGTCGTCGACGGCGACCACCCCGCCCTTGAAGACCTTCGTGACGCTCTCGATCGCGATCCTGGCCATCGCCCCTCCTCCCGACGTTAACGCCGTATCCGGCCCGCGGTCAACTGCTCGCGCACCCGGCTTCTCGCGCCGTCCCGGGCGCCGGCGTGGTCGAGCCCCAGCAGCGCGGCCCCGACGACGGGCGGGCCGTCGAGGACGGCGACGCGGGCCTGCGGCGCGACGGCTGCGACGCCCTCCCGGATCCGGTCCACGAACTCCGGGTCGTCGGCGCGGAAGACACCGCCGCCCAGCGTCACGTCGACCTCCGCCCGCAGCAGGCGCAGGCGCCGCAGCGACGCGACGACCATCGTCACCACCTCGTCGGCCAGCGCGTCCACGATCCCGCGGGCGACGGCGTCGCCCTGCGCCGCCGCGCCGAAGACCAGCGGCGGCAGCTCGAGCACCACCCGCTGGCGCGCGATCACCCCCTCGCGGATGCCCTCGAGCACCGACCACGGCCGGCGCACGCCGAAGTGGGCCGGGACGGTCCGCTCGAGCACCGTCCGCGGACCGCGGCCGTCGCGGCCCCGCACGGCCGCGCCGAGCCCCATCTCGCCGATCCAGCCGCCGCCGTCGGCCGCGCCGGGGAACTCGCCCACCGCCGGGAAGCGCACCGTGCGCCCGTCCGGGCCGACGCCCGTGCAGTTGATCCCCGAGCCGCAGACGAGCCCGACGCCCCAGCCGCGGTCGGTGCCGGCGCGCAGGACGGCGTAGGTGTCGTTGCGTACGAGCTCCGACCGCGTCCAGCCCGCACCGCGCAGCACCTGCGCGAGCCGGCGGTCGTCGGCCGGCATGTCGGCGCCGGAGAGCGCGAACGCGCCCACGTCGGCGACGGGCCCGTTGTCGGCGACGATCCCGGCCTCGCGCAGCGCCGCCTCAACCGTCGGCCTGAGCGCGCCGACCACCCCGCCCAGGCCGACCAGCTCGTGCGAGCACGACGGGCCGCGCGCGGCGCCGAGCACGTCGCCCGTCGCCGTCACGAGCGCGACGTCCGTCTCCGAGCCGCCGCCGTCCACGGCCATCACCGCGGGCCGCCTACTCACCCTCGGTCACCTTCGTCGCCCGCGTGTAGCCGCCGGGGTCGAGGCCGCGGGCCCGGGCCAGGCTCCACGCCAGGAGCTGGGTCGGGATGACGCCGGCGGCCGGGGAGAGGCAGTCGGTCAGCTCGCCGATCGCGAACGGCGTCGTGCCGTTCGGGGAGCCGTTCTCCGGGCCGACGACCAGGACGGCCGTGCCGGCGGCGGCCAGCTCCTCGGCCAGGGCCAGGTCGAGCGCCCGGGTCGGGGCCGAGGTGGCGAAGACGATCGCCGCCATCTCCGGCCCGGCGAGCTCGAGCGGCCCGTGCCGGAACTGGGCCGCCTGGAGCGACTCGGCCGGGAACCGCGCCGCCTCCTTGAGCGTGAGGGCGCCCATCTCGGCCGCCGCGCGGGCGCCGCCGCGCGCCAGCAGGGTCAGCACCGGCCGGCCGTCGAGCCAGCCCGCGAGGAGCTCGGACGAGTCGTCGGCGCCGGCCACCAGCCGTTCGGCCTCGCGCGCCGCCGCCTCCGCGCCGTCGGCGGCCCCGGCGCCCAGCTCGGCCGCCACCGCCTCGAGCATGACGAGGGTCGCCGCAAACGTCATCGTCGACGGGCCGTGCTCCTCACCGGCGCGGGTGTCGAGATGGATGTCGGCCAGCGCCGCGAGCGGGTTCGAGGCGCCGTTCGTGATCGCAACCACCGTCGGGCGCTGCGCCCGCCCGGCGAGCGCCTCGGCGACGCGGACGGTCTCGGCGCTTCGGCCCGACTGGCTGACGCACACCACGAGCGTGTCGGCGGCGACCGCCGGAAGCCGGAAGTGGAGGAGCTCGGCCGCGTCGAGCATCGTGGCGGCTGCGCCGGCCGAGCCGAGCGCGGTCACGATCGGATAGCAGGCGTCGTAGGAGCTTCCCATCCCGGTGAACACGATGTGGCCCCGGGCCCGGATCGAGGCCAGCGCGCCCGCCTGGTCCAGCGCCGCCGCGCGGGCCCGCCGGATGGCCGCCGGCTGCCCGGCGATCTCGGCGATGAATCTATCAGGAAACTTTCCTAACGATTCCATCCTCCGGGAGATTACAATGCCCGGCCGTGGAATTGAAGATCGCCGTCATCGGAGCCGGCAGCACCTACACGCCGGAGCTCATCGAGGGGTTCGCCGTACGGGCCGAGCTACTGGGGCTTCGGGAGCTCTGGCTGCACGACATCGACGCCGAGCGGCTCGACGTGGTGGGCGGCCTCGCGCGCCGGATCATGGACGCGCGCGGGTTCGGCGGACGGCTGGAGCTGACCGGCGACCGGGAGGCGGCGGTCGCGGGCGCCGGGTTCGTGCTCGTGCAGCTCCGGGTCGGCGG
>JAICKX010000013.1 GCA_025927685.1 Thermoleophilia bacterium | reverse complement strand
TCGCTGTCGGCGCCGGTCAGCGACACGTCAGCGGTCACCGAGTGGCTGCCCGCGTCCTTGGAGGAAAACCGGCCGTTCGCAGCGTCGCACCCGACGGCGTCGGCCGCCAGGACGCCGTGATTCCCGGCCGCCGCTTCGAGGGCGCAGCTGGTAATGGACGCGTCCGCCGTACCGTCATACGTCTTGTCAGCCGCCGTGATCGACGCCGTCACCGGCCGCCGATCGATCGTCGCCGACGTCGCGGCGGTATCGCTCGTCAGCGCATAGTTGGCGCTGTCGGCGCCGGTCAGCGACACATCGGCCGAGACCGCCCGCAAGCCCGCCTGGGACGACCCGAACACCGCATTGGCGCCGTCACACCCCACGGCGTCGGCCGCCAGGACGCCATGATCCCCAGCCGCTGCCTCGAGCGCGCAGCCCGTCAACGCGGCGTCGGTGGTTCCGTCGTAGGTCTTGTCGGCGGCGGTGATCGTCGCGGTGACAGGGCGCTGTGCGATGCCGGCGCCCGTCGCTGCGCTCGAGCTCGTGAGCTCGTAGTTATCGCTGTCGGCGCCGGTCAGCGACACGTCAGCGGTCACCGAGTGGCTGCCCGCGTCCTTGGAGGAAAACCGGCCGTTCGCAGCGTCGCACCCGACGGCGTCGGCCGCCAGGACGCCGTGGTTCCCGGCCGCCGCTTCGAGGGCGCAGCTGGTAATGGCCGCGTCCGCCGTCCCGTCATACGTCTTGTCCGCCGCCGTGATCGACGCCGTCACGCCGCGCGGCGCCACCGTCGCGGTGAGACCCCCCGGCTGCGACACGGTGTAGTTGCCGGCGTCGGCGCCGCTGAGCGCGACACCGCTGACCGAGACCGCCTTGCCGGTCCCCGCGGCAGCGCTGGCGAAGGCCGCCGCGTAGCTGCTGCTGTCGATCGAGACGGCGTCGGGCGACACGACGCCGTCCAGGCTGGCGCCGGAGAAGTCGACCGTCGCCGCGGTGGACGCGTCGTAGGTCTTGGACTGTGCCACCGCTCCCAGGATGGTCAGGCTCTTCGGGCTGACCGTCTGGGCGAGCGAGCTGCTGGTGCTCGAGGTGAACTGCACCGAGCCGCTCGCGGTCCCGGAATATGCCGCCGTCAGGCTCGCAGCCCCTGCCGGGAGGTGCGGCGTGCAGGTGGCCGTGCCGCTCGCAAGCGGCACCGAGCCACAGAGGACGGTCGTGCCGTTCCGGAAGGTCACCGTCCCGACGTTGGTCGGATTGCCGCCGGGCGCGGTGACGGTTGCCGTGTACGCCAGCGGGCTGCCGTAGGTGGCCGGATTGGTGCCGGTGGTCAGAGCAAGCGCGGTCGACGTGGTGCGGGTCGTGTTCGCGGCGTAGTTCGCAGCGATCTGCTGGGTCGGGGTGTCGCCGGCGACGCAGATCGGGTTCGCGCTGTTCGGCGGGGACGGGATGTTCCCGCCGGACCACGAGGCGAACAGCGAGCCCGAGACCGCCCCCGCCGTCAGCTGCAGCGACTGGCTCGTCGTGGCGCCGCCGGGGAGCGCGGCACCGTTGCCTGCGCTCGTGGCGGTGATTTGCCCCGATGCGGCCGGGGCTCCCGAGCAGTTCAGGCTGTTGTACCGCACCCAGTCCACGGTGGCGCTGGACACGCCGGTGGTCTTGACGTTGACGTTGGTGTCCAGGAACGTCGTCGTCGCGGTGCCGGACACCGGCCCCGTGGCGGTGACGTCGTAGTTCGAGATGAACGCATCCGGAAGCGTGAACGTGCTCTCGATGACGCCGTCCGGATCGGCCGCGACGTCAACGGTGAAGTGCCACGTGTGACCGTTCGTGTCGTCCACGACGATGTGGACGCTCTCGCCCGCCGACCAGTTGCCGCCGTCGAGCGTGACGGTGGCGCCGGGAGGGTAGTCGGCCTCGTCGCTCTGGATCCATGGAGTGGTCGCCGACCCGCCGCCGGTCACCATCGCAGAGGCGGCCGCCGGGACGGCGGCGGAGAGGACCACACAGGCCATGACCGCGAGCAGATGAAGCAACCCGCGGCGGTGGATACGGATCTGAGCTGTGATGTTCACGGTGGAGCCTCCCTGGAACGCGCTGCGCGGTTGCCGGCGGCATGTGCCACCTGGAACTCGCTTCCAGTCTCCGCCGCTCCACGGCAAGCGCCAATCCCCCGAATGGCTGATATCCCAGGTAGCCCGTTTGTGGGATCCGCGCGTCCCCGGCACGGTCGGTTGCCGGCGTGGCTCGCTTGGAGGCACCGGGTAGGATCGGGTGGTGAGACAGCGCATCAGCCTCGTCACGTTGGGCGTGTCCGACTACGCCAGGGCGAAGGCCTTCTACGAGGCGTTGGGATGGTCGCCGGCGATGGACATCGAAGAGACGGCGTTCTTCCAGGCGAACGGTTCCATCCTCGTGCTCTGGAGCCGCGCGAAGCTCGCCGAGGACATGGGCATCGCGGACGACGGCGCGCGATGGGGCGGCATCGCGCTCGCTCATAACGTGGGCTCACAGGACGAGGTGCATCAGGTGATCGAGCAGGCTCGTTCCCACGGCGCGGAGATCACGCGAGAGCCCTCCGCGACCTTCTACGGCGGCTACGCCGGAGCCTTCCGCGATCTCGACGGTCATGCCTGGGAGGTCGCACACAACCCGGGCTTCGGACTCGACGGCGACGGCAACGTCGTCCTGCCGACGAGCTGACGGCCCCCGGCCGCCGCGGTATAGGCTCACGCACCACGGTGAACGCGGGCACGCTGAGACCCCTCCGCGCCACCCTGTCGCGTCGCAGGACGGTGCTCTCTCCGGCCCGCCTTCGCGCCGACCCGTGGCGTGAGCTGGCGCGGCTTCACGCGCTTCCCGGCGACGTCGCGCGGGCCCGGGCGGGGCGAACGCAGCTGGCGTACCTGAAGGGGCCCGGCCCGATCGAGGATCTCCTGGTCAGGCGCGCCGACCGGCTCATCAAGGTCAACACGATCACCACGCCGCGGCTTCGGCGGGAGCGCTTCTCGTCGCTTGGCCGGCTGCTCAGCTCCGACGACCGCACGGAGCATCTTCCGGCCCGGAAGGCGCTCATGCCGCGGTTCTCGAGCGCAGCCTCCGCGTCCGGCCTGGCCGAGGTCGTCGCCGTGCTCGTGGCCGGGGTCGTCGACACGCTGGCGCGTGCCGGGACGAGCGACGTCGCCGAGCTGACGGGCCCGTTCGCGGTCGAGGTGATCGCGCGCACGGTGTTCTCGGACATCGAGTTCGACGCGCAGGCAGCGAATTCCGACATCGCGGACGTGCTCGCCTACGAGCGGCTCTTCCAGCCCGGCAACGTCGCCTCGACACCAATCGCTGAGCGGGCGGTCGGCCGCCTGATGGCGACCTTCCTCGGCATCGCCGAGGCCGACTCGCCGGAGGCATCCGTCCCTGCGATCGTCAAGCGCGTCGCAGCCGATCTCGATCTCGAGACGGCCGTGGCGGCCCGCAACATCCTTGTCGTGTACGCGGCGGGCATCGAGACGACCGCCCCCGCGCTGACATTCGCGCTCGCCCACCTGGCGCATGACCATGAGCTGCAGGAGTGGCTGCACGAGGAGTGCCGCGAGGTGCTCGGCGACTCCCCTCCGGGGGCCGCCGACATCGATCGGCTGCCTCGCGCACGGGCCGTGTTCGCCGAGGCGCTGCGGCTGTACCCGCCCAGCTGGTACATCGCACGCGCGGCGGCGGAGGATGTCGAGGTGGGTGGGACGCCGCTCAGAGCCGGGGAGATCGGGCTGATCTGCCAGTACCACCTCCACCGCGACGAGCGGTTCTTCCGCCGGCCGCTCGAGTTCCGCCCAGCCCGCTTCCTGGAGGATGAGATCCCGCGCCGCACGTACCTGCCGTTCGGCGCCGGGCGGCGGCAGTGCCTGGGCGAGAAGCTCGCCTGGGCGGAGGGCACGCTGCTCGTTTCGGCCTGTAGCCAGGCGCTCGAGCTCTCCTTGGACGGCGAGCTGCCGCAGCCGCAGCCGTTCGCCTCCATCCAGCCGGACCGGGCCGTCGTCGTCCGCGCGCGGCGCCGCACCGCCTGAGGAGCAGCGGGGCGTCCGGCCGTCGGGCGGGAGCCGTCATCGCACCGGCGATGATCACACACGCCGGCCGCGCGCCGCAGCCTTCAGGACGTGAGCAGCCGGATCAGGACCCCGGCCGCGGCTGTGGCGCAGAGACCGACCCAGAGCGCGTCCTGGTGCAGGTAGGCGAATTTCCGCGCCCGCGAGCGATATCTCGGGAACGCGGCGTCTTCCACCGACGACACGCGAGGGCGGATCTCGTTCAGCCGGTCGAGCGCGCCACGGCCGAAGGCTGCGACGGCCCCGGCGGCCCGCCCGAGCGCGGCCCTGGGCGCGAGGTCGTTCACCGCCGCTCTGGCGAGCGCGCGCCGGATCGCACCGCCGGCTCCCGCGAGCGCCGCTGCCGGCGCCACCCAGTCGACACGGGCAAGCCTGAGGGTCGCCGCGGGCGCGGGCGCCGCGGTGTGGAGCGCGGGTGCCGGGGCGGCATCCGTCACGTCTCCGAACCGCCTGCGCGCGAAGAGCGCGGCCGCGCCGAGCGACGCCAGCATCGCCGCGCCACCGATCATGGCGAACGCCCACGTCCCGAAGTCCTGTACGAAGACGACGAACGCTTTTGGTGGGACGAAGGAGGCCGGGGCGATCGCCCGCGCCGAGCATCCGGGCGGCCGCTTGCCGTCATCTGGCGCGAGGAAGGCGGCGGCGACGGCGACGGCCTGGGCCGAGTCCAGCGACTGATGCCCGGGCACCTCGCAGTGAACGACTCGGCGGTCATCCAGATGCGCCCACATGAGCCCCAGGACGTCGGCGTCCGTGAGGTCCGTGGACGTGCCGGCGATGGCTTGTCCTGTCCCCTGGAGCTGCGTGACGCTCGTCGGTGCCAGAACCCGGCCGGCCGTGGCGCGGACGACGCGCTGCTCGACGGGCCCTGACACCTTCGGGTGGACGATCACGACGTGCGGGAGGGCGATGCCCAGGGTCGTGCGCAACCCGCGTAGCAGCCGGGGAGTGTCGAGCCGGTTCACGGGCTCGCCTGCGACGAGCGCGCTGCCGGGGATCGAGAGGAACGCCGCGGTCGTCCCCTTCGGCGCCGAGCGGAACAGCACCGCGCCGCCCGAGGCAGGCGTGCCCGCTCCTCGCACCAGGATGACCTGGGGCTCGTCGAGCGCACCGGTCGGCGACGGCATCGCGTCGCCGGTCGCCGGCATCGATGCCCTCGCCGTCCGCACCTCCGCCGAGAACCGGTGGTAGGAGAGCGCGATCGCGCCGAACGTGCCGGCGCCGACAGCACCGATCGCTATCAGCAGCAGGACCAGACTCTGGCTGAGTCTGCGCATTACGTCCCCCTCGAAGCTGGCCCCCAGCGTCCCCGCTCCTCCTCCAAGGATGTACGGGAGGTGGGCCTCGAAGTCAATCCGCAGGCTTGCGGCCCACGGCTCGGAGTCCCGGCCCGGTCAGGCCTCGGCGGGCTCGACCACCTTCGCCTGCACCCGCCGCAGCTCCTCGACGGAGATGTGGCAGCGCATGAGGTGCCCCGGCTCGACCTCCTTGAGGTCCGGCTCGTCGACGTCGCACAGCCCGGGGATGCGGCGTGGGCAGCGGGTGTGGAACACGCAACCCGCCGGCGGCGCAGCGGCGCTCGGGATCTCGCCCTCGAGCCGGATCCGGTCGGTCGGCTCACCGTCGACCCGCGGGACGGCCGACAGGAGCGCCTCGGTGTACGGGTGGTGCGGAGGGTCGAAGACGGTCGCCGCGGGCCCGACCTCCATCAGCCGGCCCAGATACAGGACTGCGATCCGATCCGAGAGGTAGCGAACGACGTTCAGGTCGTGTGAGATGAAGACGTAGCTCGAGCCCTCGTCGCGCTGGAGGTCGGCCAGCAGGTTCAGGATGGCCGCCTGCACCGACACGTCGAGCGCGCTCGTCGGCTCGTCGCAGACGACGATGCGCGGGCTGCCGGCGAAGGCTCGCGCGATGGCGACGCGCTGCTTCAGCCCTCCCGACAGCTGCCGCGGTCGCATGTCGAGGTGGCGCGAGCTCAGGCGAACGTGCTGGCCGAGCGTCTCCAGCCGCTCCTCGGCCGCCTGTCCGGCGAGTCCCGCGAGCTTCTTCAGCGAGCGCATCAGGATGCCGCGCACGGTGTGGCTGCGGTTCAGCGCCGAGTCCGGGTTCTGGAACACGATCTGGATCGAGCGTTTCTCCTCGCGCCCGCGCTCTGCGACGGTGCCGGGAAGCCGCTCGCCCTTCAGCGTCATCACGCCTCCCTCGTCGGGCGCGTGGATGCCGAGGATCGTCTTGGCGAGCGTCGTCTTACCGGAGCCGGACTCGCCGACCAGCCCGAGCGTCTCCCCGGCCCGCAGCTCGAGGTCGATGCCGGCGAGCGCATAGACGTTGTGGCCGGCCTGCTTGAACGTCTTGGAGACACCCTCGAGCGACAGCACCGGTGCGGCCGCCTGAGCGGCGCGTGGAGCGGAAGCCTCGGCGGCCGGGGCGGGGATCGCCGCGATCCGATCGGTGTGGTGGCAGAGCGAGAAGCGGCCCTGGCCGACGGGGACGGCCGGCGGCGGCTCGGTCCGGCACACCTCGGTCGCGATGGGACAGCGGTCGACGAACACGCACGCCGGGAGCGACTCGCCGATCTGGGGCAGGAACCCCGGGATGGTCTCCAGCCGGTGATCCTCCTTCCGGGAGCCGAGCCGCGGAACGCACCGGAGCAGGCCGACCGTGTACGGATGCCTGGGCTCGCGGAAGATGGCCTCCGCCGGCCCCTCCTCCACGAGCCGCCCTGCGTACATCACCCCGACGCGGTCGCACATCTTGCGGATCACGCCCAGGTTGTGTCCGATCAGGAGGAGCGCCGCGCCCATCTCGGTCCGCAGCGCCTGGATGAGGTCGAGCACCTCCGCCTCGACGGTCGCGTCGAGGCCGGTTGTCGGCTCGTCCAGGACGAGCAGCTGCGGATCGCACGCCAGCGCCATCGCGATCACCACGCGCTGCTGCATGCCGCCCGAGAGCTGATGCGGATAGCGCGCCATCACCCGGCGGGGGTCGGAGATGCGAACGTGGTCGAGCGCCGCCAGGGCCCGGCTGCGAGCGTCGGAGTGCCCGAGCACGGTGAACGCCTCTTCGACCTGCGGCCCGATCCTGATCGACGGGTTGAGCGCCGCGCCCGGATCCTGGTAGACCATCGAGACGCGCGTGGCGCGCAGCCGCTGGAGCTCGCCCGTCTTGAGATGCGTGACATCGGTGCCGTCGATCAGCGCCTTCCCGCCCGTGATGCGGCCGTTGGCGGGCAGGTAGCGCAGCGCGGCGTACGCCGTCGTCGACTTCCCGCAGCCCGACTCGCCCACGAGCCCGTACTACTCGCCCGGCGCGATCGAGAACGACCCGCTCCGCAGCACGGCGCGGGGGACCCCGCGCACGACGTAGGCGACGCTCAGATCCTCGATCGCGAGCGCCGCGTGCGCCGTGGTGGGTGCCTCGCTCATCGCTGCATCACCGACTGGAGCGCGTCGGCGATCAGGTTGGCGGCGATCACGACGCTGGCGATCGCCAGCGAGGGAAAGAGCACGGTCCACCAGTAGCCGTTGATGATCATGGAGTACTCCTCGGAGATCTGCAGGCCCCAGTCGGGTGAGGGCGGCTGGAGGCCGACGCCGAGGAAGGAGAGCGTCGAGACGGTGAAGATCGCATACCCGATGCGCACGGTGAACTCGACGACGATCGGGCCCGTGATGTTGGGCAGGATCTCCCGTCCCATGATGTAGAGCCCGTTCTCGCCGCGCAACCGGGCGGCCTGGACGTAGTCCAACTCGCGCTCCGCGAGCACGGCCGCGCGGACCGTGCGGGCGACGATCGGTGCGAACAGCAGGCCGACCACGCCGATCACGGTCGTCCTCGAGGACCCGAGCACGACCAGCGTCAGCAGTCCCACGAGCGTGACGGGCAGCGAGAGGAATGCCTCCACGATGCGGGCCAGCACGTCGTCCACGAGGCCGCGGTAGTACCCCATGAGGAGCCCGAGCAGCGTGCCGAGGCCGACGCCGATCGCCGCCGCGATCGGCGCGATCACGAGGACGTCCTGCGAACCGACGATGATGCGCGAGAGCACGTCTCGCCCGAGACGGTCCGTCCCGAGCACATAGCCGTTCGAGAGCGGCGCCGAGTGGCCGTGGAAGGGGTCGCGGAAGTCCGCCGAGTGGGGCGCGATCCGATCGCCGCCGATCGCGCAGACCACCCAGAAGGCGACGACGATGACGCCGATCAGGAACTCCGGCCGTCGCAGGAGCAGGCGCACGGTCTCCCGCCGCGCGGCGCGCCTGGCGGAGACCGGCGCGACCGCGGCGGTGGGGTCGCCCACGTCGACGGTCGGTAGTGCGGGGCCGGTCGCCATCAGTCCTCCGCTCCCAGACGCACCCGCGGGTTGAGCCACGAGATCAGGATGTCGGCGAGCAGCGTGGCGATCATGTAGATGATGCCGATCACGAGCACGCCGGCCTGAAGCACCGGCAGGTCCTTGGCCTTCGCCGCCGTGACCAGCAGGCGCCCGAGGCCGTTCACGTTGAAGATCAGCTCCACGGCCAGGAGGCCGCCGAACAGGTAGCCCGTCTGGGTGGCGATCACCGAGATGGTCGGGAGCAGCGCGTTTCGCAGCACGTGACGCCTGATCACGGTCGCGCGGCTGAGCCCCTTCATCACCGCCGTCCGCGTGTAGTCCGACTCGAGCGCCACGATCGTCCCCGCCCGCGCCATCCGCGCGATGTAGCCGAAGTAGACCAGCACGAGCGCCAGAGCCGGCATCAGCAGGTAATGCATCTGCTGGAAGATGTTCGATCCGGGCGGCCAGTCGGCCAGCGTCGGCAAGAGATGCAGCTCGAGGCCGAGGATCACCACCAGGAACGTGCCGGTGACGAACTCGGGGATCGACGAGCCCGCCAGCCCGAGCATGACGATGACCCTATCGACGAGCGTGCCCTGCTTCAGGGCGGCCACGACGCCCCCCAGGATGCCGAGCGGCACGGTCAGGAGGAACGCCAGGAACGCCAGCTTCGCCGAGTTCTGGAGCGTGCTCTTGATCAAGTCCCCCACCGGCTGTCCGGTCTGGTAGGACTCGCCGAAGTTGAAGGTGACCATCCCCTTCAGCAGCTTCGCGTACTGGTCGAGCAGCGGCTTGTCGGTGCCCAGGCGATGGTTCAGCGCGGCGACCTCGGGCGCAGGCGCGAACGGCCCCAGGATCGACCGGCCCACGTCCTGCGGCAGGATGTTGGAGATCGCGAAAACGATGACGCTCAGCAGGAGCAGCGTGACCAGGGCGAGCGCCACGCGCCTGGCGATGAAGCGAACCATGCCTTCGGCCCTCCCCGCGCCGTCACTCCGGGATCAGACCCGCCCCGCCTTCGCCAGGAACATGTGTCCGATCGCCGTCGCCTCGATGTTCGCGAACTGCTTCGAGTGCGCCGACAGGTAGTTGTAGAAGTAGGGAAAGAGCGTGGGCGAGTCCTCGAGCAGCATCGTCTCGATCTTGCCGGCGGCGGCCTTCTGCGCATCGACGCCGACCGAGCCCTGGTAGGCCTTGAGCGCTGCGTCGTATGCGGGGTTGTGGTACTGCGCGGAGTTCCACACACCCTTTGTGCTGAGAGCCGCGTTCAGGAAGATGTCCGGGACGCCGCGGTGGCCGTAGTCGACGATCCCGAGCTCGGCGTCGCCGGAGCAGGGCGGATCCTTCGGCTGCGTCGGGCACCAGCTCTTGCCGTAGAACGGCCCAGCGTCCTCGACCGACACGTTCAGGTTGAAGCCGGCGTCGGCAGCGCCGCTCTTGACCAGCACCGCCAGGTCCGGGATCTCCTGCAGCTTGACCGCGTGCAGCGTCGCGCTGAGGTTCGACACGCCGGCGGCTGACATGAGCTGCTTCGCCTTGGCGACGTCCCGCTGACGCTGCGGCACGCTGGTGTCCGTGAAGGGATACACGGGGGCGAACGGGTTGTCGTTGCCGAGGTCGGAATAGCCCTTGAAGAGCGACTGGATCATCGCCTTGCGGTCGAGCGAGTAGCCGAGCGCCTGGCGGACGCGCTTGTCCGTGAACTGCCCCTTGTCCACGCGCATCCAGATCTCGCGGTGCGCCGCCGACTGCAACCGGATCACGCTGATCTTGGACGAGGACAGGAGGCCCTCGCCGCCGAGGACGGTGAACTGCACGATCGCATCCGACTGGCCCGACTGGAGCGCCACCACCTGCGGCTGGAGGTCCTGGAAGAACGTCCACTCGACCTTGTCGAGCGGCGTCTTGCCGCCCCACCAGCTCTCGTTTCGCACGTAGGTGGCGCCGGTCTTCGCGTCGTAGCTCTGGAGCTTCCACGGGCCGGTGCCGTTCGGGACCTTGTCGACCAGGCTCCCGGCGGCGAAGTCCTTCGGCGTGATGACCGTCTGAGGGTTGTCGGACGAGACGAGGTAGGGAAGGTTGCCGTTCGGGCTCGGCAGGTTGAAGACCACGGTGCCGGCGTCCGGCGCCGTCACGGATCCGGACTCGATCACGCCGGTCAGGCCCGAGTTGCCGCCGGCGACCATGCGCTCCATCGTCGCCACGATGTCGTCGGTCGAGAACGGCGTGCCGTCCTGCCACTTCACCCCCTGGCGGATCTTGAACGTCCACTGGGAGCCGTCCGCGTTGGGCTTCCATGACTCGGCGATCCCGGGGGTGAGCTTGAGGTCGCTGCCCGAGTAGCAGAGGAACTCGTAGCACTGGGCCACGACGGCATACGACGCGAGGTCGACCATCGCCACCGGGTCGAGCGGGCCGGCCGGTGCGATGCTGGCCACACGCAGCGTGCCGCCCTGCTTGACCTTGACGTTCCCGCCTCCGCCACCGCCGATGCCGGTCGCTGCCGAGTTGCTCGAGCCGCTGGCGCCGCCGCACGCCGAGAGCAGCGCCCCGAGCGTCCCGAGCGAGAGGCCGAGCACCGTTCCGCGGCGAACGAAGTCGCCGCGCGTCAGGCGCCCAGTCATGTACGACTCGACGAGATCGAGCTGCAACGGCTCGGCGCTCCGCCTGATCGGATCGAGCTTGCGATAGTCCGTCATTCGGTCATCCCCTCTGGGCTGCGTGAGGCGGGTCCACGACCGGTACCGGGCCACACCCGATGGAGCCCTCGCGCGTCGATACCGATCGCGCCTTGGAAACGACTTATCCCATGGCGCGCCGCCCCTTGTCAAGCCGCCGCGAAGGCTGCCCGACGGGGCCCTACGCCAGGGCTGAAGCGCCGGCCGCAGCGTGCCCCTCGCGGATCGCGTCGGCGACCTGCCGGGGTGCCCGCGCGTCGCCGACCGCGACGGCGGCAACCCCCCGGGCTCGCAGCAGCGGCACGAGCTCGCCGCGGGCGCTCCGGCGGCCGGCGAGCACGACCCCCTCCGCCTCGAGCGTTCGGGGACGGCCGTCGTAGACCCGGCGCAGGAGGACGCGGCCCGGGCCGATCTCGTCGAGGGCGTACCCCTCGATCACCGCGACTCCGGCCGTCCGCAGCCGCTCGAGGCCCAGGGGCAGCGCGAACGCGTCGTCGAGCTCGGACCCGGCCCGCCCGGCCACGGCAACGAGGGTGACCTGACGGCCTCCGGCCGCAAGCAGCTCCGCCACCCCGAAGCCCTCGTGGTGGCCCTGCTCGTCGACGACGACGGCGGCACCGGGCGGTGGCGAGACTCGCCCGAGGACGTCCGCCGAGGTGAGGACGCCCTCGGCGACCGGCGGTGGGTCGGAGCCCGTGGCGACGACGACGAGGTCCGGACGCAGCGCTGCGATGTCGTCCGCCGCGGCCTGGCCGCGGAGGCGGACGTCCACGCCCAGGCGGGTGAGCTCCCGCCGGCGCCAGTCGACGGCCAGCCCGTACTCCTCCCGGCCGGGCAGCCGCTCCAGCAGGCGCACCTGCCCCCCCAGCTCCGGGTCGCGCTCCACGAGCGTCACCGAATCCCCCAGCTCCGCCGCGCGGCGGGCGGCCTCGAGGCCCGCCACGCCGCCCCCGACCACGACGACGCGCCGGCCGCCCCGCCCGGCCGGCCGCGGCTGCGCGGCCTCGAAGCCCGCCGCCGGGTTCTGGAGGCACGCGATCGGGAACTTGCGGATCCGGCGGGCGATGCAGAGGTTGTCCCCGATGCAGGGCCGGATCGTCTCGAGCTCGCCGCGGGCGGCCTTGGCCGGCATGTCGGGGTCGGCGATCATGGCCCGGGTCATCCCGACGAGGTCGCACGCGCCCTCGGTGAGGGCCCGCTCGCCCAGCGCCGGGTGATTGATCCGCCCCTCGGCGACGATCGCGACCCCGGGCAGGCGCTCCTTCACGGGCGCGGCGAGCGCGACGCCCATGCCGAGCGGCGTGCCCATCGGGGGGATGATCAGGTGCGGAGCGCTGTAGCTGCCGTTGCCGATGGCGACGTAGTCGACGTCGCAGCGCTCCGCCAGGTGCGCGGCCGCATCGACGTACTCGCCGAGCCCGGCGCTGAGCGTCACGCCGAGCAGGCGCCGGGGGCCGACGACGTCGCGGAGAGCCGCCAGGATCTCACGCGCGAGGCGCATCCGGTTCTCGAGCGACCCGCCGTAGCCGTCCGTCCGCCGGTTCCACCGGGCCGCCATGAACCCATCGACCAGCGTGTCGTAGGCGAACATGCACTCCACGCCGTCCGCACCGCCTGCGACGGCCGCGCGCGCCGCCTGCTCGTGGCCTTCCAGCAGGGCGGCGATGTCCACCTCGTCCAGCGCATGCAGCATCCCCGGGCCGTCGGGCACGGCGCGCTCGGAGGCCGCCCACCGCTCGCGCAGCGTGGCCGTGTCGTCGGCGTTGGGGCCGAGGTGGTAGAGCTGCGACACCAGCGTCGCCCCGTGGCGATGGACGGCGTCCACGACGCGCCGCAGTCCGTCCACGAAGCCCGGGCCGTCGAAGCGGTAGTTCTGCGGTGTGACGCCGCCCGTGGGATGCACGGGCAGCGGCTCCATGACGATGAGCGCCGCCCCGCCGGCGGCGCGGGCCTCGTAGTAGGCGACGGCGCGATCACCCGGAACGCCGCCCTCGCCGAAGCTGGTCGTGTGGGCCGTGAAGACGATCCGGTTTCGCAGCTCGTGACCGCGCACGGCCAGCGGCGACAGAAGGCGGGGAAAGCGCTCGTCCACCGGCATCCCGCTCCGAGTATGCCACCGGCGGGCGGTGTACGCTCGGGCCGTGAGGTTCGTCTGCGCGGACGGCGAGAACCAGTTTCGGGCCGTGCTCGACGAGGAGCCGGTTCGGGCAGCCGGCCACGAGCTGCTCTGGTACGACGGGCGCCCGGGTGACCTCGGCGAGTGGCGAGCACGGCTCGCCGGGGCGGACGGGGCGATGCTGATGTGGGGGATGCCCGAAGGGGTGCTCTCGGCCGCGCCGTCGCTCAGGGTGGTGAGCTTCGCCGGCTCGGGAGCCGGAAGCTACGTGCCGATGCGGGAGGCCGAACGCTGCGGCGTGCTCGTCTGCAACGTGCCCAGCTATGGGGCCAACGCCGTCGCCGAGCACGCCGTCGCCCTCGCGTTCGCGCTCGCGCGCAGGGTGTGCGAGGGCGACCGGCTGGTGCGCGACGGCAGCTGGGGCCCGGGGGCGCTGGCGGGTGTGGAGCTCGCCGGCCGAAGGCTCGGGGTCGTCGGCGTCGGCCCGGTCGGCGCGCGCGCGATCGCCACCGGCCGCGGTCTGGGGATGACCGTCTCCGCGTGGACGCGGTCGCCGACGCCGGAGCGCGAGCGCGACCTGGGCGTCCCGTTCGTCCCGCTCGAGCAGCTGTTCGCCGAGTCGGACGTCGTGACGCTGCACCTGGCGCACGTCCCCGAGACCGAGCGCATCGTCGACGCCCGCCTGCTATCGCTCATGCAGCCCGATGCCCTGCTCGTCAACACCGCGCGCGCCCAGCTGATCGAGACGGACGCGCTCGTCGAGGCGCTCCGCGAGGGACGGATCGGCGGCGCGGCGATCGACGCGTTCGACGAGGAGCCCCTGCCGTCCGGCCATCCCCTCCTCACCGCCCCGCGCCTGGTACTGACTCCGCACGTCGGCTTCAACACCCCGGAGGCCACGGCCGAGCTCGTGCGGATCACGCTCGATAACCTCCTCGCATACGCGGCCGGCAGGCCGCGGAACGTGTACACCACAGCTCCGCCATGAACGCATCGCCTGAACGAGCGGACGTCGTCGTCGTCGGGGCCGGCATCGCCGGCCTCTCGGCCGCATGGGAGCTGCGCGATCGCGACGTGGTCGTGCTCGAGGCGACCGATCGCGTCGGAGGGCGCATGATGTCGGAGCCCCGCGATCCCTACTGGCTCAACTTCGGCGGGCACGTGGTCGGCGGCGTGGACACGGCGACCGGCCGGCTGCTCGCGGCGACCGGGGTCGAGGCGGTCGAGCTCCCGGGCGAGCTCGCCGGGCTCTTCCTGAACGGGCGCCTGCTGGCGGGCGGGCGGGTGGAGACGTTCCCGCTGCGCGCGCCGCTCTCGACCGCCGACCGCATCGCGCTCATCCGCGCCGGTGCCCGCGTGCGGCTCGCGGTCGTCCGCTACGGGCGCGCCACGACCCGCCGGGCGGGCGAGTCCGATGCCTCCTGGCGCGCCCGGGTGCTGGCGTATCGGGACGACGTCACGTTCGCCGACTTCCTCGGACGCGTGCCGCCGGACGTGGACGCGATCTTCCGCGCGACCATCCGGCGCTCCTCGGGCGAGCCCGAGCAGGTCTCGGCCGGCTACGGGATCGGCTACTTCCAGCTCGTCTGGGACCGCAGCCGGGGCCTCACCCGCAACATCGCGGGCGGCTCGGCGAAGCTGCCGCAGGCCATCGCCCGGACGCTCGGGGGGCGCGTGCACACCCGCGCGCCCGTGCGGGTCGTGCGGCAGGACGCCGACGGTGTCACCGTCAGCTTCGAGCGCGAGGGCCGCGAGCACACCGTTCACGCCCGCGCGGCGGTCGTCGCAGCGCAGGCGTACGCCGCACGAGAGGTCATCGCCGACCTGCCGGACGACGTGTCCCGCGCGCTCGGCAGCATCACGTACGGGAGCTATGTGGTCGGGTCGTTCCTGACCGGCGAGCACTCGCCGATGCCCTATGACGACCTGTACGCCCTCGCCACCCCGAACGCCTCGTTCAACATGCTGTTCAACACCGCCAACGCGCTCCGGCGCGGAGGGCCGCGCGCGCCCGGCGGCAGCCTGATGGTCTACAGCGCCGCCGCCCTGGCCGAGGAGCTCGCGGGCAACTCCGACGCCGAGGTCGAAGAGCGCTATCTCGACGATCTCTACGCCATGTTCCCGGCGCTTCGCGGGAACGTCCGTGAGGTCGCCATCCACCGCTGGCGGGACGGCGTCCCCCATCCCCGGCCCGGCCGCCACCTGGCGCAGCCGCCGCTCGAGCGGCCGGTGGGGAGAGTCCGCCTCGCCGGCGACTACCTGGGTACGACCTACATCGACACCGCCGTGGCGACCGGCACCGCGGCCGCGCATGCGATCCGGGCCGAGCTCGAACGATGAACGGGAACCCGCCCCGCCCGCTGACCGCCGACGCCTTCCTCCGCGAGGAGACCTATGCGGCGACGCGCCTCCCCGTGTCACTTGCCTCGACCCTGATCCCCGACGCATACACCTCTCCGGAGTTCTTCGAGCTCGAGCAGCAGCGCGTGTTCCGCACGAGCTGGGTCGCCGTCGCGGGCGGCTCGCAGCTCGCCGGTCCCGGGGACACGCTCGTGACGGAGGTCGGCGGGCAGTCCCTGATCCTCGTCCGCACGGCGCAGGGCGCGCTGCGTGCCTTCCACAACGTCTGCCGGCACCGCGGTGCCCGGCTGCTCGATCCCGGCCCGTGCCACCTGAAGCGCATCATCAAGTGCCCGTACCACAGCTGGGCGTACGACCTGGACGGGAACTGCCTCGGGACGCCGCTCTTCGACGACGACTCCCACGTGCCCTCCGACCAGCGCGGCATCTTCGACATGACGGACGTGGACCGCTTCGACAAGAGCGACCACGGCCTGCATCAGGCGGCGGTCGCCGAGTGGGGCCCGCTCGTCTTCGTGAACCTCGATCCCCACGCAGCGCCGCTTGCCGAGCAGCTCGGCGACCTCCCGGAACGGCTCTCGGGCTACCGGATGGACGAATGGCGCGTCGCCCGGAGCCGCACGTACGAGATCGCGGCCAACTACAAGCTCATCGGCGAGAACTTCATGGAGTACTACCACCTGCCGTGGGTGCACCCGGGGCTGGTCAAGGTCTCGCCGATGAAGGCCCACCACCGCTGGCAGGGCGCCGGCATGTACACGGGCATGTGCACCTCGCCGATCGCGTCGAACAGCGACCAGGGAGGGTGGCTCGACCTGCCGCCCATCTCGCGACTGTCCGAGAACGACGCCGTGAGCGCCCGTTTCGCGTGGGTCTTCCCCAGCACGGCGCTGAGCGTGCTGCCCAACCACCTCTTCATCATGCTGGCCCACCCGGTCGACGCCGCTCACACCAGGGAAGAGACCCTGCTGCTCGTCCACCAGGACCTGGCGGAGGGCCCCGACGTGGAGGCGGGGATCGACGGGCTGGCGTCGTTCTGGGACACCGTCAACCGCGAGGACATCGAGATCGTGGAGCGCGTGCAGAAGGGGCTCGGGTCGCTGGCCTACTCCGGCGGCCGGATGTGTTACCGGTTCGAGGAGCCGTTGCACCGGTTCCAGAACATGGTCATCGACCGCATGCTCGGGATCCGGCGGGTGCCGGAGGGCGACGAGCTCTACGAGAGCGAGATGTTCCCCCAGGCCTGACCTGAACCGGCGGGCTCGCTCAGTGATCCTCGAGCCCGGCCGGGACGAGCCGGGACAGCCCGACGTAGACCGGATTGGGGCGCCGTCCGCGCAGCTCCGCCAGCTCCTTCCGCCGCACCCCCTCGCGCACGACGTGCGCACCGGCGTACCGGATCGGATCCGGTGGGAAGGTGCCCGACCGCCTGTTCCAGAGCGGCAGCGGCACGGACGCATCGTCTCTGCCGAGGGCCTTGGACGCCAGGAGCTTCCCGCCGAGCAGCGACGGCCCGACGCCGTTTCCGCTCCATCCGACGCCGTAGAGGATGTTCGCCCGGCCCCCGAGATCGCCCAGGAGCGGCAGCCCGTCCTTGCTGCGATCGATCGGGCCGCACCAGTCGTGCTCGATCGCCACATCGGCGATCCGGGGGTAGGCGTGGTGGAGGTCCTCGGCCACGCCGCGCGCCCGGCGCGGGCTGCGATCGAAGCTCCGAGGGATCCATCCGCCCAGTGCGATCCCCCACCCGCCCTTGCCGAACACGATCCGGCCATCGCGCGTCGTTCGGTAGTAGTCGACCATGAGCTGCGAGTCGGTGATGCACTCGCCTCCCGTCCAGCCCATCTCCGCCAGCCGCTCCGGGATGGCGGCCGTGGCGACGATGTCGCTCGACACGACCACCAGCCTGCGGTGCAGCTCTCGGATGCCGGCCGCCCAGGCGTTGGTGGCGATGATCAGCTTCTGCGCGGCGACGTCGCCCGCGGATGTGTGCACCCGGATCGGCGACGACGTCCGTGAGAAGCGCTCGACGTGCGTGTGCTCGTGGATCCGCACGCCGAGCTCCAGGCAGACGCGGCGCAGGCCGCGCACGAGCTCGGCGGGCTGAACCGTGGCGCCCGTCGGGTCGAGGACGCCGGCGAGATGACGCCTGGAGCCGGTGCGCCGGGCCACGTCGGCCGGCTCGAGGGGCAGGAAGGCGCCGGGCGCGTGCCGCTCGCACGCGCGCACCGTGTCGTCCCAGGCTCCCACCTGGGAGGGCGTTCGCGCCGTCCAGAGCCAGCCGCCCGGGCGGAACTGCGCGTCGATCGCGTGCTGATCGGCGAAGGCCCGGATCTCGTCGACAGCCGCAGCCGACTGGCTGCACAGGGCGACGGCATCGGAGGCGCCGACCAACTTCTCGAGCGAGGGGAACTTCGCCCACCAGGACAGGACGAAGCCGCCGTTCCGGCCCGACGCGCCTCCGCCGCAGATGTCGCGCTCGAGGACGACGACATCGCAGGCGGGGTCCCACTGCTTCAGCCAGTACGCCGTCCACAGACCGGTGAAGCCGCCGCCCACGATGCAGACGTCGGCCGATGCGGGGCCCGTGAGCGCGGGCGCCTCGGGATCGTCCCCCAGCGCCTCGCGCAGCCAGAGCGACCGGTGATGAGCGTGCCCGTCCATCGCGTCCGCGAGAGCGTACTGCGACACCGGCCATCTAGAGCCGGCCCTTGTCCCGGGCGATCTCGACGGCCTCTCCCCGGTTCCGGCTCCGAGCTTCTGGATCGCGACGCTCAGGGAAACGGCATGACTGCATGGCCGGCGACGCGGCGGCGGCCCCGGTAGACCCATCCGTCACCGGTTCGGTCGTCACGGAAGCGCGGGGCTCGCCACTCCAGCCGCCACGACCTCGCCTCCCTGCAGCCGGTAGGCGGAGCGCAGGTCGTCGACGTGCTCGAGCACGAACTCCAGGTCCGCGTTCTGCCCCGAGGCATCCAGGTAGCCGGCGCTTCGACCCTCGCGCAGCACGTCCAGCCGCGATCCGCTCCAGCGCTCGACCAGGGCTGTCGTCGGCCCGTCGGCGGACACATGGCCGTCTGCCATGAGGCGCTCGGCGATCCAGGCGGCACACAGCTGATCCTCCTCGCGAAACTGGCCCCGCGTGGCCGCGCAGAGGAGCAGCACACGACGGTGCTCGCGAAGCGCCTCGGCCTGAGCGGCCACGTTTCGGAGGCAGGCCACGAACGTCGCCCGGCGGCCGGACCCGATCTTGGCCATGAGCTGCGTGCCGTTCGAGGACAGGAGCACGAGCGGGCGGTGGATGTCAGTTCGCCCGGCGAGCTCGGCGGGGCTGTTCTGGATGTCGAACGCGAACGGCAGGCTGCCGCCCAGCTCGCCGCCCACCAGCGGCTCGGTCAGCGTCCCGCGAAGCTCCTCGGCTGCCTCGAGCGACGCGACCGGGTAGCAACGGCGGCCCAGCGCGACTGCGGTCATCGCCGTGGTCGTGGCCCGGATGACGTCGATCACGACCACGCTGTGGTCGAGCCGGTGGGGCGCGAACCCCTCGGAGGCGCACTCGATGACGACCGAGCCGGTGCTCACGCCGCTCCGCGCCGGCGGCGCTGGCGGACGAGCGCGGCGCCCAGCGCCAGGGCCGGGAGGGGGTCGCGCGCCGAGAGCCACGCCCCCTCCCGGACACCTCGCAGAGACCGGACCCACGCGGGGGCCGACAGCGTGCCGTAGCGGACGAGCTCGACGGCCGTCAGCAGGTCGGTGTGCTCGACCATCCACCGGCGGCCGGGCTCGATCCCGGCGGGCGCCGGAACCGGCTGGCCCGTGAGGTCGAGGTACATCGCCCGGACGACGTCGAGGCCGCGCGTGTCGACGAAGAGCCGGAAGGTGGCGCCGACCCGCGGGTTGACGTCGAGGAGGCGGTAGGCGCCGCTGCGTGCGTCGAACCGGAAGCCGATGTCGACAGGGCCCCGATACCGAACCGCCTGCATGAGCCGCGTCGCCGCCTGCGCAACGTCGGGGTTCTCGGAACCGACGCCGAGGGACGTCATGCCGGTGTGGGGCGGATGCTGGCGGAGCTTCTGCCCGGTGAACCCGGCGATGCAGGCCGAGCCCTCGTCGAAGCAGCCCTCGAACATCCACACGGAGCTGGCGTCGCCCGGCACGTACTCCTGGAGCATCACCTCGCCGAAGCGAAACGCCGGCCGGCGGACGAGTCGCCGCAGAGCCGCGGGCGTCCGCAGGATCGCGACGCTCGTGAGCGCCGAGCCGGCCACGGAGGCCGCGTCGACCCGCTTCACCACCACCGGGAACGCGCCTTCGTCCGCGTAGTCCTCCACCTCGGCGGCACACGCCGGGAACCAGGCTTCGGGCGTGTCCACGCTCAGGTCCCGGCACAGGGCGTGCAGGCGGCGCTTGTCCGCAAGCGCCCGCGTGACGCCCGCCGGCGGGGTGTGGAACCGGAACCACCGCTCGAGGCGCGGCGCCTGCTCGGCGACGAGCACGGCGCTCGGGTCGTCGGTGGGGACGAGCACGGGCCGGCGCGCGAAGGCGGCGCCGACCGCCGACAGATGGGCGACCCAGGCTTCCGTCTCGGCGGAGGTGGCCGGTGTCGCGTGCGACTGCGTGACGTAGCGGCTCCACGCGGCCGGAGCGTCGCGGCAGTTGTGCGCCCAGTGCACCTGCACGCCCAACCGCCCGAGGCTGCGCGCGATGCCGAGCACCCCGTGCTGCACCAGGCTGCGCGTCATCTTGATCGCGACCACCGGCGTGGCGGAGTCGAATCGTGGTGCGGACACCGGGCTACCGGACGGCGACCGGCCGCAGCCGCGTATTGCCGAACGCGTCCGAGTGGAGGCCGCGGCGGTAGCCCTCGACGCGCAGAACCTCCTCGAGACGGACGTTGGAGAGCCGCACGGTCGGCCCGAGGCGGTCGATCAACGCGAACTGGCTGGCCTTCGCGGGCGCCTCGAACGACACCCGGTCGATGCCGAACGCCGCGGCGAACCGCTCGGCGATCTCGACATCGAGCACGCCGTCGGCACGGAAGGCGCCGACGTCCCGGGCGCTCTCCCGCGCCTCGACGACGATCTCGCCGGCCCCCGCCTCGAGCCACTCGCAGCCCTGGCGGACGAGCGCCTCGGCGGCATGGCGCTCCAGCGCGCCGGCGTGCTTCTTGCCCACCTCGAACTGCACGCCGAGCCCGTGCGCGTGCGCCAGCCCGACCACGGTTCGAGGGGGAAGACCCATCTCCGTGAATCCGTCGCCGCACTCGATGCGGTCGAACCCCAGTTCTGCGCAGAGGCCCAGGTACTCGCGGAGGCGTCGCTGCGCAACAGCGACCTCGAAGGAGCTGCCGCCCGCCACCGTGGGCACGGAGTGCGATCTCGCCGCCTCGAGCTTGGCGCGCGTCGCGCGCTCGCCGGCGAGCATCCAGCCCGCCATCGAGAGCTTGAGCGCCGCGAGCAGATGGCCGCTCTGGTCGAGGTGCGACGCCAGCGTCGCCGGGTCGTACCCGGGATCGAACGGGCTCGTCGCCCGCGGCAGGCTGCGCACGCCGAGCCCTGTCAGGTACTCGGCGGCGGCCGAGCCCCGGTGTGCGCGCAGCATGCGGCTCACCTTCCCACGGTCCCCCTCCTGCATCGCCCGTGGTTACCCGTTATGCGCGGATCGAAACGCCAGCGCCCGCACCAGCTGCCGGCCGGCGCGCCTGCCCGCCACCATGGTGCGGTCGGCACGGGTGCCGCCGTTGACCAGCGCCTTTGCGACCTGCGCGCGGCCGCCCCGGGCGACCACGGCCTCGCTGAGGACGTCGCACCGGTCGCCGAGCTCCGTCTTGTAGCGCTCGGTGCCGCGCAGGAACTCGACGTGGGTCGCGCCCTCCTCGGCCGCCAGCCGGATCGCCTCGAGCGTGACCAGGATCCCGGGCGAGCAGCGGCTGTACCGCGGGTCGAACGCCAGCCGGTACAGGAACATGCGGCCCCCGGTGTGGAGCGAGCAGGTGAATGCGACCGGAGCTCCGGCGACGCGGAGCGTCACCATGCGCACGCAGCCGCTGCGCGCCAGCGCGGCCAGCACGGCGCGGTTGAACTCCCGTCCGCCCTCGTCGGCGAAGGTCGAGACGTCGGGGCGGCCGCGCCAGCGCAGCGCGTGGACGCGAAAGGCGTCCTCGAGCGCGGGCGCCACGTCGCGCTCCTCCGATGCGACCGAGAGCTCCACGGAGCCCGCGGCGCGGAGCTGCCGCCACCGCCGCCGGTAGAGCGCGCGCCGGCCGCGGGAGGTCTTCCGCGCGAAGACGTCCTCCCATCCGTCGCGCATGTCCATGACGGCCGCCCGCGTCCGGGTGCGGAGGCACCGGGCCGGCAGGATCGACGCGAGATGCCCATCCGGCGCCAGCGAGTAGAGATCGAGCAGCCGATGCTCGGCGACCGCGCCGTCGAGAAGCCGGTGGAGGGTGCACTCGTCGGTCTCCGCCGGAGCGACGATGTCGGCGAGCGTCGAGTCCGGCGCGCCGACGAACCGCGCGACCGGCGCCCCCGGGCAGGTCGCGCCGACCATCAACGGCAGGGCGGCCACGAGCCGGCCTTCGGCCAGGGAGACGTGGATCGCCAGCTCCCGCCCGGCGCCGTAGTGGCGCCACCAGGGGACGATCCAGCCGTGGAGCAGGAACGGCGTCGGGCGCGGCATGGACCCAACGAGCTCGTCCCACCGCCCGGCGTCGATCGTGTCGAACGTCGTCCTGGTCGTCACCGGCATCGTGGCCGGAGCGACGGCGCCGGCGAGCCCGACCGCCATTACGCCGCCTCGGCCCGCGCGGTGAGCGCGTCCACCGCCGCGCTGTAGCGCGGGATGATGTCGCCCCACCCGCGCCGGTTCTCGAATCGCCGGCCGGCGAGCTCTGCGCTCTGGACGAGCGCCGCTCGCAGCTCGTCCGGCGAGGCCGGGGGAGCGAGCAGCGCTCCGCCGTAGTCCTCGACGGCCTCGACGAGCCCACCGACCGCCGAGACGACGACGGGCAGCCCGAGGCTCATGGCGACGTGCAGCGGCCCGCTCTGGGAGGAGCGGTGGTACGGAAGCACGACCACGTCGGAGCCGCGGAAGAAGCCGTCCGCCTCCTCGTCGTCCACGTAGCGGTTCACGAACGAGATGCGGTCGCGGTGCCGGCTCGCAGCGGCCAGCTGGACCGGCAGGTCCCACCCCTCCCAGGTCTCGCCGACCAGCGTCAGCCAGTACCGGCTCGCCTGCTCCTCGGAGAGGCCGTCGAAGGCGCCGATCAGATCCTCGACGCCCTTGAACGGGCGGATGACGCCGAAGTAGAGGATGTTGCACACGCCGTCGGGCGCGAGGCGGATGGGCTCGCCGCCGGTGTGCGGGTTCACCGCCGGGTGCGGCACCACCTCGATCCGGTCGCCCGGGAGCCCGTACCGGTCGACGACCGCGTCGCGCTCGAACTGCGAGTGGCAGATCGACCCCGCCGCGAGGCGGAAGAGGCGCGGCGCGAGCGTCCGTACGTACGCGCGCACCGGCCGGAACCGCTCCTCGCCCGTATCGAGCACCTCGTGGAACTCGATGACGACGGTCACGCCCAGCGCTCGGGCGACCAGCGCGATCAGGAGGTAGGTGTGGAGCGCCGTGGCGGTCCACCACTGGAGCACGAGCACCCGCGGCCGGCGCGCGAGCAGGAACCAGACCGCTCGCGCGGCCGAGGGCAGCCAGTACCAGTCGATGCCGTCGAACCGGGGGACGTTCGGCCGCAGCTCGATGCGCGACACGTCGGCGCCGACGCGGCGCCTGCCGGGATAGAGCCGCGCCGGGAGCAGCCCGCGCAGGAGCACCACCGAGACCGGCCGGTGCCGGGCGAGGGCGTTCGCCAGCCCGAAGGTGTAGTACGTGATGCCGCTCAGGAACCGGGTGCCCGGCCCGACGAGACAGATGGGTCGACCATCGGCCCCGCCTGTCCGCCCGGAACGCCGCCGCAGGACCGGCATCGTCACCGGCCCCGGCCGCGGGGGACGGCCTCGGCGAAGATCGTCACGAGGACGCGCCAGCCGTCGCGAAACGTGTTCAGGTGGCTCTCCCCGAACGTGCGGTCGCGCTCGAAGCTCGGCACCTCGACGACGGCGAGGCCGGCCTTCGCCGCGCGGATGTTCATGGCCGTCTCGACCTCGAACCCGCCGGGGGGCGGCATGATCTCGGGCAGGCGCCGCTTCCAGAACGCGTTGTAGCCGTAACACAGGTCCGTGTATCGCGTCCCGTGGATGACGTTGGTGAGCACCGTCAGGGCGCGGTTCCCGAGCGTGCGCAACGGCGTGATGTCGCTCGAGCCGCCGCCCTCGACGAACCGCGAGCCCTTGGCGTAGTCCGCGCCGCCCTTCAGGGCGCGCACGAACCGCGCGATCTCGGCGGGATCGGCGGAGTTGTCCGCGTCCAGCGCGACGATGATGTCGCAGCTCGCCTCGGCGAAGCCCCGCGCGAGCGCCGCGCCCTTCCCGGGCTGCTCCTCCATCACCACGCGGACCGACGGGTCCTGGGCGCGCGCCACCTCGACGGTCCCGTCGCTGGAATAGCCGTCGACGACCACGATCTCGGACACCTCGTCCGGCAGGCGGTCGAAGAGGATCGGCAGGTTCTCCGCCTCGTTCAGGGTCGGGACGACGACGGTGATGGTCGGTTCGGTTGCCGGCGTCCCCTTGTCGAGCCCGGCCGAGGCGCCCATCGGGCCCCCCGTTCGTGCCTGGGATCTGCGAGTTTCCATCGAGCCCCCTCCCTGCTCAAGCCTTCGAGCCCAAGCCTCGTGCGGTGCAGGAATCAGACCCTGGTTCCCACTCGCGACGGCTGCTAACCCTTCGAACCGGGACCCCGCCTTGACCGGTTCTCATGCCGCGTTCATGTGGTAGACCGTTCCAGCAGCTCGGCGTAGAGCTCCTCGAACGCGGGGACCACCCGGGCGGCCGTGAACCGGTCGGCGCGAAGCCGCCCCGCATCGCCCATCCGCCCCGCGAGCGCGGGGTCGGCCAGGAGGTGGGCCATCGCCTCCCGGAGCGCCGGCGCGTCCCCGGGCGCGACGAGGAGCCCATCGAGACCGTCGTCGATCATGTCCTCATGCCCGCCGGGGGCGGTGCCGATGACCGCCCGGCCCCTGCTCTGCGCCTCGTGGACGACGTTCCCCAGCGGTTCCGCCCACACCGATGGGGCGACGGCGAAGAGGGCGCGGTCGAACGCCTCGAGGACCGCCGGCCCCGGCGCGTCGTAGACGACATGCACGCCGTCCGGGAAGGACGCCGGGGTGTCGGGGGCCCGGGTGCCGACGAGGACGAGCGCCGGCGCAGCGTCGAGGCCGGCCCACGCGTCGAGCAGCACCTCGATGCCCTTGACGCGCCGGAGCGCGCCGACGAACACGACGTACGGCTCGTCCGGCAGGTCCGCGGCCCGGCCGTCCTCGCCGGCGGCGTGCCCGTCCGGGCGGAAGTCCGGGATCACCGCCTCGGCGACGTGCCGGCCGTCGAGCAGGTGCTCGCGCATCTGCGTCTCGACGAACCGGCTCACGCTGTGGAGCCCGTCCATCCGCCGCCGCAGCAGCCGCCGCCCGCCCAGGACGCCGACGACCGCGGCCGTCCCCTTCGCGCGGCCGTAGAAGCTCCCGGCGCACTCGAGGCACTTCCCGAGCGCGGGCCCCGAGCAGCGCTCGCCGTGGCGGACCAGCGTGCGAACCGCGCAGACGTTGCCGTAGTCGCGTGCCGAGAGCAGAAGCGGCGTCGAGCGGCCGCAGGCGATGGCACATGAATAGGAGAGCCAGCCGTAGGAGTGCACAACGTCGGGCCGGAACTCCGCGATGAGGCGGCGCAGCCCGAGCGTCAGCTCCGGATCGGGAAACGGCGGCGGGACGCGCCTGTACGGGTCCGCCGACACCCGGTTCCCGCGCAGGACGGTGGCGGTGAGGCGCGTCACCGGAACCCCGTCGTCGTCCTCGACCGCCGGGGTGTTCGGCTGCGCGATCGTGGCGACATGGACCGCGTGCCCGCGGCCACGGAGCTCCTGCGCGAGCAGGCGCCCCGCCTGCGTGGCCCCGCCGATCAACGGTGGGTACGAATCCGTGGCGATCAGGATGCGCATCGTCCGCACGGTTCCCCGCCGGCGCCCGGGCGACACACCGAAGGCCGGTTCCACGCGGTGCACCTCGCCGACCGGTCTTCGCAGAATCCTCACGGGCTCCTCAAACCTCCCTTCCAACCCTAACCTCGGCTTTCCCGGCGATCCGGTAGCGTCTGGCGCCGTCACCTGCCGGAGGGAGCGCGGATACCAGGATGTGGGGAGCCGCGCGCTCAGGCGCCCGCCCGATACCCCTCCTTCGGCGCAGCATCATGCAGCACCAGCCTCGCCTCGCAGCAACCGTTCTCGCCGCCCTCCTGTCCGTGACGCTCGTCCCGTCGCCGGCCCAGGGCGCCGTCAGGCCCGTGGCGCACCACGTCCGTCTCGGCGTGTGCACACCCCGGGTGTCGGCCCCCAGCGCCCATCCGGGCCGGGCGCTCGAGCGGTACGCGGCCAAGGTCGGAGGCATGCCGCGGATCGCCATGTGGTATGAGACCTGGCACGGCGGGCCGCTGATCGCCCACCGGGTCATGCGGGCGGTCAAACGGCACGGGGTCGTGCCCATGATCACCTGGATGCCGATGAAGAATTCCCTGACGCGTATCGCGGCCGGCGACTACGACGGGTACCTGCACGACTCGGCCGTGGCGGCACGCCGGTGGGGACGGCGCCTCCTCCTGCGCCCGTTCTCCGAGATGAACGGCCGCTGGATGCCATGGGGCGTCGGCGCCCACGGGAACACCGCCCAGCAGTTCGTCGCCGCCTGGCGGCACCTCGTGTCGATCTTCCACTCCGCCCACGCCACGAACGTCCGGTTCGTGTTCTCACCGAACGTCATCTCGCCGAACAGCCCCGACTTCACGAGCATGTACCCGGGCGACCGTTACGTCGACCGGGTGGGGCTCGACGGCTACAACTGGGGCACGTCGGTGCCCGGGCAGCGATGGCGCAGCTTCCGCGAGATCTTCGCGCACTCCTACGCCGTGCTCGCGCGGCTCACCTCGCGCCCGATGCTGATCGCCGAGACCGCCTCGAGCGAGGCCGGCGGCCACAAGGCCCGCTGGATCAAGCACGCCTTCCGGCGCGACATGGCGAGGTTCCCGCGCATCCGCGCGGTGGTGTGGTTCAACCACCGCAAGGAGACGAGCTGGCCGGTCGACTCGTCGGCCGCGGCATTGCGGTCGTACCGCCGCATCGTGCGGGCCGAGTAGCCGACCCGCTCACGGGCCGCTCCCACGCGGGCTCCGCGCGAGCACGCCCCTGGCCCTGAGCACCATCGTCAGCAGCGACTGCCGCCGCGGCGACGGCGCCGCGAGGACGTCGAACAGGGGCAGCGCCTCTGCGCCGATCCTCGCCTTCGGGCCCTCGGGCTGGCCGGCCCCGCGCCCGAGGTACATGATCTCCGCCCCCGCGGCGGCCGCCTCCTCGACCCAGGCCAGCATCGCGACGTGCCCTGGCCCGCGCAGGGCTCCGTCCGGACGCGTAGCGGTCGTGTGGAAGAGCGCGCCCCGCCCGCAGAGCAGCCCGAGGAGGGACGCGACCAGCTCCGCGCCCTCGTACACCTCGACGATCCGCACCCGGCCCGCTGCGGCGATCACCGGCAGCAGCGCGTGATACCGCAGCGGGACGTGCGCGACGTCCGAGTACCGGGCGCCCTCCTGCTCGCGGCCCCGCCAGCGCTGCCTGTAGAGCTTCGCGAGCCTGTCGAACGCACCGCGGATCTCGTCCGGATCGGCCGCCGTGCGGACACGGATCGCGGCCCCCTTGCGACCCGCCCGGCGCACCGCGTACGCCGCCTTGTCGCGGGCGTGGTCGAGCCGGGACGGCGGCAGCCGGACGACGTAGCCCGGCGGCTCGACGACCGTCGCGCGCCGCCACGGGACGGCCGATCCGACCGCGCCCATCGTGGGGCCGAGCGCCGGCACCCGCGGGAGCCACAGCGCGTGACACCGGTCGGCCATCTCGGCCACGACCTCGCGGGACGCCGCGGGCTCGTCCTCGGCGGCCAGCACGGCCGGCAGGCGCGCACCCGCGAGCCACGTGCCGACCGTCGCCGGCCCGATCCTCGTTCGCCGGAACGCCCCGCCGGCGACCAGCTCGCCGCCGCGCCGGGCGAGGACGATCGTGGCATCCGGGTCGCCCGCCCGCATCCCGCGCAGCCACTCGGTCGCAAGCAGCGGGCTGGGGAGTCGCTGGCGGTCGACCAGCACGTCCCACTCCGGGCCGAGCGCCGTGAGCGCCTCCTGGCCGGACGCGGTCTCGACACGAAGCGGCGCCGCCGGGCGACCGGCCCGCGCTCTAGATGATTGATTCCATGGCACCGTGATGTCCTGGGCGGCGAGAACCGAGCCTCGCTCGAACGCAGGGAAGGCCAATATCACGTGATATTGGCCCGACCGAGGACACCGCGAGGAGAAGGTTCGCAGCCGCAGCCCCACCGCGATTGGCTAACCCACCACAGACAGGCATCCAGGCGCGCGGGGTCGTGGAATCAATCATCTAGCGGCGACGGGCGGCATGCCGCCTTCGCGGATCGGCCGGGCCGTACCGGCGCCTGCTGCGGAAGTACCCGATCGGGCCGTAGGCCATCCCGCGCAGCTCGTCGAACGTCAGCCGGCGCGGGTAGCCGCGCTCCTTGCGCGCGTTCTTGCCGGACCGCGGGCTGAGCGCGTAGGCGACTCCCCGCGGCACGCGGGCCGCGAAGTCAGGCAGGAGCCGCGGGCGCTCGATCATCGTCTTCAGCAGATATGCCGAGAGCCCGGCCCCGTAGCTCAGGACCTGCCTGCGCAGGCCGGCGTAGTCGCGCCGGTGGGCGTGGTGGGCGAGCGAGCGCGGCTCGTAGACGAGCGTGTGCCCCTCGAGCACCGTCCGCAGCAGCACCTCGCTGTCGACGCCGCCGAGCGCCGGGGTGCCGTTCCCCAGGGCCGGGTCGAACCCCCCGATCGCATCGAGCACCGACCGGCGGAACGACATGCTGTTTCCCGTTCCGAACACGCCTGCCGAGTACGGGAAGAGCGGGTCCGGCGGACGCGAGTCGGTCAGGTTGTACACACGCCGCTCGTAGCCGCGCCCGAACCCGCCGTACTGCTCGAACCAGACCTGGGCGGGCGTCTCGAGCTCCATCGGGACGAGCAGGCCGGTGACCGCCCCCACGGCGGGGGCAGCCTCGTACGCCCGGGCCAGCTCGAGCAGCCAGTAGCGGTCGACGAGCACGTCGTCGTCCGTAAACACCACGAGCTCGCCGCGGGCGTGCTCGACGCCGCGGTTGCGAGCGCTGGCGCTTCCCGGCGCGTCCTCGCGGACGTACCGGACGCCCGGGAACGAGCGGTCGATGAGCGCGCGCGTCTCGGCCGTCTGCGGGTCGTTGTCGACCACGATGATCTCCCGCCGGTCGGGTGGGTACGCCGTCCGCATGATCGACGCGAGGCACCGGCCCAGCCGCTCTGCCCGTTCCCGCGTGGGCACGATGACGCTCACGAACGGCGGATCGCCGGCCAGAAACGCCTCACGCTCGGCGACGCAGCGGGGGACGCCGGCACTCGGGACGCCGTCGCGACCGATCCGCTCCACCGCGGGGGCGCCGTCACCGGCCAGATGCCGGTTCACCGCCGCCCGCAGCGCCGCGTCGACCGCACGGGCCACGTCATCCGGCCCGGCTCTCCCCATGGCCAGGTGGACCATCACCTGCCCGATCGGGACGGAATGCAGCCGCACGATTGCGAGCGCGCGCCCGTACTCGCGGCCGACGTCCACGTCGGGAAGCGGCTCCGCGAGCTCGATCTCCAGGATCAGCGCGGGGTCGACCGGCGCCGAATCCATCTTCTCGGCCTGACGTGTTCTGGACACCATCGGCCTCTGGTACCACCACGATGCGCTTGGGAAACGCCCGGGTTACCGGCGCCGTCTGCGGGGAATCCGGTTCCCGGTATGCACCACCCGGGCGCCAGGGACGGCACAACGGAGCCGGCCGTCGAGCCGTCGACGGGCGCGGCCGCGCTCACGCACCGCCCCCTTCATCACCGGCAGTTCGTGATCGGCCCGGCGCGCGTCGCCCCCGACGGAGGCTGGCACGCGTCGCCGGTCGAGGGCTCCTTCGTGCTGTCCTCCTCCCCCGCGCTGCGGGTGGCCCGGGTCCGCGACGGGGCCGGGGTCGTCTGGCACCTGCTGGGAAGGGCGGTGGCGGCCGCCCCCGGCGCGCCCCCGCCCGAGGACGAGCTCGGGGCGCGCACGAGCGAGCCGATCGAGCAGGTGTACAGCCGCTGGGCCGGCCGATGGGCGCTCGTCGGGGACGGTGAGATCCACACGGACGCCTCCGGAGCCATGGGCTGCTACTACCGCTCGGGCGTGGACGGGGCGCTGTGGGTGTCGAACAGCCCGGCGCTCGCGAACGATCTTCCCGGCGTCGCTCCCGCCGCCGCGGTGGGGCCGCCGCTCCTCGCGCGGGGGCATGGCATGGACTGGTATCCGCCGCCGGCGACGCGGTTCGACGGCATCCACCGGCTGCTGCCGAGCCAGGTTCTGCGCACGTCGTCCGCCGGCCCACGCGTCCGCCCCCGCAGGCTCCTCGACGACGCCTTCGCGGGGATGGAGCACGACCGGCTCATCGACGCCATCGAGTCGATCCTGCGCACGACGCTCACCTCGTACACCGCCGCGGGCCGCGAGTGCTGGCTGCCGCTGACCGGAGGAATCGACTCGCGGCTCGTGCTCGCCGCTGCGGCGGCGGTCGGCTCCCGGTTCACGACCTACACGTTCGCCGGCCCCGGCACAGCCCCGGCCGACGTCGAGCTCCCGCCGCTCCTGGCAGCGGCGGTCGAGCGGCCCCATGTCCTGCTCCCTCCGAGCCTCGTGCGGCCGCACCGGCGAGCCCTCTACGACCTCCACACGGCCCGCCACAGCGTGGAGGTCGACCGCGAGCTCTTCGCACGCAGCCAATGGGGCTCGATCCCGCACAGCGCCCTGAGCCTGCGCGGCGGGATCTTCGAGGTGGGACGCGGCTTCTACGCAGCACGGCTGCCGGAGCGCCTGCCCGACGACCCCGCGGAGGCCGTGGACCTGATCGCCCGGCGATTCCAGTTCGACCGCTTCCACCGCGGCTCGTCGGCCCACCGCGACGGGATCCGGCGCTGGCTCGCGTGGATGCGCGAGGAGCCGCAGCCCGGGCTGGACTGGCGCGACCGGATGTACCTCGAGCAGACCATCGCCGGGTGGCTGTCGGCAACCGCCCAGGCCCTCGACCTCGTCGCCTGCGAGCTGGCGTATCCCGCGAACTCGCAGCTGCTCCTGTCGGCGGTCCTGGCGATCGACCCGGAGCGCCGGCGCCGCGGCGACCACCACGTCGAGCTGATCGGCAGGCTGGCGCCGGCCCTCCTCGACTATCCGATCAACCCTCCGGAGCCGTTCGTCGCGCGGTCGGCCGCGCTGCTCCGCCGTGAGTGGCACGACCTGCTGACGTATCCGGGCCGGCTCCACTACCTCCGCAGCCGCGCTGCGTGGCTGTCCGATCAGGCGCGCGCCCGGCGGACGCCCACGCGCTGACCGGCACCGTCCGGGCCGTCCCCGCACCAATCGCCGAGATCGCGCCCCACGAGCTCCCCCAGACGGCTCACGTCGCCGGCGAGGTCGGCGGCGATCCGGCGCCGGAGCTCCGCGGGCACCGGCTCGCGAGGACGCTCCTGGATGTTGCGGCGGATCATCCACGGCGCGATGCGCCCATGAAGCGACCGCGGCAAGACGGCGTGCACCGCGCGCTCCAGCCAGGGCGGTGGCGCCATGAGGAAGGACTGCAACGAGCGGCTCCGCACCCGCCTGTTGGCGTTCACGACGCCGCCGGAGAGCGGCACGCCGTCGGCGCCGAGCCAGCGGGCGACCCCGGCGACCGTTCCGTCCGGGTCGGCCCGGAAGTCGTCATACAGGATCGTGGCGACCCGGCCCTCGCCGAAGACGCGCAGGTACCGCTCCACCTGCTCGCCGAAGCGCGCCGTGTCGAGGTACCAGAGGCCCTGCGGGAAGTGGGCCCGGCGCGGCACCCGCCGCCCGGCACGCCGGTCCGGCTCGGCCGCCAGCGCCTGGCCGAAGTCGGCGATGTCCTCGTTGCCGTTGTAGAGGAACTGGCTGTGCTGCGCGTGCAGCATGTCCACGGGGTTTCGCAGCATGATCACGATCTTGGCGTCCGGCGCGGCCCGGCGGATCTCCTCGGCGGCGGTGTGCGAGTACAGGTACCAGACGCAGCTGTGGCCGAGGATCGGCGCATCCGCGCCCTCGCGAAGCTGCGCCTCGTAGTCCGCGCGCGACAGCCGCCAGCGGCGGAAGTCGAGATCGGACGCGTAGAACGGCCGGTCCTTCTGGGACGGCAGAACGATCTGCGGGTGCGATCCGAGATGCGTGTGGAGCGCCGTCGTCCCCGACTTGGGAGCCCCCACGATGAACAGGTCGGGCTGTCTGACCGGCGAAGCGTGAGCCACGACCGCAAGGTTTGCCCCGGCGGGGCCGCCGGGAAACCGGCAACGTTGTGACACCGAACACCGAGACCACCCCGCTCCGGCCTCCCCCCGCCCGGGAGCTCGTGTCGTTCGGCCCGCCTCTGCGGCTTCGCGCCGGGCCGGCGTGGGTGGTGCGCAGGCTGCGAACGCCCCTTGCCCGCATCAACCCGCGCCCCGTCATCGTCCTCGGAAACCAGAAGGCCGGGACATCGGCCATCGCCGGCCTGCTCGGGGCAGCCGCGGACGCCTCGGTCACGCTCGACCTCCGCAACGAGCAGACGGCCCATCCCCTCTTCATCCGCTGCCGTCTCGGCCGCCTGCCGTTCGCCGAGCTCGTCCGCCGGAACAAGCTCGACTTCTCTCGCGACATCGTGAAGGAGCCGAACCTGAGCCTGCTCTACGACCAGCTCGTGGACTACTTCCCGGCCTCGCCCGTCATCCTGATCGTCCGCGATCCGAGAGACAACATCCGCGCGCTCCTGAACTGGATGCGGCTTCCGGGCAGCCTGGCGAGCGTCGACGAGTCCGATCTGACCCACCTGACGACGGTCCAGCGCAGCGTGCTGCGGAGCGAGTGGCTCGGGGCGGCGCCCGGGAACTACGTCGAGTCCCTCGCGCACCGCTGGAACCTGATCGCCGACATCAGCCTGAGGCATCCGCGGCGAGTCGAGCTCGTCCGGTACGAGGACTTCTGCGCGGACAAGACCGGCGCGATCGGCCGCACCGCCGCCGCCGTCGGCCTGCGGGCATCGAAGGACATCCACGACCAGCTCGACCGCCAGTTCCAGCCGCGCGGCGACCGGTCGGTGTCGTGGAGCGGGTTCTTCGAGGAGAACCTCGACCGGATCATGGCGCTCTGCGGCGGCCGGATGGGCCGGCTCGGCTACGGGGCCGTGACCTGAACCGGGAGCCGAAAGGCGGTACGGTAGGTCTGCATGACAGACCGGCTGCATCGCGACGAGGCGCGGCGGCTGCGGACACTCACACGGGAGTTCGAGGACCGGCGCTCCATGGCTGGAGACGTCGCCGGGGTGATCTCGGCGATTCCGGCCCCGGTCGCGCAGGCGCTGCTCGCGCTCGGCTGGCGTGTCGGCGACTCCGGCGCCTGGATGTCTCCGCGCGACGAGCGGGTGCTCCCGTGGCGCGAGGCGCTCGACGAGGAGGTCGGCCGGGCGCTCTAGCCAGGTGGCTCGTCAACTCCTCCCGAGCAGCCGGGCGAACGCCGGGCGGGGATCGGCCAGGTCGAGGCCGTCGTATCGCATTCCGGGGCGCCAGGGCGGCCATGCCTGCCGAAGCTCGCCGAGCCGGGTCCGGCCCGGCGGCAGCTCCGGACGGCGGCGCAGGAGCTGCCTGATGCGGCTCACCTCGCCGCCGAGCCAGCGGCTCTCGACGCCCGGCCGGGCGACCATGGGCCGGCCGCAGGGTTCGCCCACCGCCGCGCGCCCCGCCGCCAGCGGCAGGTCCGCACCGGCCGCGACGGCGAGCGATGTCCAGCCGTGGAGGCGCGGGTTGATCTCCATCAGCCGCGGCCGCCCCGCGGCGTCGACCTGGTACTCGACCTCCGCGAGGCCCTGGAAGCCGATCGCCTCCAGCAGCCTCAGCGCCGCGTCCACGCCGGGCTCCGACACCGAGAGCGTCCGCTTCCAGACCGACGTGCCGCCTTTCGGCGGGTCGAACGAGCGCGTCTCGCGCACGGCGAGGGCGACGGTCTCGCCGTGATCGATGACGGCGGACACGGACAGCGACCGCCCGCTCACGAAGGCCTGGACGAGCGGCGGCGTCCCGTCGGCCTCGGCGAGCGCGGCGACGGCGTCGTCGAGCTCCGCGTGCGTGTGGACGATCCGATGCCTGCGATGCCTGAACCGCTCGCGGAGCACGTACGAGTGGCGCGGCTTCACGACGCACGGAAAGCCGATCTCGGCCGAGAGCCGGCGCGCCTCCTGCGCCGAGGCGGGCGCGCCCCATGCCGGCGTCGGGAAGCCGGCGGCAGCGGCCGTCGCGAGCAGGGTCGACTTGCTCGCGGTCGCCCGGAACGAGCTGCGCGACCCGCCCAGGACGGGGATCGCCGTGCCCGGGTCGCAGCGCTCGTGGAGCAGGTACAGGGCGGCGTCGGTCGAGGGGGCGACGAGATCGATCCCGCCCGCGCCCGCGAGCCGGTCGATCGCGTCGACGAACTCCCGTGGGCAGCGCACCGCGTCAGGCACGGTCGTCGTCTCGGCGGCGTGTCGCGACGCTGCGGCAGGCGTCCCGGCCGGCGCGATCACCCGCCAGCCGGCACGGCCGAGCGACCGCACGGCGGCGAGCGCCGATCCGCGCGAGCCGTCGACCACCAGCACCGTCCGTCGGTTGTCGCCCCGGTACACCAAGGATCGCTCGTACCCCGCACGACCGCGTCGTAGTCAGCGGGTGGGCACTTAGGGGGATGCGTGCAGGCCGGCCCGGCGCCGCAGCCGGGACTCGATCTCGGTCGCCAGGCGCTGGTCGTCCCCGGCCGTCTCCGCGACGACCTCGTCGACGATGAGCGGCAGCGACGCGATGCACACCGACTCGCCGGCCCGCTCGAGCTCGTCCTCGAACTGCTGCTCTGCGCGGCTGATCCGCGCATCCCGGTCGGAAGCGCTCACGGGATCAGGGTAGCGCGCAGGGCCGCGGATCAGCGGGCCGAGCCGGAGGCCTGTCAGGTTGTACCAGTTGACACGAGGATGCCGGCCCGGCTAGCATCCGCGCGCGCCGGCAGCGGGCCGGCAGAAGGAGTGCGGGTGGACGTGGCGGAGGAGACGGTCACGACACAGGCGGGGGAGCGGGCGGCCGGTGCCGACGTCGTCTCCGCGGGCGACCCCGGCCCCAACGTCGCAGCGACGAGCGCCGACCACGTCGTCCAGCCCCCGATGGGACCGCCGTCGTTCGCGGAGCTCGTGTGGGCCCACTACCTGTGGCGGGAGCAGCTCCGCAGCCTCGGCGCGACCCCCAACGGGCACGACCTGGATGTCCCGCTCGAGGCGGCCTACCGCCGCCGGCTGGCCGCGTTCCAGGCCTCGAACGGCCGGATCGTCGACGCGTACTGGTGCAGGTCGGAGGCGTCGGCCGTCGCGATCACCGCGAAGGAGCCGGCCCGCTTCGCCCGTCGCGTCCTGCGGCGCTCGGCGACCATGCGCTTCCACTCCGCCACCGACTGGAAGACCGCCCGCTCCCCCGGCCTCGCGATGCTGCTCCAGGATTGCGAGACGCTCGCCATCCGGGTGAGCGAGGTGCTGAACGGGACGAGCCAGCGGATCGCCATCCGCTGGATCATGTCGGTCGCGAGCTTCCTGCTGGCCCGGGCCGACATGGAGCCCCCGCGCGTCCAGGACAAGCGCCGCACGGCGGCCACGACCCAGGCCCGCGCCCACGTCGCGCCGGAGCTCCGCACCATCGAGAGCTACTACCTGAAGGCGGCCGAGAAGCGGGCCCGCATGGTGTACGTGTGGGGCATGGTGCAGGGCATCGCCGGCTTCGCCCTCCTCATCGCGGCGGTCACCGGGTACGTCGCGGTGGCCTCGCGGCACAGCCTCCATGACGCCAGCGCCCAGCAGCTCGCCGCCACGGTCGTCGCCGGCGCGGTCGGCGCGCTCATCAGCGTGCTGCTCCGGATGGACGAGCGGCGCACGTCGACGTTCACGATCGACGCCGAGATCGGTGGGAGGGCGGTGCGCAGGCTGGGGCTCTTCCGGACGACCGTCGGCGCCATCCTGGCGACGGCGATCTTCTGCACGCTCAAGGCCGGCCTGCTCCAGCAGATCACGATCCCGACCGGGACGCGGGCGATCTACTTCTTCACGGTCATCGCGTTCCTCGCCGGCTTCAGCGAGCGCTGGGCGCAGATCGTCCTCGGGAGCGCCGAGACCGTGCTGGCGCCGGCCGCTCCGGCGGCGGGAACGGCGGGCGCGCCGCGGACGCCGCCGAGCGGAAACGGGACCGGGCCGGGCCTCGAGCAGGCGGACTAGCCGGCGGCGACATGCTCGTGCGAACGTGGGTACCGTGTAGACGGTGCGCGTCGCCACCTGGAACGTGAACTCGCTGAAGCAGCGCATGCCCCGGCTGCTCCCGTGGCTCGACCAGCGGCGCCCGGACGTCGTCTGCCTGCAGGAGACGAAGCTCGCCGACGATGCGCTCGCCGAGCTGCTGGGTGACGCGCTCGCGGAGCGCGGCTACGAGGTGGCGGCGCACGGCGAGGCCGCCTGGAACGGCGTCGCGATCCTCTCGCGGGTGGGGCTCGAGGACGTGGAGACCGGGATCGCGAACGGGCCCGGGTTCCCGCATCCGGAGGCGCGCGCCGTGGCGGCCACGTGCGACGGGATCCGCGTGCACTCGGTCTACGTGCCGAACGGCCGCGTGCCGGACTCGGACCACTACGACTACAAGCTCGCCTGGCTGGCGGCCCTGCGGGAGGTGCTCGCGGCCGGGCCCGACGCCGCGATCGTCTGCGGCGACATGAACATCGCCCCCACGGACGACGACGTGTTCGACCCGGACGCGTACATCGGCCAGACGCACGTGACGCCGAGGGAGCGTGAGGCGCTCGCCGAGATCCAGGCGCTCGGCCTGCACGACGTCGTCCGCGAACGGTGGCCGAACGAGCGCGTCTTCTCATACTGGGACTACCGGGCCGGGATGTTCCACCAGGACCTGGGCATGCGCATCGACCTGATCCTGGCCGGCGACCCGGTCGCGGCCCGGGTGCGGGCCGCGTGGATCGACCGCCACGCGCGCAAGGGCACCGGCCCGAGCGATCACGCGCCGGTGATCGTGGATCTCGACGAGGCGCCCGACGGAGACATCGGCCCGGTCGTGCCGCCGCCGTCGAACCCGGTCACGAAGCGCGGCGCGAAGAAGCTGCCGCAGGCGCGCTGACCAGCGCCGTGACGCCCGGTGATCCAACGCCCACGTTCGCGGAGATGGAGGAGCGCCTCTACGCCGCCGACCTGGACGAGTTCGTGAAGGAGCGCACCGCCGCCGCGAAGGAGCTCCGCGGCCGCGGCGAGCGCGGGGAGGCCGCGGCCGTCGCCAAGCTGTCCAAGCCGAGCGTCGCCGCCTGGGTGGTGAACCGGCTCGCGCGCGACCAGGCGAAGGCCACGGCCGCGCTCCTGGATGCGGGTGCGCGGCTGCGCGACGTGCAGCTCGGGGCCGGATCGGCGTCCGACCTGCGGGCCGCGGGCGAGGCGCAGGAGTCAGCGCTGCGCGCGCTCATGCGCGCGGCGGAGCGGATCGCCGGCGGCCGCGGATCGGCCACCCCCGCCACGCTCGACCGCGTGCGCGAGACCCTCCACGCCGCCGCCCTCGACGCCGACCTCGCCGGGCAGGTCCGGCGCGGCGTGCTCGTGCGCGAGCAGCGCGCCGTCGGCTTCCCGATGGGGCTTGCCATCCCTGAGGAGCGCCGCCGGCCCGCGCCTCCGACGCCGAAGCTGAAGCCGAAGGCGGCGTCGGCGCGCAAGGCCGCGGCGCCTGAGAAGCGGCGCGACGAGGTCGGGGAGAAGCGGCGGGAGCGCGCAGCCGCAGCGGCACAGAAGGCCGCCGACGCGCTCGCCGCCGCCGAGGAGGCGCTCGCCGAGGCGCAGGAGGAGCTGGCCGAGGCCGAGGCGCGGGCGAAGGATGCCCGCCGGCTCGCCGAGCGGGCCGAGAAGGCCCATGCCAAGGCCGCGAACGATGCCGAGCAGGCGCTCGAGCGGCTGCGCGACCTCGAACGCTAGATCGCGCTAGGGCACCCGCGAGGCCTCGGCCGCCTCCTTGAGGTACTGGTGGACGAACGCGATCGCCATGCTGCCCTCGCCGACCGCGGCCGCCACCCGCTTCACCGGACTGCAGCGGACGTCGCCGCAGGCGAAGATCCCGGGGACGCTCGTCTCGAGCAGATACGGATCACGAGCCGGCGCCCAGCCGTCGGCGGCCGCCACCTCCGGGCCGGTCAGCACGTAGCCGTGGTCGTCGAGGGCGATCTCGGGCGGGAGCCAGCCGGTCTCGGCATCGGCCCCGATCAGGATGAACAGCCCGCCCGACTCCAGCCTGGCCTCCTCGCCGGTCTCGCGGTTCTTGATGTCGATCGCCTCGAGCGACGCGCCGCCGTGGGCGGCCGTGACCTCCGTTCGCCGGCGCACGTCGATGTTGGGACGCGCGTCGATCTGGTCGACCAGGTAGCGCGACATGCTCCGCTCGAGCCCCTCCCCGCGGCACAGGATCGTGACGCTCTTGGCGTGGTTCGAGAAGAAGAGCGCCGCCTGCCCGGCCGAGTTCCCCGCGCCGACGATGTGGACGTCGATGCCGTGGGTGCTCGGAGCCTCGGTGCGCACCGCCCCGTACGAGATCCCCCTGCCGGCCAGGCGGTCGAAGCCCTCGATCTCGAGCTGCCGCCACGCGACGCCGCATGCCAGGATGATCGTGCGGGCGCGCAGCACATCACCGCCGTCGAGGTGCACCTGGCGCGTGGCGGCGTCGATGCGCGTGATCGTCCGCGTCACCAGGATCTCGGCGCCGAGGCGGCGCGCCTGCTGGAGGGCGCGGCTCGCGAGCTCCTCTCCCGAGACGCCCGACGGGAAGCCGAGGTAGTTCTCGATCCGCGACGACGTCCCGGCCTGACCGCCCGGCGCCTCGCGCTCGATGACGATCGTGCGCAGGCCCTCCGATGCGCCGTAGACGGCGGCGGCGAGCCCTGCGGGGCCCGCACCGACCACGACGGTGTCGTACTCGGCGGCGGCCGGCTCGGTCGAGAGGCCGAGGAGCTCCGCCACCCGGCGAAGCTGCGGCTTCACCACCGTCTTGCCGTCGATCACCCGAAGCACCGGGCAGTCGTCCGCCGGCGGGAGCGGCCCGTCCCAGTGCTCGCTCGCCTCGGCCAGGTCCGGCTGGATCCACCGGAATGAGACCTGGTTTCGGTCGAGGAAGTGCCGCAGGGTCGCGCACGCCGCGTCCCAGCGGGGCCCGACGACGATGGCCCGCGGCATCCATGGCTCCGCGATGATGCCCTGGAGGCCGCGCGATCCGGCGATCCGATGGCTCGCGAGCTCCCCGACCGCCCGGCCGACGTCCGGCGCGACGTCGGTGATCGCGTGGAAGTCGTGCGGCTCGATCCGCGCGACCCGGCACGGCTCGGCCGCGCGGAAGCCCGCCGGGAAGGTGGACCCGAGCGTGACGGGCACCTCGCCGAAGATGTCGCCCGGCGTGCGCGCGCCGACGACCTTGTCGACGCCGTCGACCCGCTTCACCGCCTCGATCCGGCCCTCCAGCAGGCCGAAGAGCGCCCGCTCGCTGCCCTCGTAGGCGGCGTACTCGCCGGGCACCAGCAGGATGTCGGCGGCCGCCTGCGAGAGGCGGAGCAGGTCGCGCTCGCTCAGCGAGGCGAAGACCGAGATCTGGGCGATTTCCTCCGGCGTCACCATCGCTCTCTGAACCGTACTGCCTGGACGCGGGTCCGGGAAGCGGCTAGCCGGCGTCGCCGGCGGCGCGGGCCAGGCGCTCGGCCAGCTCGCGCGCAGCCTCCGGCGACAGGTTCGCGCCCTGGGTCGGAGCGCCCGGAGCCTCGATCCAGACGGACACCGTGGCCGGGGCGGTGCGGCGGTCGACGGCGACCCCGACGGCTGCCCCGCCGACGCCCGCCAGCACACGATCGTCGCTCATGCGGTGGAACTGTACTCCCGAGCGGTGCGGCTACCCCGGCAGCTGCGCCCCCACCTCCGCGAACGGCGGCGCCTGGTAGGCCGCGCCGGGCGTGCCGCCGATCGCGAGCAGCTGGACCGGCTCGTCGCCGGTGGTCACCTTGTGCCGGCGTTCGTGTGGGGCACCGAGCCGGGCCTGCGGTCCCTGCTCGCGCCCGAGTTGGCCCATCTCCAGCTGCGCCGGCGGACGTTCACGTTCCGGGCCAGGTCGCCCGAGCACCCCGTCGGGACGTTTGCCCGCTCGTACGGCCCGACCGTGCGCGCGCTCGAGGCGGCCGGAGAGAACCGCTTCATGCTCGAGGCCGACCTGGTCGACCTCGTCCGGCAGCGAAACCGGCTCGCGGACGGGACCGTCTCGATCCCGGCGACGTACCTCGAGGCCGTCGCGACGCGGCGGTAGCCGAAACCACCGGGGTCAGACCCCATAGCAGCATGGCTAGAGGGTCTGACCCCAGGGGTTGAAGCGTGGATCAGACGCCGGCCATCGTGACCTGGGTGAGCCGGAAGCTGTTGCCGGAGGGATCGCGGAAGCCGGAGTCGATCCCGTACGGGCGCTCCTCGGGCTCCTCGGTGAACTCGACCCCGCGCCCCTTCAGCTCCTCTACGGAGGCGCGGCAGTCGTCGGTCGTCAGGAAGACCGTGCCGGCGAAGCCCTTGGACATGAGGCTCCGCACCTGGTCGGCCGTCTCGGCGTCCATCACCGGCGGGCCGGGGATCGCCATGAGCACGATGGCGATGTCAGGCTGGCTCGGCGGGCCGACCGTGAGCCAGCGGAAGTTCCCGAGCTCCGGCATGGTGACGTCGGAGCGCACCTCCATGCCGAGCTTCGTCGTATAGAACTCGAGCGCCTCGTCCTGGTCGTCGACCCAGAGCTGGGCGGTGCTGAGCTTGTACATTCGTCCCCTCCTCGGGCGGATCGGATCTGTCGAGATCCAGGCTATCCGCGACCGCCGGGGCTGTCTTCTCGAAACGTGCGCCGTTCCGGGCGGCCGTAGAACCTGAGCACGCAGGTCGGGACGATGGCCAGGCTGGCGGCCGGAGGATGCGCGGCCCGGTAGGCCGCCGGCGAGGCGCCGAAGGTGCGAGTGAAGCTCGTCGTGAACGACCCGACGCTGCGCAGGCCGACCGAGAAGCAGATGTCGGCGACCGAGCGGTCGGTGCCGCGCAGGAGGGCGGCCGCTCGCTCGAGGCGGCGGGTGAGCAGGTAGGCGTGCGGCGACTCCCCGAAGGCCCGCCGGAACTCGCGGCTGAAGTGCGCCCGGGAGAGGCCGGCGGCGCCCGCCAAGTCGTTCACGTCGAGCGGATCGAAGTAGCGCGCGTCGGCGAGGTCCTTGGCGCGGAGCAGGTGGCGGTCGGGATGCGCGTAGGTCGCCATCACGCCTCCTCCGCATGCTCCGCCAGCCACGCCTTGGCGATCCGCTTCTGCGCCCGTGTCAGCCAGGCGTCGACGACGACGTCTCGCAGCTCCTCGCGGTCGAGCCGCTCGAGGTCGGGGATGCGCACCAGCACCGCCGGGTAGCCGCGGAAGTGCGGCGTCGTGAAGTAGATGCCGCGGTCGTCGGAGAGCAGGAGCTCCTTCTCCTCGAGCCCCGGGACGCGGAACATGACGACGTCCGAAAGCCGCTCGCCCGTCTCCGGGTCGACGGCGTCGGGCCGGCGGCCGCGATGGAAGCAGAACATCTTGCCGTGGACGAGGTAGGACGGCCGCCCGTCCTCGGCGACCGCCTTCGTGGCCTCCGGCAACGCGAGCGCGAGCTCGTCCAGATCCGCCATCGTCGCCATGGGAGGAGTTTGCCACTCCCCCGGAAGGCGGGTGCTCAGCCCGGCATGGTCTCGCCGCCCACGGGCGCGAGCACCTCGCCCGTGTAGTAGCCGGAGAGCTGGGGCGAGGCGAAGAACACGTACGACGGCGCGATCTCGTCCGGCTGCGCGGCCCGGCCGATCGGCTGGTCGGCACCGACCTGCTCGACGCTCTCGGGCGACAACGTCGAGGGGATGAGCGGCGTCCACACCGGCCCCGGCGCGACGGCGTTCACCCGGATCCCGCGCTCGGCGAGCGCCTGGGCCATGGAGTAGGTGTAGGCCAGGATGGCGCCCTTGGTGGCCGAGTAGTCGATCAGCGACCTGTTGCCGCGGAGCCCGTTGATCGAGCTCGTGTTGATGATCGAGCTCCCCTCTCCCATGTGCGGGAGCGCGGCGCCTGGTCGTCCAGAAGTCGCTGTGGATGTTCGTCCCGAACGTCCGCTCCCACTGCTCGGCCGTGAGCTCCTCGGGCCGTCCGCTGCACGGCCGCGGCGCACGCCTGCAGCTGGGACAGGTCGCCGGCGACGGCGACCGCCGTCCTGCCCTCGGCCTCGATCAGCTCGGCTGTGCCGTGGGCGTCGTCATGCCCGCCGAGGTAGGCGATGGCGACATCCGCGCCCTCCTTGGCGAATGCGACCGAGACGGCCCGGCCGATGCCCGAGTCGCCGCCGGTCACGAGCGCTCGGATCCCGGCCAGCTTGCCGCTCCCGACGTAGCCCTCCATCTCGGCCCGCGGGACCGGCTCCATGCGCTCCTGGTGCCCTGGCCGGGGCTGGCTCCGGCGTGGGAACTCGTGCTCGGTCCGGCTCACGACTTCTTCGCGGCGGCCTTCCCGCCCTTGCGGCCCGCGGCCTTCTTCTGGGCCGTCGTACCGCCCTGCTTCGGGCTCGAGCCCGAGCCCGACTTCTTGCCTCCGCGGCTCGATGCGCCCGGCGAGTTCGCGATCCGCGCGGCGCGCTCCTTGGACATCCCCTTGTCCTTCAGGGCCTCGTACTGCTTCTCGTTCTTGACGGCCATGTCGACCTCCAGTCGAACGGCGGGCCGGCGGCGCGCGGCCGCCGGCCCGGCCTTCGGTGCTACGTCGCGGCGCGCTCGTTCACACGGCTCACCGCGATCTTCGTGAGCGTCTGGTCGGCGGCGCTCTCCTCGTCGAGCGTCTCCTGGAGGAGCGCGGCCGCGTCGTCCTTGCCGAGCTGCTCGGCCAGCGTGCGGGCCGTGCCGTACGCGGCGATCTCGTAGTGCTCCACGCGCTGGGCGGCGCCGATCAGCGCCGCGTCCTTCGCGGAGTCGTCGCCGTCGGCCTCGACGATCTCCTCGCCCTCGCCGATCAGGCCCTCCATCGCCTCGCAGTGCTCGCTCTCCACGTCGCTGCCGAGCGAGTCGAACACCTGCTCGAGCCGCTGGACGTGGCCACGCGTCTCCTCGAGATGATGCTCGATGGCCTCCCGGAGCTCCTTCGACGACGCGGCCCCCGCGACCTTCGGCAGCGCCTGGACGAGCTGCTTCTCGGCGCTCATGAGGTCGCTGAGCTCGGCCATGAGCACGTCTTCAAGCGATTGCAACTTCACGTTCATCCTCCCGTGTTGGCATCCTCGGTCCGCGCGGTGATACCCGCGGCGTGCCGTGCCGGAAACCGTTTCTCGCCGGACGCGGACGGGTAGTCCAAGAGCGATGTCCAAACGCCGGCCGATGCACACCGATCCCGGCGCCCAGCGAGCCAAGCAGGCGGTCCGGCGGGCGATGCACCGGTCGAAGTCACGGCTGGACGACGAGTATCCGCAGCTCGAGCCGCGGCAGGCGCCGCGGCCGAGACGCTCCTAGAGCTGCTGCCGCACGCCCGTTCCCAGCCGGCCGGCCCTCAGGTACCGGCGGAGCGGCCGCGGTGCGACGTGGCGTCGATCGTCACGGCGGCCAGGAGCACGAGGGCGGTGACCATGAACTGCGCCGCCGCGCCGTACCCCATGAGGCCCATGCCGTTGTAGATCGCCGCGATGACGATCCCGCCGAGCACGCCGTGGAGCGCCTTGCCCCGCCCGCCCATCAGGCTCGTGCCGCCGATGACCGCGGCGGCGACGGCGTAGAGGACGAGCGTGCCGCCGTCGACCGTCGTGGAGATCGAGCGCAACCGTGAGGCGTAGACGATCCCGGCGATGCCGGCCGTGAGCCCCGTGAGCGTGAACGCCAGCGTCCGGATCCCCTGCACGTGGATGCCCGCCCGGCGGGCGGCCTCGGCGCTGCCGCCGATCGCGTAGATGTAGCGGCCGATCTGGGTGCGGCCCAGGAGGAAGCTCCAGACCGCCAGCACGGCGAGGACGAGAAGCACGACCCACGGCACGCCCGAGATCGGCTCGAGGAGCCCGCGGTTCACGGTGCAGAGGAGGACGAGCCCGACGCCGCACGCCAGCGCCAGCGCGATCTTGAGCAGCGTGATCGTGGGCGGCGGGGCGACGAGCCCGGCCTTGCGCCGCTTGTCGTCGCGGCGCCAGGCCAGAACGGCGAACGCGCCGACGATCACGAGCATCACCACCCAGCTCCACGTGTTCGACAGGTTGTTGCTCGCGATGTCGTTGATGACGGTGTCGTTGATCGGGATGGTGCCGCCGTTCCCGAGGATCTTGAGGAGGACGCCCTCCCAGAAGAGCAGGCCGGCGAGCGTGACGACGAACGAGGGCAGCCCGATCTGGGTGATGATCAGGCCCTGGACGAGCCCGATGCCGGCGCAGCCCAGGAGCGCGAGCCCGATCGCCACGTACCACGGCCAGCCGTGAGCCGGGCCGGCGGCATCGGCCATGATGACGCCGCCCATGCCGGCGACGTATCCGATCGAGAGGTCGATCTCGCCGAGGAGCAGGACAAACACCTCGCCCATTCCCAGCAGCGCGAACACCGCCGCCTGGATGAGCAGGTTCACGAGGTTCTGCGCCGTCAGGAAGTGCGAGTTGAGCGACTGGAAGAGGATCGAGACGACGATCAGCCCGGCCACGACCGGAAGGACTCCTGCCTCGCCCGCCTTGATCCGGGCGATCGACGAGCGCAGGTACTCGGTCGCCGAGCCGGCGACGAGCTCCGCGGGAACGGCCAGCTCCGCCTTGCGCGCGGCCTCCTCGCTCAGCTCGTCGGGCTCGACCGGTTCGTCGACGGTCGACACGCGTCAGCCTCCTTCGCCCTTCCGCGCCGCCGGCGACTGCCGCGACGAGGCGCCCGTCGTCATGAGGTCGACGGCGATCTGGCGGTCCATCTCCGCCGCCGGCCGCACCGCCACCATCCGGCCGAGATACAGCACGGCCATGCGGTCGGCGACCTCGAAGACGTCGTTCATGTTGTGGGAGATGATGAGCGCCGCATGGCCCATGTCGGCCAGCCGGCGGACGAGATCCAGAACCATTCGGGTCTGCGCGACGCCGAGCGCGGCCGTCGGCTCGTCCATGATGACGAGCTTCGCGTTCCAGAGCACCGACTTCGCGATCGCCACCGACTGGCGCTGGCCGCCGGACAGCGAGGCGACGGGCTGGCGGATCGACCGGACGGTCGTGACGGCCAGGCTCGAGAGAGTCTCCTGCGCGGCCTCCTCCATCTGCTCCTCGTCGAGGACGAACCCGCGCGTCCGCTCGCGGCCGAGGAACATGTTCTCGACGATGTCGAGGTTGTTGCACAGGGCCAGGTCCTGGTAGACGGTCTCGATGCCGAGCGCCGCCGCGCCACGCGGCGAGCGGATCCGCACCGGCCGACCCTCCCACTGGATCTCGCCGCGGTCGGCGCTGTGGATGCCGGCGATCGTCTTCACGAGCACCGACTTGCCGGCGCCGTTGTCGCCCACGAGCGCCGTGACCTCGCCGGCACGGATGTCCACGTCGACGTCGGTCAGCGCCTGCACGGGCCCGAACGCCTTCGAGATCCCGCGCAGGCGGAGGAGCGGCGTGCCGTTCGTCTCCGCGCTCACGCCGCTCCCGCTCGCCACGTCTAGCTGATCCCGGCCGCCGCGCACGCGCTGGCCAGGGATCCGGAGCACAGGTCCGACACCTTGACCGCCTGGTCCTTCACCACGGTGTCCGCCATGTTGTCGATGGTGACCCAGGTCGGCACCGTGTAGACCGACTTGATCTCGTCGCCGGTCTTGGGATCCTTGGTCGTGGAGTTGATGAGCGAATCCGGGGGAGTCATCCCCGCCCGCAGGTAGAGCGCCAGCGCCGCGGCGGCCTGCGCCTCCTCGTACACCGGCTTGTAGACGGTGCCGCACTGGTAGCCCTTGAGGATGTTCTGGAGGCCCGACGGCGAGGCGTCCTGCCCGGTGGTCGGGAACGTCTTCGGCGGGATCTTGTCCTTCTGGAGCGCCGAGATGACGGCGTTCGCTGTGTCGTCGTTCGGCATCACGACGGCGTTGATGTTGGAGTGCGCCGTGTACTGCTGCTCGAAGTTCGTCGCAGC